>JAZSHO010000171.1:0-76327 GCA_045533345.1 Faecousia sp. | reverse complement strand
GCCAATTACCTATCCACCCGGTTCCACGAGGAAACCGGCAAGACCATCTCGGACTTCATCCTGGAGAAGCGGATCAGGATGGCCTGCAAGCTCCTGCGTACAACGAAATGCTCGATCCAGGAGGTGGCGGCATCGGTGGGGATCAGCGATGCCAGCTATTTCTCCAAGCAGTTTAAGAAAATCATGGGTGTTTCTCCCCTACTGTATCAGAAGAACACATTAAAATAATGATGAAGAATGCCGCAGGGGAATACACCACAGGGAGCTTCTTCTTTGTAGCTTTGATGATAACAATAAAGATAAAATATACAGTCAAATGTCGAGAATCTTAGTTGAAAACTGTCACCTATCGTGATATATTAATACATATCGTAGTACTGAGCGAATTAACCGATAATACGTATATATCCCCTTATGGTCACATTCATTTTTTCTGGATATTTACACATCGAAAACCCTAAGCTTTCATCATCGTATAGCCATCAAGGAGTATTGGTTTTCCATCTCAAAAAAACCAACAAAAAACCAACGGTGTAAATTATCGAACAATTTCTCAAGCTGTGATAAATTATCAAACAAAATAAGAAAATCGTTCACCCTTTTTTCTGGGGCGTATTTGGGGCAAAAATGGGCTGTGGGATTACGATATTCTAACTTATCGCACACAATCAGAAATTATCTGATTTCACTGCGTTAAGTACAAGGACTAATCCTTACATTTCATAACTAACGAAACCAAGCCCCTATCCAGGATTTCCACCTGGATAGGGGCTATTTTTTGAATATTTTATTCTTTTTCTACTATTTGATTATCAGTTATGCAGAAGCAAGCAATACGTAACATTTTTCCTGCTGCAACAGTAAATTTCCTTCCTTGACATTGGATATGATTACCAAGCAAAACATTATTTGCAATATTTGTCTATCATCCGAATCAGAAAATCCGCACTGAAACAATCAGTGCGGATTTTTCACCGAAAAGAACTTTTCGGATGGAAGAGGTTCCAGCCCGCTTCCTGTAATCATCCTCTTTTCAAAACAAGATCGATCAAGGGCCGAACATTGTTTTCCAGTGTCGCGCGGGACAGTCGTCCATTTTTAATTGCCTTCATGAGTATCTTTACATACTTGGGATTTCCTTCCGTCAGCCAGCAGTTGCCTGCCTTGACCATTTCCACAGGATCAACGGTATCGTAGGTGCCCCAGTCAGTCATGATGAGACCTTCAAAGGCCCATTCACCCCGGACAAGTTCCTGCAGAACCTCAGCATTCTCGGCGGGATAGATACCATTGACCGCATTATAGCTTGTCATGACGCAGGCAGGCATTTGAATGCCAATGGCAATCTCAAATGCCTTATAATAAATCTCCCGCAAAGCTCTCTGGGAAACAATGGAATGGCTTCCCTTTCGGGATGTATCGGAGTTGTTGCAGAACAGGTGCTTGTAAGTACATCCTGTCCCGGCTGATACCAAGCCTTTTCCGTGATGCCCTGCCATGGTACCTGCAAGAAAGGGATCCTCCGAGAAATATTCCGGGTGGCGTCCGTTCAGAATATTTCGGTGGATGTTCATGCCTGGGCCAAGATTCACAGCAATTCCCCGCTCCCTGGATTCCTCACCGATCACCTTACCGACAGCAAAAGCAAGCTCCTTATTGAAAGTTGCAGCCATTACTGTACTGGAGGGCATACCGATGTTTGGCTTGTTCAGATTGAGTCCCGTGTTGCCGTCGGAGACCCGAATGGAGGGCAGCTTGTACTTGGGCAGTGCCACAGATTTGCCGGCGCTGCCATCATCCCAGGGCAGATACCAATTAGCGCCGCCGCAGACATTCAGACGGCACAGTTCTTCATCCGTCATCTGGGAAACAAAATGATCCAGCAGGCTGTGATTTGCTTTCAGTTCCGGGAAGGTGATCTTCTTATCCCTATAAGCAGGCAGCGGCTTCGGATCGTAAACCGAACGAACTGCAGGAATTGGAATCCGTTCCTCCAGAGATACCATTTTAGAGTCGCCACGGGTTTCCGGGTCAGCTTTTGTGATTCTGTGGAAGTCCTCCAAAGGAGGATTGATGCTTCCGGTTTTCCGCAGAATCATATCCGATACCACATCAAACCCAAAGACATCGCTTGCTGTATCCAGCGCATTTCCGCAAAACACATGGTATTCTCCGCGTTCCAGAACATAGGCAGACTGCGTTTCATCAAAGGACGCAAAGTCAATTGTATTTGCCGTAAGCGTCAGAGTTTGGCTCTCACCGGGATTCAGCAAGCGAGTCTTTTCAAAAGCCGCCAGCACCTTTGCAGGCTTTTCCAAGCTCCCGTCGGGAGCACCGATGTAGAGTTGGACCACTTCCTTGCCGGATGCACTGCCCACATTTTTGACGGTAGCAGTCATGCTTACTGTATCCCCATCCCAAACTGCATCGCCGTAGGTGATCTCAAAATCGGTATAGCTTAGGCCATGACCGAAGCTATAGGCTACCTGTTTGTCGAAGGTCGCAAAGTAGCGGTAACCTACATAGATATCTTCCTCGTAGTACAGATGGACGCCGTAGTCCTTTTCTCCCGGGAGTTTTTCAGTCTCTCCAAAGTTAATGAAGTTTTTCGCACTGGGATAATCAAAATAGTCAACAGCAAAAGTATCCGGCAGCTTGCCGCTGGGATTGGTTCTTCCGTCCAGAATTTCCATCAAAGCATAGCCTGCTGCCTGGCCTGCAAAGCCGGTGTAGATGACACCTTGAATTCCCAACTTGTCAATCCAGCCCATCTCGATAGGATAGCCGGTGTTGATGATCGCAACGGTTTTGGGGAACGCAGCAGCCACGGCTTCCACCATGGCCCACTCGTCGTCCGTCAAATAGTAGCCGCCCTTGCAGGGCTTGTTATCCTTGAACTCGCCGGAGGTGCGGGAAATCAGAATGATTGCCGTATCGCTTTTTTCCTTTGCCTGCGTCAGTTGCTGCTGTGTGGGGACAATATCTTTCAGGCAACGGTACATACATGAGATTTCTTCGTTGGCAGTAAAAGTGGAATGTTCCTGAATGGATTGGTGGAAGTTAGCCTGCCACCGGGGCTTGATTAGACTTGCACCGGTAGAAGAATTACGGAACATAAACTGGGCTGCGCCGAAGCAATTCAGTACCGCATTCTTGGGCAGAGGCAGAACTTTTCCCTCATTTTTTAGCAGGACGATACCCTCTCTTGCTGCCTGCAGCGCGACCTCATCATGCTGGGCATAGGCCGGGTCTTTCACCCCTCTGGGTAAAGTCCGGAATTTGAAGGACTGATTCCGGAAGAGAGTTCCATCCGCGGCAGTGAACCCGAAGAAAGAAATGGTATATTCTTTTCCATATTCCGTTGCAACCTCTCCAACCGGCACCAGCATACAGTGCATGTTCACCACAATATCCATGTAGAAGCTGGTAGCTTTCGACACCGGCTGTCCGTTAACGGTGATCGTTCCGTAACCGTCTTCTGCCAGGGGCTTACTCAGCCGCACGGGAAGTCCATAAGGAACCTTGGCGAAAGCTGAAAATCTGCCCTCGATCTGATCTAAATTTACTTTTTTCTCCATAAGGGAAAAAGAAGCTTTCATTATAATTCTTCCTTTCAGAGTACAGTCTTTCCTTTTCTATAAGGATGCTACTTGATTTTTGTAATTTTCTCCTGTATTCTTAAAATAAAAGTATATTTCTACAAAAGGGGTACCGTATTAACATCGATTCTTTTCAGACAGATATCCTAAAAATTGCACAGCGAAACAGAAATAGCGATGTAGTCGACTTGTCGGAAGTGATGACGCTGTTCTTTTCGACTAAGGAGAATTCGCAGGATACGGTCGGTGCACCCGAAGAAAGCAACTATGATATGAACCGGGAAATGCAGCTGATCGATGCCCGGTACCGGGCAGAGAATAAGCTGTTGGAGGCAATCGCCAGCGGCGATGAATCACGTGCATTTCAGGCAATTATCGACTATGGTACCTTGATGCAATCGCCCTCCCAGAAAGCAGTGCCTACCTCTTCCGATGGGCTTCGGGACTTCAAAAACAGTGTTCACACCATGAACACCCTCTTCCGGAAAGCCATTGAGGGCAACCATGTCCACCCGATCTATATCCACGAATCTTCCTCCGACTTTGGCATCCGGATCGAACAGGCAGAGACTATGGAAGCGCTTGCTTTGTTGGTTGTGGAAATGCTCCGGCGGTACTGCTATCTGGCACACAACTACTCAGTTGCAGTATACTCCGAGCCGATTCGAAAAGCAATACTATACATTGATTTGAATCTGGCTAACCCGATTTCTACAAAGGAGATCGCTGCAGATCAGTTTCTAAGTCCCAACTATCTGTCCACCCGGTTTCACGAAGAGACTGGAAAGACAATTTCGGACTTCATTTTGGAGAAGCGGATCAAGATGGCATGCAAACTTCTCCGGCAATCAAAGAGATCCGTTCAGGAGGTTGCCCTGTCGGTTGGCATCAGCGATGCCAGCTATTTTTCCAAACAGTTTAAGAAAGTCATGGGTATCTCTCCCCTTCTGTATCAGAAGAACCCTTCATAATGATAGTTGAAAGCTTTCAACAATCGTGATATATTAATAACGCTAACAGTACTGAGCGAAGTGAGCGATAATACACAGCGCATATACATCAAATTTGTTTTTATCCAGAAAGCCAACATATAACCAATGGTGTATGTTATCTCACATTTTCTCACTCTGTAATAAACTATCAAATTAAATAAGAAGACCGTTCTACCTGATTTCCGGGACGTTTCAGGGCGAAAACAGGCTGTGGAATTACGTTAATTCCACTTATCGCACATAATCTGAATTTTCAGGTTTAAGGCCGTAAGTGCAGGGACGAATTCCGAGTATACCTTAATCGCCTAACGCAAAACCATTCTGCCCAGAGAAACCAGGAGCGAATTTCTTAAAGGAGTACCGATATGAAAGTACTTTTGATCAACGGCAGTCCGAAAATTCATGGCAACACTGCCTTTGCATTGGAACAGATGGCGGAAGTATTTGCTGCCGAAGGTGTAGAAACAGAAACTATCCAGGTTGGTTCCCAGAATATCCGGGGCTGCATCGCATGCGGTTTCTGTTACAAAAGCGGAAAGTGCGTCTTTGATGACCTGGTCAACGAGACCGCCCGGAAGCTAAAAGACGCGGATGGCATTGTGGTGGGAAGCCCTGTCTATTACGCATCGCCCAACGGTACCCTCATCAGCTTCCTGGACCGGCTGTTTTACAGCGCCGGCTATGATCTTCGTATGAAGGTAGGTGCCGCTGTGGTATGCGCCCGCCGGGGCGGCTGCACCGCCGCTTTCGATGTGCTGAACAAGTATTTTTCCATTTCCCAGATGCCCATTGCCTCCAGCAGCTATTGGAACATGATCCACGGCAGCAAGCCCGGTGAAGCAGCACAGGATATGGAGGGTATCCGCACCATGCGGAACCTCGCAAAAAACATGGTCTTTATGATGCGGGCCATTTCCCGGGAAAAAGAGGCCTCCGGCCTGCCCCAGCCCGAGGAAAAGGTATTCACCAATTTCATCCGATAAAGGAGAACCAACATGATTTGCACCATCATTGATATCCGAGGCGACTATGCCTATGTCAAATACCAGGACAGCGGCATCGTTTCTGAGGTGGCTATTGCCCTGCTTCCCTTTGGTGTGGATGTGGGCGATATGCTGAAATTTGAGGATTACGAATTTACCCAGGTATGAAAACAGACGGGCATCGCCCGTCTGTTTTTATCATTTCTTTTTCTGATTGTGCATTTGCATAAACTTTTCCCGCATTTTCTGCAGTTTGATTCGCTCTTTGCGTTCTTTGTTTTGCTGGAATTGGGATTTGATTTCCGGGGGCTGGGCCTGGAGCTTTTCCAGAGGAATGTTTCGCTCCGCCAGTCGCTTATCGGTAAATTCCCGGGCCAAAGTGTACAGCACAGAGGCCAGAGGGATCATCAGCAGCATACCGCCCACACCCATCAGTTCACCACCGATGGTAACAGCCACCAGTACCCACATACCGGGCAGACCGATGGAGGTTCCCACCACTCTGGGGTAGATCAGATTGTTCTCCAACTGCTGGATCACCAGGAACATAGCCACAAAGGTCAGCGCCAGCAGAGGGTCGTCCACCAGAATGAAGAAGGCGCCCACCACGCAGCCAACGAAAGCACCCACAACAGGAATCAGTGCTGTAACGCCAATGGTTACACTGACCAGGGGAATATAGGGCATCTTAAACAGGGCCATGGCAACAGCAAAGAGGCACCCCAAAATCACAGCCTCCAGTGCCTGGCCGGATATAAAGTTGCTGAAGGTCACATTGGTCAGCCGCATGACACGGATGATTTCATCTGCGTGCTTTTCAGACAATACAGAATAGAGAATCCGTCTGCCCTGCCGGGCCAGAATTTCCTTTCGGGACAGGCAGTACAGTGCAAACACAATACCGATGACCAGGTTAACGATGCCGCTGGTCACATTGCCGATCACATTTACAGCACCGCCCATCCAGGTGGTGAAGCGATTGCTGAGGAAAGACAGGGTGTTTTTCAGTATGCTGTTCCAGTCAATGCTTTCCAGTTTGGTCACTTCCAGAATCCATTCCTTCAGTTCCGGATTTTCTTCCATCAGAACCATCAGCTTGTTGGCAGTACGTTCTACGAAAGCAGGAATGGTCAGCGCAAGGGTATCAATGGTCAAACCAATCTGAGGCACCAGCAGTTCCACCACAAACCAAATCACCAGCACCATAGCACCGATGGTCAGCAGGATGGATAACGTCCGACGCAGGCCGGTTTTGCGGATCTCCAGGTGATTCTCAATGGCCCGCATAGGAACATTGAAAACAAACGCAATAACGGCTCCCAGTACAAAAGGAGAAATCAGGCCCCAGAAGGACCGGAACAACGCCGTGGCCCGGGCCGTATCCAAAACCAGCCAGGCAAACAGAATGCTTCCTGCAATGAGCAGGAATACTTTTTTCATCATTTTCTTATCGATATGCATTCCGCATACCCCCTTTTCAGCAAGTATACCGCAAGTTGTTAAAAAAATCCAGTAAACAAGCTGTAAACATTAGGCTTTCGTCAAAGAGCGCAGCGCATTACACAGGGCATCCACGGATTCCTCTGTGGTGGCCCAGCTGGTGCAGAACCGGACAGCACGGTGGGTTGCATCCACCCGTTCCTGCTCGCAGAATACGAAATTTTTTTCCAGTTCCGCCAGCAGCTTATCCGGAAGAATGGGGAAAATCTGATTGGTGATACCGGGGACCAGATAGGGGTAACCCAGTTCGTCAAAACAGCTTCTCAGCCGGTCTGCAAGGGATACGGCATGGGCAGCAATATCAAAATACAGATTGTCCGTCATCAGTACGTCAAACTGAACGCCCAGCAGACGGCCCTTGGCCAGCATGCCGCCGTGCTGCTTGATGATATAGCGGAAATCTTCTGCAATGGCAGGATTGCCAATGACCACCGCTTCACCAAACAGAGCGCCAACCTTGGTGCCGCCAATGTAGAACACATCGCACAGCCGGGCGATGTCTGTCATGGTCACGTCATAGTCCTTTGCCACCAGGCCATAGCCCAACCGCGCACCGTCAAGGAACAGATAAAGGCCCAGCTTGTGACAGGTTTCGGACAGAGCTTCCAGCTCGGAAAGGGTGTAAAGCGTACCCAGTTCCGTGGGATTGGAAATGTACACCAATTTGGGCTGAGCCATATGCTCAAAGGCACTGTCTGCCCGGTGGGCCAGTACGTAGTCCTCCACCTGCTTGGCAGTCACTTTTCCATCCTCAGAGGGCAGTGCCAGACATTTGTGACCTGTTGCTTCCACCGCACCGGTTTCATGGACATGAATGTGGCCGGAACAGGCACAAAGTGCACCCTGGTGGGGGCGCAAAGCGGCATCAATGACCGTCAAGTTTGCCTGGGTACCACCCACCAGAAAATGGACAGCCAGGTCTTCCCTACCGCAAAGTGCGCGGATTTTCCGGGCAGCTTCAGCGCAGTAGGCATCCTCACCGTAGCCGGGGGTCTGGACCAGGTTGGTTGCCGTCAGCGCCTGCAGCACCTTTTCATGGCAGCCTTCGCTGTAATCGTTATTGAAGTAAAACATGAGATCACTCCTAAGCTGATATTTTTCTATATTCTATCCCCTTCCCTGCCTTGTGTCAAGGAGGCATATATCGCCTGTTTCTCACATAGACTGCACAGAGCACACAGCATCGGAGGGGAGCCTATGACAGAACCTATGGAAAATCGGGCCTGCAAACTGGCTGTGTACATGATTGAAACCGGTGCCACCGTCCGGGCAGCTGCCCAGAAATTCGGCATATCCAAATCCACGGTACATAAGGACCTATCCCAGAGGCTGAAACAGTACAATTATGCACTTTACCTGCAGGTTCGGCAGGTTCTGGATGTAAACAAGCAGGAGCGGCACATCCGGGGCGGCCTGGCCACCAGGCGGAAGTATAAGGGAGAATAAGAAAATGTGGAATGTCAAAATTGGCATTCCACATTTTTTCTGTTATAATGCTGTCAGCTTTTGAACATTTGAATCGTATTAAGGATAGAGGCCTCAAAAAACGAAAGGAAGGTGACGCTCTGATGAATGATGCACAAGCGAAACAGCTTGTTTCACTGTATGCGGATCTGATCCTAAGGATCAGTTACAGTTATCTAAAACATACCTATGATGCAGAGGATATCTGCCAGACTGTATTTCTGAAATATCTGACCCTACAGCCCCAGTTTGATACCATGGAACATGAAAAAGCATGGATCATCCGCACCACAGTCAATGCCTGCAAGGATCATTTGCGCAGCGCGTTTTTCCGGCGTACAGCCCCTTTGGAGGATGCGGCTGCCATGGCAGCACCGTCGGTTCCGGATGCGGAAATTCTGGATGCACTCAAAACTTTGCCGGAGAATTATCGCATCAGTCTTTACCTTTTCTACTACGAAGAATATTCCGCCAGGGAGATCGCTCAAATTTTGGGGAAATCCCAAAATACCATTGAGCAGTATCTTTCCCGCGGGCGGAAGAAGCTGCGGACATACCTTACCAGGGAAAGGAGCCATTGATCCCAATGAAACGCAATATGAAAACAGAATATGTAACTTCCATGGATGCCATTCACTTTTCCCCGGAACGCAAGGCCGCAATGGCACAGGGCTTAATGGCCCGGATGGAGGAAACGACTATGAAAAACAAAACTATGACCTGCAGAAAGCTGGTTTTGATCGCCGCCGCAGCAGCGCTGCTGATCATGATGCTGACCGGCGCGGCTGTATTTACCCGGTGGTCCAAGAATGCCCAGAACCGGTATAATCCTTCCGAGGATGTGAAGCAGCAGGCGGAAAACAGCGGCCTGTCCGTAATGCTGGAAAACAAGCAGGAAGAGGGTACTGTGCTGTCCGCTACGAGCAACGGCGTAACCATCACTGCCGTTCAGACCCTTGTGGACAATTTCCAGGCAGAAATCACCTTCCGGATCGAAGGACTTGAATTGACGGAGGATCAGGTGCCCGGCACATGGCCAGACATTACCATTGACGGTCAACCGGATTTTTATTCCATGCAGAACGGCGGTTTCTACCACGGAACCACAGTAAACAAAGACGGAGAATGGGTCTATATTTCCACAGGAGAGCCCGTGCAGTTCCGGGACGACGAATATCAATCCGCAATTCTGGATTTTGTAGCTGATGATGGCAGTTTGGAGTACACCCACCATATCACCTTTGACGAGGCCGATGGTCGCTGGCTGAATAAGGAGATCGTGGTCACTTTCCGCAGCATCAATGCTCAGTCCGATAAGGCAGGCAAGGATATTCCCCTGGTAAAAGGCAAATGGGAGCTGAGATGGACCCTCACCGGTACGGAAGACAGCGTCACCGTTACCCCCAATGCCGAAATCGGTAACAGTGGAGTTGTCCTGCTGGAAGCTGTGATCGGACAGAAAACCGTTAAAGCCCGGTATCAGCTGTCGGAGGTCTGGGAGGGCTGGGACGAGCTGGTGGAAATGCCCCAGTCGGTCCTAGGTGTCCGCATGAAAGACGGCAGTGAGTATCGCTGCGGCAGCGGCAGCGGCGGTTTTGAGGACCGGGAGAAGATGGTCTACTTTACCCTGTTTGATATTTACGACGGTATTCTGGACATCAGCCAGGTGGAATCTTTGATGTTCCGGGATGGAAACGGGGAAACGGTTTATATCCCAATTGCTTAATACAGCACATCCCGGGCATATGCCCGGGATGTTTCTCATTCAAAGATCGTCCGCGTCCTGGACAGGTTTTTCATTGGGGTCCTTCACGAGGCCCGTGTAGCTGCCGAAGGGGTCTGTGATGATGATTTCTTCCTTCTTTTCTTTCATGAGTATCACCTCCCAGGGTTACCATGCCACATAGCAGCGAAATGATGATTGCCTTTTTGCGGGAGGGATGGTAAAATTATGCCATGATATTGGGAGATTGCCACACCAGTGTGCGCACTGGTTCGCAATGACATGGAAGGACGGAAACTATACAATGTTCGACATTACCTTGATCACCATGGGCAAATTGAAGGAAAAATTCTACATTTCCGCCGCGGAAGAATACAAAAAGCGACTTGGGGGCTACTGCCGTTTTACGCTTTTGGAGCTACCTGAGGTGCGGCTTCCGGAAGACCCTTCCCCTGCGGAGATCGCTGCAGGACTGGAAAAGGAAGCGGATCTGATCTTCTCCAAAATCCCAAAGGGTGCATGGTTCTGCGTTTTTACCCCCGAGGGAAAGGAACTGAGCAGTGAGGCCTTTGCGGACAAACTCCGGGATGTGAAGAATTCCGGCAAGTCCAGCGCCTGCTTCCTCATCGGCTCCTCCTTCGGTATGGCTCCCAAAGTGAAGCAAAAGGCGGATTTTAAGCTCAGCATGGGTCCCATGACCTTCCCCCACCATTTGGCCCGTGTCATGGTGCTGGAGCAGCTGTACCGGGCAGAGGCCATCCAGGCAGGGTCTAAGTATCATAAATAAGAGTGAAGTGTGGAGTGTGAAGAGTGAAGTTATTTGCTCTGTTTTCCTCAAAAAACATCGCGGCAAAGTTTCTCGTTTCATGAGATGGCTTTGCCGCCTTTTCTCTTCACTCTCTAAGCTCCACTCTTCACACTTTTTGTCGAGATACCTTGACAGGCGAGGTACTTCGTGTTACTATTATTCCACAAAGGAGGGATGCACATGTCTATCGCCGGTGATCTGATCCGCGGTCACACCGACGCCATTATTCTTGCCCGTCTGCTCCGGGGTGACAGCTACGGCTACGAAATCAATAAAACCATCTCCACCCTCTCCTCCGGCCGCTTTGAACTGAAGGAGGCCACACTCTATACCGCTTTCAAACGTCTGGAAGAGCAGGGCTTCATTGCATCCTACTGGGGCGACAGCGGGGCCGGTGCCAGACGAAGGTATTACACCATCACCGCCTCCGGCCGGGATGCCTGCCGCCGCCTGCTGGGGGAATGGCAGGAAACCAAAGAAATCATGGATAAGCTTCTTCATGTGGAGGAATGATTATGAAAGAAAAACTGATCCAATATGTGGACCTTCTCTTCGCAGGGGCCAGGGACTGCGAGGATATGAAGCAGGAAATTTTACAGAACACCCTGGACCGGTACGATGATCTGATTGCCGAGGGTAAGGTTCCCGAAGCAGCTTACCGGCTTGCCATTGCGGGTATTGGTGATATCAATGAGATTCTGGGGACTCAGAACCAGGATGTTCCTGCTGTCAGCTATGCCTGGATAAAAAAGGAAACCAAAGACAATGATACACCTACCAAAAAACTGATGCGGGCTATTGCCATCGGTCTTTATATCCTCTGTCCCCTGCCCATGTTCATCCTGGCGGAATTGGGAATGGAAACCATCGGCTTGTGCGGTTTGCTGGCCATTGTGGCTGTGGCTACGGTGCTGATCATTTTGGGTGGAAAGAAATCCGTGGAAATCGAAGCGGAGGCCAGGTCAAACACGAACATGACCCCCCAGGAGGAACTGCGGAGGGCCGTCAAATCCATTATCAATGCGGTCGGACTTGTTCTTTATTTCATTATCAGCTTCTCCACCGGTGCCTGGTACATTACCTGGCTGATTTTCCCCATTATGGGCGCCGTCTGGGGGCTGGTGAAAGCCATTCTGGATCTGAAGGAGGCAGTAAAACATGAAAGCTAATGCCATTGTTAGAATCGTAATTTACAGTGTTCTTATTGCCATTCTTGTGAGTCTGTTGGCAGCAGGGATCGGCTTTGGTCTGTTCTCTTCCAGACGCAGAACCGGAACCACCGGTCCCGTAGCCATGGATGACAGCGGCACCTACGGTGCGGTGGGCACGGAGGGCATCCAGCAGATAGAAATCGAGTGGGTATCTGGTTCCATCACCATCTTGCCCGGGGCCCAGACCGAAGACATCCGCTTCTGGGATGACTACAGCGGAGATGAAAAGTATGTGCTTTCTTACAGCGTTTCCGACGGTAAGCTGAAAATCCAATTCTGCGAAGAGGATTTGAAAGATTTCAGTTTCGGTATCCCCTTTGGCGGGCCCCCGGAGAAAAACCTAACAGTGGCAATTCCGGAGAATTGGCTCTGTGAGAACTTAGAAATCGACGCAGCCTCTGCAAAGCTGGAGGTACACAAGCTTTGCTCCAACAATGTTGAGATTGATACTGCCAGCGGCGCAATTGGCTTTGAAAACTGCAATGTGATGCACCTGGATGTGGATACTGCATCCGGTGATATAATTTATTCCGGTACTCTGGTCACATTGGACTGCGACAGTGCCTCCGCCTCCATTGTTGCCAATCTGCAGAATGTCCCCCAGTCCATGGATCTGGATACAGCCTCCGGCAATCTGGACATCACCCTGCCTGAGGACGCAGGCTTCTCCGTAAAGCTGGATGCCATGAGCGGTAAGTTCCAGTCTGATTTTGACTACGAGGTGAGCAATAATCGCTACATCTGCGGAAATGGCGGCTGTACCATCGATGTCAGCGCCATGAGCGGCAATGTGCACATTCGTAAAAATGTCTATGCACCTTCCGCCGATACCGTCCATCAGCATACAGACGCTTGCGTCAATGATCCCAATTGCCCGGACTACCACCACAGTGAAGACCATCATTAATATTAAATGCCAGTCCCTAAGGACTGGCATTTTTTTAGAATTCCCCGCTGGCGTACATGACAGCGGACAGGGCACAAAGTGGGGCTGTTTCGCAGCGCAGGATCCGCTTTCCGAGGGTGCAGACCTGGAGCCCGGCTTCCTGTGCCTGCTGCACTTCCCGCTCCTCCAGACCGCCTTCGGGGCCGGTAAGGAGGCTAATGGTGTGATACTCCCCTGCTTCCAGGGCCATCCGCAGGGTGGTGGCACGTTCATTTTCATAGAAGAGAATGGCTTTTTCCGCCAGGGACGCCCGTTCCAGGGCCTCTTTATAGCTGCCAACGGTCAATACTTCCGGGATGCGTCCCCGGCCGGACTGCTCCGCAGCGGAGGCGGCAATTTTCTGCCAGCGCTCCAGTTTCTTTTTCAGGCTCTTTTCATCGGGTTTGGAAATGCAACGGGCGGAAGGAAAGGCAACAATCTCGTAGGCACCAAGTTCCGTTGCCTTCTGAATCACGTGCTCCAACTTGTCCGCCTTGGGAAAGGCCATATAGACACTGACCTTAACGGCGGCTTCTGATTCGCTTTCCTGCCGCTTTTTCACCACCAGACTGATTTGCCCGGGACTCACATCGCTGACGGTGCAAAGGCATTCCCGGCCCTGTCCGTCACATACCAACACCTCTTCACCGTTTTTCAGACGCAGCACCTTGGCATGCTGGGCATTTTCTCCCGTCAGCACCAGAAATTCCGGCTGCAGCTCCTCCGGCTCCACAAAAAATCGAGTCATAAGGTTTCCTCCATGGGTTTTTCTTTAGTTTAACAGAGGAATCGGGCTGTGGCAAGTGGTAATTGGCTGACACATAACATTAATCGGTTACGTACAATTTTTTGGTCGGAGTGAGGGGATTCGTTGCTGTTGTGCCTTATGGCACAACATAAGGTGTCGCCGGGTCCCTACCCGCCGAGCAACAGTCCACAGGACTGTTGCATTGAAATCTTCGAATCCCCTTACTCATTAAAAATCCGGCGACCACATAAATGGTCACCGGATTTTTGGTCGGAGTGAGGGGATTCGAACCCCTGGCCTCATGGACCCGAACCATGCGCGATACCAAACTTCGCCACACCCCGATAGCCAAAATATTATAATGAAAAAATCCTTCGCTGTCAAGTCAAAAGCCGTCATATCCTGGGAATTACTGCATAATTCTTAATCGAATGCATAAAATTCTCCGAGGTGATGCCATGAGTTATCAAATCCGGTACGGAAAGAATCCGGAGCACATACCAAAAGATATCTTTTCCGGGATTCGCATTGTTCTGATGACTGCTTCCTTTTTTCTTGCCTTCTGTATGCTTGTAAATTCCTTCTGGCCCCAGGGACGCACGCTTTTGGGGAATCTTCTTTTTCCCGGTGGAGCGGAGCCTGCAATGGCAGCAGCAGAGGTTTTTGTGGAGGAACTGCGCAATGGGGAGCCAATTTCCGAAGCTTTGGAACATTTTTGCCGGGACATTGTCAGCCACACGGATCACCCTTGACGGATGGGCCTGTCTTCTGGGGGCCTTTTTTCTGCTGACATTGCCCATTTCCTGGATAATGTCAGCTATGGTTGCCGCTGCAGTTCATGAATGTTGTCACTTATTGGGACTGTTTCTCACGAAAAAATCTGTATTCGGTATTCATGTTGGTATCAGCGGTATGGAAATACAAACGCCACCATTGGATTCCAAAACGGAATTGCTCTGTGCAGCCGCTGGCCCTGCCGGAAGCTTCGCACTACTGCTTCTGGTCCATCAATTTCCCCGAATTGCGCTGTGCGCCGGGATCCAGGGTTTTTTCAATCTGATTCCCGTTTTCCCTCTGGATGGCGGACGCGTCCTCCGATGCGCAGCAAGAATGTTGTTGTCGGAAAAACAAGCGGCTTTTCTTTCCTCCCTGGTGGAAAAAATCTTTCTAATGTCCTTCTGTATCCTCGCCTGCGTTTTCAGCCGTTCCATGGGGTTTCTGTCGATTTCCATTGTCTGGATTCTGGTCTTGCGGGTATTGGAACGAAAAAGACCTTGCAAAGAATCGAAACTAGCTGTACAATAGTGCTACCAATGAAATGAGGTAACACTATGACCGAATTAAAGCAGCGGATTCTGCCCACTGTTCAAAAGCCTGCCCGGTACACCGGCGGCGAATGGGGCGAAATCCAGAAGAACAAAGAAGATACCCGTGTCCGGGTGGCCTTCTGTTTTCCGGATACTTATGAGATCGGCATGTCCAATGTGGGTATGCGGATTCTTTATGGCGTCATGAACCGGATGGACGGCGTTTGGTGTGAGCGTGTTTTCGCTCCCTGGGGTGATATGGAAGAAGCTATGCGGCAGCACAATCTGCCTCTGTGGGCTCTGGAAAGCCAGGACGCAGTGAAGGATTTTGACATGATCGCCTTTACGATTGGCTATGAGATGGCTTACTCCAACATCCTCAATATGCTGGATCTGGCCGGAGTTCCCCTGCACAGCAAGGACCGTCACGGACTGAAGAACATTGTCTTCGCCGGCGGTGTCTGTGCGTTCAATCCGGAGCCTCTGGCGGATTTCATTGATTTCTTCTCCCTGGGTGAGGGTGAGGATATTACTGTGGAAATCGTATCTCTGTACGATAAGGCCAAGGCCGAATGCTGGAGCAAGGATCAGTTCCTTCATGAGGTTGCCAAGATTCCCGGTGTGTATGTCCCCTCCTTCTATCGGCATGAGTACAATGCTGATGGCACCCTATCTGCCATTGTGCCTCTGGAGGATGCTCCTGCAACCATCACCAAGCGTATCATCGAGGATTTGGATAACGCTTTCTTCCCCACCCAGATGATCGTTCCCTCCACAGAAATCGTCCATGACCGGGCAAATCTGGAGGTTTTCCGGGGCTGTATCCGGGGCTGTCGTTTCTGCCAGGCTGGCTTTTCCTGCCGCCCTGTCCGGAAAAAGAGCCCGGAAGTGCTGTATAAGCAGGCTGTGGAAATCATGGAGAATTCCGGCAACAACGAAATCACTATTTCCAGCCTTTCCACCTCTGATTACCGGGGACTGAAGGATCTGACCGACGAACTGATTCCCTACTGCGTGGAAAACCGCATCAACCTTTCCGTTCCCTCCCTTCGGGCGGACAACTTCTCCCGGGAACTGATGGAAAAACTGCAGACTGTCCGCAAGAGCGGTCTGACCTTTGCACCGGAAGCCGGTACTCAGCGGCTTCGGGATGTAATTAATAAGAATTTGACCGAGGAAGAGATTCTCAACACCTGCGCCAATGCTTTCTCCGGCGGCTGGAACAATGTAAAGCTGTACTTCATGCTGGGTCTGCCCACGGAAACCGATGAGGATGTGCTGGGCATTGCCGACCTGGTTTACAAGGTCATCAAGACCTGGCAGGCCAATGCCACCAACAAAAAGCGGGGACTGCGGGTCCACGTGGCCACCGCTTACTTCGTTCCCAAGCCCCACACCCCCTTCCAGTGGGAAAAGCAGATCACGCCCCAGGAATACCTGCGGCGATGCCGTCTGCTGAAAGAGCATTTCTATTCCAAATCCATTACCTACGACTACCATGGCCCGGATTTAAGCCGTCTGGAGGCAGTGTTTGCCAGAGGCGACCGCCGTCTTGGCCCTGTCATCGAGGCTGCTGTTCGCAACGGCGCCCGGCTGGATGGATGGGATGAATATTTCAACTATTCCAAGTGGTACGATGCTTTCCGGGAATGCGGTATTGAGGAAGATTTCTACACCACACGTGGCTACGATGAGGAGGAAATTCTCCCCTGGGACACCATTGATGTGGGCGTAAGTAAGAAATTCCTCAAGCTGGAGCGGAAGCGGGCCTACGAAAACCGGGTCACCCCCGACTGCCGGGAAGGCTGTGCCGGCTGCGGTGCCAACTGCTTGCTGAAGGAGGTGGAGTGCGATGCCTAGACTGCTGTTTGAAAAGACCGGGCAGGCCATCTACATTTCCCACCTGGATCTCATGCGGCTGTTCCAGCGTGCGTTCAAACGGGCCGGGCTTCCTCTGACCCATACCCAGGGTTACAATCCCCGTCCCTCTGTTTCCATTGCCTTGCCCTTGAGTCTGGGCGTGGAAAGCGGCTGTGAGCTGCTGGACTTCGATCTGTACGGAGAGAAGATTCCCAATGAAGAAATCCTCACCCGGCTGAATGCCGCTCTGGTAGCGGGTGTGAACGTCTTGGAAGTATACGACGAGGGAGCAAAGATCAAGCATCTGGCATTGTTGGAGTGCGTGGTTTCCCTGGAATATGACAAGGGTATTCCCGAACATGCCCAGGCGGATATGGAAGCACTTTTTGCACAGACTGAAGTTGTTGTAGAAAAGAAGAGCAAGAACGGCATCAAGGAGGAAAATATCATCCCGTTGATTCGCCGGATTGCCATTTCTGCCGCGGATGAGAATACCCTGCAGCTGGAGGCCCTGGTCTGCTGCCAGAACCCCACCTTAAATCCCATGCAGCTTTCCGCTGCCATCGAAAAGTACCTGCCCCAGTACAAGGCGGATTTTGTCCGCTGCCGTCGGGTAGAGGTGTACGATATTAACGAAAGCGTCTTTAGATAAGGAGAATATACCATGGAAGAAATCATTATGCTGGAAGAATGCCCCATCTGCCGGGGTGCCGGTCTGATTATGCACGAGGGCGGCTGGAGTGTCCAGGTGGAGTGCGCCGATTGCAGCGCCCACACCGTCTACGTGGAATATGACAACGAAGAGGAAAAGAAGGAAGCCGAACGGACCGTAGCCCATCTGTGGAACATCGGTAAGGTGGTTTCCAGCGAGCGAGGCGAATAAACAAATGGAACTGATTTCCCCCGCGCTGGGCAAAAAGGTCCAGGCACGAATTGAGGAACTTACTGTCATTGCTCCGGACTCCATCGGTGTCCAGATGCATTATGAGGTTCTGGGCTATAATGAAATGGAACGAGTCGTCATCATGCGCTGCCGTACCTTCCCCTGGATGCGCAACGGTTTTGGAACTCTCCACGGCGGCATGTGCGCTACCGTGGTAGACCAGGCTATGGGGTTCGTGGCTCACTGCTGCAAGCAGGATGACGGCACGGCTCCCACGGTACAGCTGTCTGTGGATTACCACCGTCCTTTGGTTCCCGGCGAAGATGTGCTGGTAAAAGTGAAAGTCATTTCCGTCTCCCGGAATCTGATGCGCTTTACATCCGAGGCTTACCAGGAGTCCGCGCCGGACAAGCTGTGTTTATCCGGCAGCTCCATTTTCTTCAATAAACCGGCAAAACAGGGTTGATTTTCCCTCTGAAAAAAATTTTTAAAAAAACGAAAAATAATGCTTGCATTTTTCGGCAAGGTGTGCTATTATAGCAAAGTCGCCGAGAGCGGCAAGCAAAATCCGGGTGTGGCGAAGTTTGGTATCGCGCTTGAATGGGGTTCAAGAGGCCTCGAGTTCGAATCTCGACACTCGGACCAAAAAATCCAGAACAGTATTCACTGTTCTGGATTTTTTATTTCTGTGGAGAGATTCGAACCATTAAATGCAACACCCCGGTGGGGTGTTGCACGATCCCGGCTCGACGGGATCGACACCATAGTGAAGCGAATCTCGACACTCGAACCTTTCCCCATCCACGATTCGCATAAGGCACCGAATCCCGACACTCGGACCTTTCCCCATCCTCGATCCGCATAAGGCACCGAATCCCGACACTCGGACCTCTTTTCCCTCCTCCGTCTTTCCCCTTTTCTGCTTCCAATCATTGACTTTTCTCCGCAAAAAAGGTATCATGAAACTGTTAGTAAATTGGGAGGTTTGTGATATGCATCCTTTGGTATTTCAAACCGATTTCGGTTTGGTGGACGGTGCCGTCAGTGCTATGCACGGCGTGGCTTATAGTGTCCATCCCGATCTGAGAATCCATAATTTGACCCATGATATTACCCCTTACAGCATTTGGGAAGCCAGCTATCGGCTGATTCAGACCATCAATTACTGGCCACAGGGAACCGTATTTGTTTCTGTTGTGGATCCCGGTGTTGGCTCCGAGCGGAAGAGCGTTGTGGTCAAGACCAATTCCGGCCGCTATATTGCCACCCCGGACAATGGAGCCTTGACCCATGTCATTCGTCTGGAAGGCATCGCCGCTGTTCGGGAAATTGATGAACATGTTAACCGTCTGCCCCTTTCCGGCGAAAGCTACACTTTCCATGGCCGGGATGTTTATGCCTACACCGGTGCCCGACTGGCTTCCGGGATCATTGATTTCGAAGGCGTTGGACCGGAACTTCCTGTGGACAGTCTTGTGAGTCTACCCATTGTGGAGCCTCACATGGAGGGCGCTGCTGTTTGCGGCACCATCGATGTGCTGGATGTGCGATTCGGTAGCCTGTGGACCAATATTCCCCGCTCCCTGTTTCTGCAGACCGGAGTCAAGCACGGTGACCGGGTCTGCATCACCATCGAAAACGACACCCGGTGCGTTTACCGGAATATTATCCAGTACGCAAAAAGTTTTTCCGATGTGAATGTGGGCGAAGCGCTGGTCTATGTGAACAGCTTGAACTGTATGGCCGTAGCCATCAACCAGGGCAGCTTTGCCCGGGCCTACAACATCGGTACCGGCAATTCCTGGCGAATCCAAATTGAGCCCTTTAAGGGTTTCATCTGAGCTATTTTGGCAATATGCCATGAAATAGAATGATTTATGGAGGTAGAAAACCATGAAAAAATTTTCCGTAAAAACCATCGTTGCCATCGGCATCGGCGCTGCCCTGTTCTTTGTTCTGGGTAAGTTTGTTGCCATTCCCAGCCCCGTTCCCAACACCAGCGTTACCACCCAGTACGGTCTGCTGGCATTCATGTCTGTGGTCTTTGGCCCCATCGCCGGCGCTCTGATCGGCTTTATCGGCCATATGCTCATCGACTTCGCAGCCGGTTGGGGCATCTGGTGGAGCTGGGTTATCGCTTCCGGTGTCTTCGGCCTGCTGATGGGTTTTGCAGCCAAGGCTCTGAAGCTCGAAGAAGGCGAACTGGGCAAGAAGGGTTTGATCAAATTCAACATTGCTCAGTTTGTTTGCCATCTGATCTGCTGGATGCTGGTGGCTCCCGTTCTGGACGTTTACATGATGGGCGAACCCTGGGATAAGCTGATTGCACAGGGTCTGATGGCCGGTCTGGGTAACGCTGTTACCACCGCTATCGTCGGCAGCCTGCTGTGTGTTGCTTACGCAGCCACCAAGACCAAGGCCGGCAGCCTGTCCAAGGAGTAAGAACACAAGTATCAAAGGCAGGCCCCCGGCCTGCCTTTGTTCATCCCGGAGGTTTTTTCAGTGGAAAGACAGCCCATCATTCAGTTTGAAGACTTTGGTTTTCAGTATACCGCCCAGGCGGAACCTACCCTCTATAACATCAATCTGACCATTCACAAGGGTGAGAAGATTCTCATCGCCGGTCCTTCCGGCTGTGGCAAATCGACCCTGGCCCATTGCATCAACGGTCTGATTCCCAATTCCTACCCCGGCAAGGCAACGGGTAAGCTGACTGTGAACGGAAAAAACGCCCTGGAGCTGGGTATTTTCGGTCTGTCCAAAACCGTTGGCACCGTGCTGCAGGATTCTGACGGACAGTTTATCGGTCTGACCGTTGCAGAAGATATTGCCTTCGCTCTGGAAAACGACTGCATCCCCACTAAGGAAATGCATGACCAGGTGCAAAAAATTGCGGAACTTGTGGATGTGCAGCAGGTACTAAACCATGCTCCCCATGAGATATCCGGCGGCCAGAAGCAGCGTGTTGGTCTTGGCGGCGTCATGGTGGGCCAGGTGGATGTGCTTCTCTTTGACGAGCCTCTGGCCAACCTGGACCCTGCCACGGGCAAGCAGGCCATTGTTCTCATTGATGAGATTCAAAAGCGTACCGGCTGTGCGGTCATCATCATTGAGCACCGTGTGGAGGATGTGCTGTACCGTCCCATTGACCGGATGGTGGTTATGGGGGACGGACACATCCTCTGCGACAGTGACCCGGACAGCATCCTGTGCAGCAGTTTGCTCAGCGACAGCGGCATCCGGGAGCCTTTGTATGTCACCGCGCTGAAATATGCAGGAGTTACTTTGACGAAGGACATGCGGCCTTCTTATCTGCCTGAGCTAAAGCTGTCCGAGGGACAAAAGGTGCAGGTCAAGGCATGGTTTGAGGCCCTGCCCCAGGCTGAAAAGACAATGCAGCAGGAGGTTCTGCTGCGTGTGGAGGGCCTGGACTTTACTTACGAGGGCGGTCACCATGCTCTCCGGGGGATCAGCGCGCAGATCCATAGGGGTGAGATGCTCAGCATCGTTGGCACCAACGGTGCAGGTAAGTCTACATTCTCCAAGGTGGTCTGCGGCTTTGAGAAGTCGCAGAGCGGTATTCTGGAACTAAATGAGCAGGATCTGCAGGAGCTTTCCATCAAGGAACGGGCCGATCATATTGGCTATGTGATGCAGAACCCCAACCAGATGATCTCCAAAACCCAAATCTACGACGAAGTGGCGCTGGGTCTTCGGAATCGGGGCATTTCCGAAGAGGAGATTCGGCCCCGGGTGGAAGAAACGCTGAAAATCTGCGGACTCTATCCTTTCCGAAACTGGCCGGTTTCCGCCCTCAGTTACGGTCAGAAGAAGCGGGTTACCATCGCTTCCATTCTGGTGCTGAAGCCGGAAATGATTCTGCTGGATGAGCCTACCGCCGGACAGGATCTGAAGCACTACACGGAGATCATGGATTTTCTGGCAGAGCTGAATCGCCAGGGTATTACTGTGGTGCTGATCACCCATGATATGCACTTGATGCTGGAATACACGCCCCGGGCTGTGGTGTTCCATGATGGAAAGGTCATTGCGGATAAGTCTGCTGCGGAGGTTCTGAACAGCCCCGATATCGTGGAAACCGCCCATTTGAAGGAAACTTCCCTGTTCCATCTGGCACATTCCTGTGGCATTGACAGTCCCGAAGAGTTCACCCGGCGATTTATCGCCCGGGACCGGGAGGTGCGCTTATGATCAATCTGTTCAACTACATTGACCGCCCCTCCCCTATCCATCGGCTCACCGGCGCAACCAAGCTGGTTTGTCTGATCGGTTGGACCGTGGCTGCCATGACAAGCTTCAATACGCCTCTGCTGTTTGTCATGACCGTTGGCGCCCTGGTGCTGTTTAACGTAGCCAAGCTGAAGATCAAGGATATTTCCTTTGTCTTAAGCTTGATGCTCGCCTACATCGTTTTGAACAACCTGCTGATTTATCTGTTCAGCCCCGACCACGGCGTAAATCTCTATGGTTCGGAAACCATTCTCCTGCACATTGCAGGACCTTACAACATCACCGCCGAGCAGCTGTTTTACCATCTGAATGTGATTTTGAAGAACGCCTGCACCATTCCCATTGTGCTGCTGTTCGTGTGTACCACCAATCCTTCCGAATTTGCCGCTTCCTTGAGCCGCATCGGCGTCAGCTACCGTATCAGCTATGCGGTGGCGCTGGCCCTGCGTTACATTCCCGACATTCAGCGGGAATACCGGGACATCAGTCTGGCGCAGCAGGCCCGCGGCACGGAAATGAGCAAGAAAGCCAGTTTGGTAAATCGGCTAAAGGCTGCCAGTTCCATTTTGATTCCGCTGATTCTGTCCTCCATGGACCGAATCGAGACCATTTCCAACGCTATGGAGCTGCGTGGCTTCGGCAAGGGCAAAAAGCGCAGCTGGTATTCCGCCCGGAAATTCAGCAAGGCTGACATCGCCTTTATGGTAGTTTCCGCTGCGCTTGTTGCAGTGTCTTTGCTGCTGACTTATCTCACCGGCAGCCGCTACTTCAACCCCTTTGTTTGATGCTATGAAACGTTTTCACAAAATCTATCTGGAAATCTCCAATGTCTGCAATCTGACCTGCCAATTCTGTCCCGGTACCAATCGGAAACCGAAGGTAATGAACGAGGATGAATTGTCTGTTCTGCTTCCCAGGCTTCGACCCTATTCGGATTATCTGTACTTCCACCTTATGGGTGAGCCTCTGTGCCATCCAAAGTTAGAAAGGTTTCTGGAACTGGCCGGAGATGCGGGCTTCAAGGTCATTCTGACAACAAACGGTACGCTGCTTCCCAGGCAGCAGGATATGCTGCTCCGTTCCCCCGCCCTGCACAAGGTGAATATTTCCCTCCATGCCTTTGAGGCCAATGATCTAGCCATCCCCTTTTCCCAATATCTGCAGGGTTGCTTTGATTTCGGTAAAGCGGCGGAAGGCGGCAAGCTGGTGGTTTACCGGCTTTGGAACCAGGGCGGCGCAGACGAGAAAAACGGAGATATTCTCTCCGCAATGGAGGACGCTTTCCCGAGGCCCTGGGTCACCGAGCGAAAGGGCACCCGAATCGGAAACCGCGTATTTCTGGAGTACGGTGACAAGTTCGACTGGCCGGACCTCAGCGCGAAAGATGGTGGCGACAAGGTGTTCTGCTACGGACTGCGGGATCAGATCGGTGTTCTTTGTGACGGAACGGTGGTCCCCTGCTGTCTGGATCACAACGGTGATCTGGCCCTGGGAAACCTGTTTAACAGCGATCTGGAGACGATTTTAGCCGCAGAACGGGCCCAGGCCATCTACCGGGGCTTCCAAAATAAAAAAGCGGCAGAGGAACTCTGCCGGAAGTGCGGTTACGCACGACGTTTCGGATAAAAATAAGGAGCAGTCAATGACTGCTCCTTACTCTTTACTTATACAGAGGGAATTTTTCGCAGATATCTGCCACGGTTGCACGGACCTGGGCCTGGGTACCTTCGAAATCCTTGGCCGTCAGGGCAATGCAATGGGCAATGGACTTCATTTCCTCCTCGCCCAAGCCGCGGGTGGTAACAGCAGCGGTACCAATTCGAACACCGCTGGTGATGGCGGGCTTCTGGGGGTCGCCGGGGATGGCGTTCTTGTTCAGGGTCATGTGGTTGGCATCACAGCGGCTCTGGAGTTCCTTACCGGTGATATTCAAAGGACGCAGGTCTGCCAGCATCAGATGATTATCGGTGCCGCCGGTAACCAGGTCGAAGCCCTCTTCCAGCAGAGTGTCGGCCAGAACCTTGGCATTTTTCACCACATTGTGGGCATAGGTCTTAAATTCCGGAGCCATAGCTTCTTTCAAGCAGATGGCCTTGGCGGCGATCACATGCTCCAGAGGACCGCCCTGGGTGCCGGGGAACACGGCGGAATTCAGCTTCTTGGCAAATTCCTCCTTGGCCAGGATCAAGCCGCCCCGGGGGCCGCGAAGGGTCTTGTGGGTGGTGGTGGTGACGATGTCCGCATAGGGCACGGGGCTCATATGGGCGCCGCCTGCAACCAGACCGGCAATATGGGCCATATCCACCATCAGCACAGCACCCACCTCATGTGCGATATCGGCGAAGAGCTTGAAATCGATGGCACGGGGATAGGCGGAAGCACCGGCGATGATCAGCTTGGGCTGGCACTTTTTGGCCATGTCCCGGATCTGGTCATAGTCAATGAGGCCGGTTTCATGGTTGACATCGTAGGAAACCACATTGTAATACTTGCCGGAAATGTTGGCGGGGCTGCCGTGGGACAGGTGGCCGCCGTTGGCCAGGCTCATGCCCATCATGGTATCCCCGGGCTGCAGCAGGGCCAGCTGGACCGCCATATTGGCCTGGGCGCCGGAGTGGGGCTGAACGTTGGCAAATTCCGCACCGAAGCAAGCCTTGGCCCGGTCGATGCACAGCTGCTCGATCTCGTCCACGAAATCACAACCGCCGTAGTAACGCTTGCCGGGCAGACCCTCGGCATACTTGTTGGTAAGAATGGAGCCCATGGCTGCAATGACAGCGGGAGAAGCCAGGTTCTCGGAGGCGATCAGCTCCAGGCCGTCCTGCTGGCGAACCAGCTCCCGGTCCATCATAGCTGCCAGTTCGGGGTCATAATTGGAAACAAAACCGATGGAATCAATGGGTTTACCGTACATAGTTATCTTCCTGCTTTCTCTAAAATAAAAAACAGCAGTCCCTCAGGACTGCTCTTGCGTGAAACGAAATTCAGCATCTCCGTCCGTTTGCCTGAGAGATTCGGCAGCACTGCCTTGCACCTTCGGCACACAATTGAATGTGTTCTCCAGAGAGTCCTCTGCCCTTCGGTTTCGATCGATCCCGAAAAGCGTCTTAGGTGTATTCTGTTTTGCATTTTTCAGTATACAGGTATTCTGAGAAAAGTCAACACCTTTTGTGGAATATCCCCGGAAAAACCCATTCTATTTTGTGCCAAACAGAAAAAATTATTCCTCCTGGACTTGATTTTGCGAAAAATAGAGGTACAATAGGACCTATATTTACCCCGAAAGGCAGGTGTTCCCATGAACACGATCTATATTCCCGAAGGCTATAAGCCCATTTTGGATGCCTATGACACCCAGCGTGCCATTGCTTACATCAAAGATACTTTCCAGGAGGAGTTTTCCAAGGCGCTGAATTTGAAGCGTGTTTCCGCTCCCCTGTTTGTTACAGAAAATTCCGGTTTGAATGACAATCTGAGCGGCCGTGAGCGGCCCGTCAGCTTTGATATCCCTGCCATCGGCACCGATGCCCAGGTGGTCCATTCCCTGGCAAAGTGGAAGCGGCTGGCGCTGAAGCGGTACCATTTCACCATCGGCAACGGTTTGTACACCGATATGAACGCCATCCGCCGGGATGAAGATCTGGATAACATCCACTCCATCTACGTGGACCAGTGGGACTGGGAGAAAGTCATCACCCGGGACAATCGGAATTCCGAGTACTTAAAGCTCATCGTCCGGGCCATTGTCCGGGCTATCTGCGATACCAACGATCGGCTCCATGTTCGCTTCCCCCAGCTGCGGACCCAGCTGGACCGGGAGGTCAGCTTCATCACCTCCCAGGCGCTGGAAGACATGTATCCTGATTTAAAGACCGGGTCTGAGCGGGAAAAGGCCTACGTCAAGGAGCATCACACCGCCTGCATCATGCAGATTGGCCGGAAGCTCCGCTCCGGAAAGCCCCATGACGGGCGGGCCCCCGACTACGATGACTGGAACCTCAATTGCGACATTTTCTTCTGGGATGAGGTTCTGGGCCGGGCCCTGGAGATTTCTTCCATGGGCATCCGTGTAGATGCGGAATCCCTGGACCGGCAGCTGACGGAAGCCGGCTGCGATGACCGCCGGGAACTGCCTTTCCATAAGATGCTGCTGAACGGCGAACTGCCTCTGACCATCGGCGGCGGTATCGGTCAGTCCCGTCTGTGTCTGCTGATGATGGGCTGCGCCCATATCGGTGAGGTTCAGTCCAGCGTGTGGGACCAGGAAACGGTGGAGGCCTGCGAACAGGCAGGTATCCGACTGCTGTAAATTCAAGAAGAGCGGCCTGCGGGCTGCTCTTTTTTCATATTCTATCTCCTTTTGCGTATGCTATTACGGGTGATTGCATGATGTTAAGGGAATTAAAAGAAAACTGGAAAACATATGCCTTATGGATTGGACTTACCGAAGCCGTAGGCGGTCTGTCCGGTTGGCTCAGCCGGGAGGGCATGAAGGTGTACAGTGAAACCATAGTGCAGCCTCCCCTGTCGCCGCCCATGATCGTTTTCCCGATTGTGTGGGGAATCCTGTATCTGCTGCTGGGTGTTGGGGCTGCGCGGATTTATCTGGCACCGCCATCGACGGAGCGAAGCAAAGGGCTTAATCTGTTTGTGGCACAGCTGATTGTGAACTTTTTCTGGAGTCTCATTTTCTTCAATGCCCAGGCCTTTGGTTTTGCTTTCCTGTGGCTGCTGCTTCTGTGGGTGCTGGTGCTGCTGATGGTTTTGGCTTTTCGGAAGGTGGATCCACTTGCCGCATGGCTGCAGATGCCATACCTGCTGTGGCTGACCTTTGCGGCCTATCTCAATTTTGGCGTTTGGTACTTGAATCGGTAAAGAAAACCCCATCCGAATTGGATGGGGTTTTGCCTTATACATAGGGGAATTCATCAATGGGCGTCCAGTTTAGGGGAACTCTGCGGTAAGATGTCAGGATCTCCTTGTATTCTTCTTCCGTGATCTCCAGTTCGTAGTAGTTGTCGCCGTCGGCATCATGGTACCATTTGCCCCCTTCCTTGTCATAAATCAGCGTATTCAGAGTGTGCCAGCCACTGTCATCGACAGAGGAATAGCTGTACCTTTCGTGCTGATAACTGCTGCTGGAATCCTCCAGAATGTTGTTTTCACACAGATAATAGCCGGACCAGAAGAACAGGGTATCCAGTTCTCCATTTTTCACAGTAAAGGCATCGCCGATGTAATCCCCGTTGTCGGTCAGCAGCAAATCCTCAACGCCATCGCCCGTAATGTCCATCAGAATATAATGGGTTGCGGGGATGTAGGCGGTTTCCTGGTTGTGTTGGATCTGTTGGGAATAGATTGCCATTCGTTCTTTCTCACTGACCGGTTTGGACAATGTATTGGAAAGAATATATTCTTCCAGCGTGGATCCGGTGTCATCCAGGGGGTATTCCATCAAGGGCATCACAGGGAGCTCCTTGTGCGTATAACCCGCTATGATCTGCTCCGCTTCCCCGGCGGTGAGGAGATTATCCTCCTTGTTTACCCAGGTATCCTTCCGGCGGTCATGTTCGATCCGTTCCAGCAGCTCCACATTGTTGCCGTTGGGATCGTAAGCGCCCAAGCGGAAGGAATAATAAGTCTTCCGGAAATTATATTTGGTCAGATTTACGATGGTTCCATCCTCGCAGAGCCAGCATTTTTCACCCAGGTACAGGTCCACCACCGCGCCGTTGTGCATGGTTTTCACGGTGCTGAAGGTACTGTCCTCACTGCCCAGCAGCAAGTCGTCAATACCGTCGTTATTCAAATCATAGATGGCATAGTACACATCCTCCATGACCCGCTTGTAGGTATCCTTCAGATAAGCGCCGTAATCGCCGTATTTTTCTACCTTTTGCTGCATCTCGGCTTCATGGGCGGCATTGGATTCTTCCAGCCGTTTCTGAATATTCTCCATGTTTTCCGGTGTTTTCGGCGCTATGGTAAAGTCGATAACCTCGGCCATTTGCTCAATGTCCTGCTTCGTGGGCGACTCTGTGCCCTCTGTGACTGCGGAAGTATCCAGATTGACCCAGAACAGACCATTATTCGTCTGGGCGATCAGAATGGCACCGTTTTTTCTTTGGGCAATGAGCACATCCACACCGTCGGCGGTGGTATAATCCCACTGCTCATAGCTTTCCATATCCATGGTCATGGTGATAGGATGGAAGTATCCATCTTTTGAATAGCACATGGTAGCCCAAACCCAATGGGGCCAGACTCCCTCTTCCTTGGGCAGTTTGAATTCAAAGGAATACTGGAAATTTCCTTCTGCGTAAAAATTGCCCGAGCCGTCCGTTAGTTTCGATGTTTTCTCCTCATGACACACATTCTCAATGCCAAGAGCTTCAAACAGGATCTCCGTCTGCCAACGTTGAACCGTTGTATCCTGATTCAAAAGCTGCAGATCGTATTTTTGCGCGATTTCATTGACCTTATCCACCATTTCCTGGGAATAGCAGCCGTATATCCACTCGTACACCTGATAATTTTCCAGAGATTGGTCCACAAAGTCAAATTCCAAAATAGAGGGGTAATCCTTGATAAATTCGTACCATTCCATTGTAGCCGAATAGTTCGGACTGTCTTTCACACCGCGGATGGCAACCACATCCCGGGTCACTTCCGTAGGTTCAATCTCCTGCCAGTTTTCATCATAATACCGGGTAAAAACATCTTCCCCGATTTTTTGATCCTGCAGCCGCAGCATAGCAATGGCGCAGCCCAGAAGGCAGGTGAGCAGCGCGATTACTGCTGCAATCAAGACTACTTTTTTGAGCGTCATGCTTCCTTTTTTACCCTGCACAGGGTGATTCCAGGCTGTAATAGCCTCCAGCAGATACAGTTCCTTTGCTTCTCCTACGGCTTCCAGCAAATCAATTGATCTCATATCTGGCCCTCCTTGATCAGCTGCTTATGTAGTTTTTTGCGCATGCGGTAGAGCATGGATGTGACCTTACTCTGGGACCAGCCGAATTTAGCCGCGATTTCGGCAACGGAATGCAGATACCAGTACCTAAGAAGAAATACATTACGCTCCTGCACGGGAAGTCCGTCCAGAAAGCGGTTAATGCTACGGCCAAGCTCTTTCTTTGCTGCAAATTCTTCCGGGTTACTGCGGTCAGAAACACATTCCTGTAATTCCTCCAAAGCCAGGATCACTTCACCGCCGCCCCGTTTGTCTGCTGACCGTGCGCGCCAGCGGTCAATGGCGATCCGGCGGGTGATTTTTCCCAAATAGGTAGACAGTATGGCAGGACGGCGGGGCGGAATGGACTTCCAGGCAGCCAGATAGGTATCGCTCACACTCTCTTCGCTGTCTTCTCTGTTGGACAGGATATTATCGGCGATGGTGAAGCAGTATCTGCCGTACTTTCTGTCCGTTTCTACGATGGCAGATTCGGACCGAAGAAAATACAGATCCACGATAGAACTGTCTTCCATACAAACACCTCCTTATCTTTCTTGAAAGGGCCTTTCACTTATCTACACGGGAAAAAATGGAGAACATTGCATCATTCATATAAAAAAGAAAGAATAATATTTCTGATATGCTTTTTTATTTGGCTGATTGTGTAAAAAGACCTGGTTCCAATTTTAGAATGACAAAATGTATCTATTGTTTTATGACTAGAACTGAGGTATAGTAAACATGCCAAATGAGGCTATTTGATTACTAAGGGGTAAGTGGATGAATCATATTAAACTCCGCATGGTAAATGACAATGATGCTCAATTCTTGTTTTCTATCATGAACGACGAAGCAATTCTAGATGCACTAAAGGAGGTGCCTACACAGCTGTGTGATTGGGAAGATGCTATCAAAGAATGGAAAACCGACCAGGATGAAGAAGACTACATCATTTGCGACAGTGAAACACCAATCGGTTGGTTAGGAATAAATGGGCTGTGCAATGCAGATAAAACTGTTTATCTTAAGCTGGTGGTAATACGGCCTTGCCATCATTGCAAAGGGATTGGCACCTATTCCATAAGTCAGATTATTTCGTTACTGAAATGTAGAAACTATCAAAAAATTGCACTTTATACCGATCAAGAAAACCGCAAGGCTCAAGCCTGCTACAAGAAATGTGGATTCACAGTTACCGAAGCACTCACAGAGGAAATGTCCAATGGCGAGTTTGTGGCTCGGTATAAAATGGAGCTAGTGCTGGAATAACTCCAGACTTCCACCGGATTGGGATCTGGCGGAGAAGGAGGGATTTGGTACATTATGGATGCCACCAGTTTTTGAACTGGTGGCTGCAACAGTCCACCGGACTGTTGCAGTTAAATCTTCAAATCCCTCTTCTCTTTTCGTCAAAAGAAAAACCCCAATCCGTTAGGATTGGGGTTTTCTTTTGGCAAATGACAGTTATTAGGATACAAGAATCGGTTGAACCAATTCTATGTGAACCCCCTACGCGCAAGGGGGTTCATTTTTTCTGCGAGGGTTCAGAACAATCATGCCAATATCCTTAGGATTAAACAGTGCGACATATTGGAATTTGATATATAGGGGTTAACGCTTGTTTTCTCTGCGATTCTTTTTCCATTGACCAATTTTATCAAAGGCACCCAAACAGTGCAGAGCATACAATGCCAATGAAGCAACGGAAAGACCGATAACAAACGACATAATATCACCACAAATTGCTTCGGGAATAATGCCGTTGAGTCGCCCTTTGTGCTCGCTTCCAAAAAGCAAATAACTAAGTAGCATCAAGCAGGTAGAACCTGCCAACATGGTGCGTAATCTCTCTTTGCGCTTATTGCTTTCTTCGGTGGCGTATTCTGCTACCTTTATCAGTGTATCCTTGGTTTCGTTATCCATGTTCTCGCTTTTCCTTTCTCCATCAATGATTTCACGAATATCTACATCATAGAAGTCGGCAAGTTCAATGAGCATCTCCACATCGGGCATATTGCTCCCAGTTTCCCATCGTGATACGGTTCGAGAGGAAACATAGAAGTGTTCTGCCAGTTGTTCTTGGGTCAACCCTTTGTCCTTACGAAGGTGTTTCAGAAATTCACCCATTTTTTGTTGGTTCATTCACACCCCTCCTTTCGTGGAAATCATATCATTGGTTCATCAAGAAAACCACGACACAAAGCGAGAAATGCCGTGGTTTCGAGGTAGACACATTATGTCCTGTGTATTCTGTTCGCCAAATTCAAGTTTATCGATCAGTCAGTATGAATATTGTATTTCAAAATATCCATAAAATCAATAAAAAAAGAACCATATTGGGACACAGTATCGTATCCTAATATGGTTCTTATTTGGCGGAGAAGGAGGGATTTGAACCCTCGATACCCTTTTGGGGTATACACGATTTCCAATCGTGCGCGCTCGGCCAGCTACGCGACTTCTCCATGTGCGTTCAGCTCTTGCCGACCTGCATATAATACAACATACTTCCCTATTTGTCAAGCACTATTTTTCCTTTTTTCTAAATTTTTCTCCCTCCCTGTTCGGGGAGGGAGAAAGAATCAATGGGCAAACTGGCTTAAATACAGCTGGGAATAGAAGCCGCGCTTACGAAGCAGTTCCTCATGTTTTCCCTGCTCCACAATGTGGCCGTCTTTCATCATCAGAATCAAATCCGCTTCCTGGATGGTGGATAACCGGTGGGCCACGATGAAAGAAGTTCTTCCCTCCATCATGGTGTCAAAGGCTTTCTGGATTCGGGCCTCTGTTCGGGTATCAATGGACGAGGTTGCTTCGTCCAGGAACAGCATGGGCGGCAGGCACAGCATAACCCGGGCGATGCACAGCAGCTGTTTCTGTCCCTGGGACAGATTACCGCCGTTTTCGGCAATTTGGGTGTCATAGCCCTGGGGCAGCCGTTTGATAAAGCTGTGGGCATGGGCTTGTTTGGCAGCGGCAACGATTTCTTCCTCGGTGGCATCCGGCTTGCCCATGGCTATATTTTCCCGGATGGTTCCGGCCTTCAGCCAGGTATCCTGCAGCACCATGCCCACACTGCGGCGCAATTCTTTTCTGCTCATGTGCCGGGTGTTGATTCCGTCAATGCAGATTTCTCCCCCGTTGGGGTCATAGAACCGCATCAGCAGATTGATGAAGGTGGTTTTGCCGCAGCCGGTGGGACCGACGATGGCCACACGCTGACCGGGTTTGACAGACAGGTTGAAATCGCCGATGAGGGGCTTTTCGGGGACATAAGAAAAACTTAAATCCCGGATTTCCACGGCGCCCCGGAGGGTTTCCGGCTTGGCTGGATGCTCCGGTTCTGCAGGCATGGCGGGAGCCTCAATCAATTCAAAGACCCGCCCGGCGCAGGCAAGGGCATTCTGCAGTTCCGTCACAACACCGGAAATCTCATTGAATGGCTTGGTGTACTGATTGGCGTAATTTAAGAAGCTGGTCAGATTACCTACGGAAATACCGCCGGAAATGGCAACCAGTGCGCCGGTGAGGCCAACGCCCGCATAGACCACAGAATTGACAAAACGGGTGCAGGGGTTTGTCAAGGACGAGAAGAAAATGGCCCGCAAGGATGCCTTCTGCAGCCGTCCGTTGATTTCGTCAAACTGCTCCATGGTGGCCCCTTCATGGCCAAAGGCACGAACCACTTTGATATTACCGATAGTTTCATCGATGAGGCCCGTCTGCTCGCCCCGGGTGACGGTTTGCAGCTTGAACATGGAATAGGTACGGGTAGCGATAAAGTTGGCAACTACCAGAGACAGAGGCGTGATACAGACCACTACCAGAGTAATGCCCCAATGGAGCCGCAGCATAAACAGCAGCGTGCCGAGAATGGTCATAACGCCGGTAAACAGCTGGGTAAAGCCCAGCAGCAGGCCATCCGCAAAGGTATCCACATCGGACACCACCCGGCTGACCACATCGCCCTGGCTGTGCTTGTCCAGGTAGGACAGAGGCAGCTTCTGGATGTGGGCAAAGGCCTCCTGGCGGATGTCCCGGCTCACATGATAGGTCATGCGGTTGCCCAGCTGGCTCATGACCCACTGGGATAACGCTGCTACAAGGGCGCAGAGTGCTACATTTTTCAAATGTCCGCCCATGGCCGCAAAGTCAACATGGCCTGCCTCAATAATACAGTCAATGGCATTACCCACCAGAATGGGGATATACAGAGTCATGACCACATACACCGTAGCAAGGACCAGGGAGGCCGCCAGACTCAGCCAATAGCGGCGGATGCGATGCAGCACTTTTTTCAAGACAGAAATCTGGTCACGCATGGCCGCTCACCTCCTTGGGAAACTGGGAATAGTAGATTTCCTGGTAAACAGGGCAGCTTTCCAGCAAGGCATCGTGGGTTCCCTTACCCACCAGTTGCCCGTCATCCAGAACCAGGATTTCATCGGCATAGCGCACCGAGGCGGCCCGCTGGGACACGATGAAGGTAGTGGGGGGATTCTCCATTTTTCGAATGGCCATCCGGAGGTTAGCATCGGTGGCATAGTCCAGGGCTGATGCGCTGTCGTCCAGAATCAGAATCTTCGGTTTGCGCACCAGGGCTCTGGCGATGGTCAGACGCTGGCGCTGACCGCCGGAAAAGTTGACACCGTTCTGCTCTACGGGCGCATCCAGCTCCCCTTCCTTGTCCTTTACCACTTCCCTGGCCTGGGCGGTTTCCAGGGCCGCCCAAAGGTCCGCTTCTGTGGCAGTTTCATTGCCCCAGAGCAGGTTTTGGCGGATGGTACCCTTAAAGAGGACCGCCTTCTGGGGGACAATGCCAATCTGCTGCCGCAGGGAAATCATGTCGTACTCCCCTGCCCCTTTGCCGTCCAGCAGGACAGTACCTTCCGCAGAATCGTATAGCCGGGGGATCAAATTCACCAGGGTAGACTTACCGGAACCCGTACCGCCGATGATGCCGATGGTCTGGCCAGGCTGGGCGGTAAAAGAAATACGTTCCAGAGAAGGCTCCGCTGCGCCGGCGTACTGAGCGGTCACATTCCGGAATTCCACCTGGCCCCGGAGGGAATCGGCAGAAAGCGTACCGTTTTCCTGGTCGCTTTCCAGCTCCAGCACAGACTGGACCCGGTTTCCGCAAGCAACAGCCTTGGTGACGGTGATGATCAAGTTTGCCATCTTGATCAGCTCCACCAGAATCTGGGACATATAGTTATAAAGGGCAATAACCAGGCCCTGGGTCAGAATTCCGCTTTCGACTTTCAACGCGCCCACCCGGACCAGAAGAACAACCGCCAGGTTGATCACCACAAAGGTGATGGGATTCATCAGCGCCGAGATACCGCCGGCGGACAGCTGCCGCTGGGCCAGATGATCGGTCTTCTGGGAAAATTCCTCTGCTTCCGCCTCCTCCTTGCAGAAAGCACGGAGGACCCGAACTCCGGTGAGATTCTGACGGGTGGCAGATGTGACACCGTCCAGGGCCGCCTGGACCCGCTTGTACATAGGCATGGTGATCAGCATGATACCGAACACGATCAAACACAGCACCGGAATCACCCCGGCAAACACCAACGCCGCCTGGAAGTCGATGGTAAAGGCCATGATCATGGCCCCGAACACCACAAAAGGAGACCGCAGCAACAGCCGCAGGGTCAGATTCACACCGTTCTGGACCTGGTTGATGTCCGAGGTCATCCGGGTGATCATGGTGGAGGTGCCAAGGGTATCGATCTGACTGTAGCTGAGACCAAGGATATGATCCAGCACCGCATGGCGTAGCCGGGTGGAAAAGCCCACAGCGGCCACGGCAGAAAAATACTGGGCCGTTACGGCGCTGATCAGGCCCACAATCCCCAGCAGGATCATGACACCGCACATTTTGAAAATATAGGGATTATCACCGCTCGCAATGCCCTTGTCCACAATATTGGCAACTACCAGGGGGATAAACAGTTCAAACGTGGCTTCCAGCAGCTTAAAGAGCGGCCCTAGGACACACTCTTTACCGTAGCCTTTCATATATTTCAAGAGTTTTTTCAAGGAGATCACCTCGCAGATTCTGGTAGGATTATAGCATCGATTGAACGATAAAGCAACGCACGAAGCGAAAATACTGTCTAAGACACAAAAAGAGCCAACCCCGATGGGATTGGCTCTTTTTGGAGCTAGTGACCTGACTCGTTGCATTTCGGGCAGTACCCGAAATTATGGTGTCGCCGGGGCCCTTCCCGGCGAACAACACTCCACCGGAGTGTTGTATTTTATCGTTCGTGTCAGTTTCCCATTCAAAAAGAGCCAACCCCGATGGGATTGGCTCTTTTTGGAGCTAGTGACCTGACTCGAACAGGCGACCTTCTCATTACGAGTGAGATGCACTACCGACTGTGCTACACTAGCAGATATTTAGCCCGATTATTATATCGGCAATCGGGCTAAAAGTCAATATCTTTTTAGGTTTTCGCCTCAACCTCTTTGATCTTCTCCCGGATGGAGAGAAGGTCATCAAAGGTTTCCGGCCGTTTGCTGACGTCCCGCAGTAAGGCAGAGGGATGGTAGATTGCCGTCATCCAGATGCCGTTTTTCTGCACCCACCCACCGTGCTGGCGGGTGATACGGTACTCCGGATCGATGATCCGCTTGGCGGCAATCCGGCCCAGGCAGACAATGATCTTCGGCTGCACCAGAGCCACCTGGTTACGAAGATACCCGATGCAGGCATCCTGCTCGGTTTCGTGAGGGTCCCGGTTTCGGGGCGGACGGCACTTGACAATGTTGGCGATATAACAGTTTTCCTGGCGGTACAGGTCGATAATGGACAGCATATCATCCAGCAGCTTGCCCGCAGGACCCACAAAAGGCTGACCCTGCAGGTCCTCCTGTTCCCCGGGACCTTCGCCAATGAACATAATATCCGCACTCTCATTGCCAACACCGAAAACCACGTTGTTTCGGGTCTCGCAAAGACCGCAGCGCTTGCAGTCTGCACAGGTACCTTTCAGTTCTTCCCAGGTAAGCATATCAATAGCTCCTTCTGCGGTTGGATCTGCGGCGGCGGCGCTGGCGGCGGATAATGGCCCGTCGTGCATAGCCATAGAGCAAGTAGGCACCAAAACCGCCAAGAATGACCACACATACCGTGCCAATGACGCTCATGATGTTGCCCATTCCGTCATCCGTCTTGGTTACCAGGCTTTGAATCTGGGCAGAGTCTTCCAGGGTCTTTACATCATTCATGGCGAACAGTTCCGCTTCCATCAAGCAGGAGTTTCGGAACCATACTTCCACCGTGGCGATCTTATCGTCTTTCTTCACCGGAGCGGACAGTTCACCGCCGGTATCCGGGTCAATGATCAGATTGGTCATATGGGCTTCACTGGGCAGCACGGAAGAAATATTCACCCTGGGGCAGCCTACCACATCACATTCTCCGCCGGCAACCTTAAACTGTTCCAAAGCCTGGCCGTCGTAGAGAATCTGGGCCACCTTATAGCCTTCGAAAACAAACTTCAGGATTTCCAGCATCTCCTCGAAGTTACCGTAGGATTCCACAGGCCAGCCCTCAGGAAAGTAGGTACGGGTGGCATTCATAACAATACACACCAGCTTCATACCGTTGCGCTCTGCTGTGATGGCCAGACTGGCATCCACATCATCAATACAGCTCTGATATCCGCCGGTGACACCCTTGTAGATAAATTTGGTAACGATTTTGTTCTGGAGCATGTAGTTGGTGGTCTGGAATTCCCGTTCATCCGACATATTGGTGGCAGGAACCGTATACTCAGAAGCACCAAAAACCTTCATAAAATTCTCGTTTTTGGAGGCTTCCACCACGATTTTCGCCATATCACGGGCGGTGGAATGGTTCGATGCAGTGGTCAAGCCGGAAATGTTGCCAAAATTCGTGCCCGTACAGCCGATTTCCGCCACACGTTCATTCATCATTTCCTTAAAATTCGTAGTGGTACCGCCCACATGTTCCGCAATGGCAACAGCAGCATCATTGGCACCCTGCAGAAGCATGCAGTGCAGCAATTCCTCAAGGGTCAGCTGCTCACCACTCTTGAGCTTAATGTTCTGGCTGCCATAGGGAATCTTGGACTGAATACCTTCGGAGCAGGTGACAATCTCGTTCATTTCGCAGTTCTCAACAGCCACAAGCGCCGTCACAATTTTCACCAGGGTACCGGGATTCACGGAAACATCCGGGTTATTGGCATAGATCACCGTGTCAGTGTTCATCTCATAGACAAAAACAGCTTTGGCGGTGGGCACCTTCCGGTCACTGCCGGCCAGGGGATTCATACCCTCAATGGTGCGGCAGCCTTCCTGGATGCAGACACTGCCAAAGGGGATATCGGCGGCGGGAATATATTCTTCCCCAACAGTTGCGGCCGGAGCCGTGGTTACTGGTACTGTCTCCGGATTTTCTGCCGCGTGCACAGGAAAGACTGCCGATTGCAGCAGCAGCGCCGCAGAAAGCAGGAAAGACAAACATTTCATTTTTTTCATAAAATCTCACCCAATATTGCATTGCCGGACTTGTCCGGCAGAAAAAAGTCGTGTATAATGGTCTATATTATAACAGCTTTTGTCTTTCTAGTCAATGCGGGAGGATTCATCTCATGAAAAAACCGCAATTCCCCATTTTGGTGACGGTAACGCTGGTTTTTCTTGCGTTTACACTGGGTTTCTATCTGGGACGGAATCAAGCCCCCGGTGATGTGCAGCTTTCCGTACCCGCGGAAGTAACTGCGCCTCAAGTAAGCCTTGCCCTTCCCACCGGGATCAAAGCGCAGGAAGAATCCGCCTTCGCGGATACGGTTGCCGCAGAAACACAGCCGCCGGTGGTGTTTCCCATTGATTTGAATACCGCTTCCCTGGAGGAACTGATTGCCCTGCCCGGCATCGGCGAAGTCTACGCCCAACGGATTCTGGATTATCGGGCTGCTGTGGGTAGTTTTACCTATGTGGAGCAGCTTTTAAACATACAGGGCATCGGAGAAAAACGGCTGGAAGCCATCTATGATCTTGTTGCAATTGGAGGTTGATCCTATGAAAATACTTGTGGTTGATGACGAGGCTTTGCTTGTCAAAGGCATTCGCTTTAATCTGCAAAACGAAGGCTATGATGTCATTACCGGCTCCGACGGTCTGGAAGCCGTGGCCAAGGTGCAGGAGCAGAATCCCGATCTTGTGGTTCTGGACGTAATGATGCCCAACATGGACGGCATGACCGCCTGCGCCAAGATCCGGGAATTTTCCAATGTGCCCATCATCCTGCTCACCGCTAAAACCGACGACATGGACAAACTGATGGGCTTTGAGCATGGTGCTGATGATTATCTGACCAAGCCTTTCAATATTCTGGAACTGAAGGCCCGGATCCGGGCGCTGCTTCGCCGGGCCGGTGCCTCGGAAAAGAAGGCCAGCGGCAACGATCTGACCATCGGCAGCATCAGCCTGGATCTGGACGCCCGGAATGCATACCGCAGCGGTGTGCTGGTAGATCTGACTGCCAAGGAATTTGACGTGATTGAATTTTTGATGCGCAATCCCAACCGGGTTTACTCCCGGGAGGCGCTGCTGGATACCATCTGGGCTTACGAATACCGCAGCGACATCCGAACCGTGGACGTCCATATCCGCCGTCTGCGGGAGAAGCTGGAGGAAAATCCTGCGGAGCCCAAATACATTCTGACGAAATGGGGCGTTGGCTATTACTTCCGCAAGTAAAAAGACCCGCTATCGGGGCTATGGCAATACGCAATTTCGCTACGCGATGACCTACGTTGTCATCACGTTTATTGTGCTGCTCTTTTTGAACATTTACTGCTCCAATGCCAGCCAACGACTGTTCTATCTGAACAAAGAAACCAGCATGATCGAAAAATGCCATCTGGCTGCCGATGAGATTTCCTCTTTGGAAGTGGTCAATCCCTCAACCATTACGGGTCTGCTCAATCAGCTGGAAAGTTTGAAGGTCACCCGTATGATCGTCACCGATCAAAGCGGTATCGCCCTTTACGACAGTAACGGCACCGACCTGGGCAACTACATCCTGCTTCCGGAGGTTCTGAACGCCCTGGAGGTCTCCCCGGATGCCCCTGTAGGCAACAACGCTTTCTCCTGGCATTACTATGATGGTATCATGGATTCCCGTGCCGCCACCCCCATCGTGTATTATGGCACCATTATTGGCTGCGTATATATGACAGAGTATGATACCTCCCAGGGCACGCTGATCCAATCCCTGCAGAAAAACGTCCTGCAGGTTACCCTGGTGCTGGAGATCATCGTTACCCTGTTCTCTCTGGCCTTCTCCTCTGCCTTTTCTCACAGACTGAAAAAGATCATGGCTTCCATGCGGATCATTCAGCAGGGAGATTACAGCCATAAGGTCCAGATGGGCGGTAGCGATGAGCTGACAGTTCTTGGCAATGAGTTTAATGATCTGACGGAACGTCTGCAGACTTCGGAGCAAAAGCGCAGCCGCTTTGTTTCTGATGCTTCCCACGAGCTGAAAACGCCCCTGGCTTCCATCAAGCTGCTGACGGATTCCATTTTGCAAAATGATATGGATATGGAAACCGTCCGGGAATTTGTCGGTGACATCGGCAACGAGGCGGACCGTTTGAACCGCATGACCGCCAAGCTTCTGTCCCTGACCAAAATTGACGGTCAAACACTCCAGGACAGCGAAATCATTTACATGGCCCCCACAGTGCGCCGCGTTCACCGGATGCTTCGTCCCATGGCAAAAGAAGCAAACATTACCATTCACATGGCCCTGGATAACGACTGTCCCATTCTGATTCTGGAAGATGATCTGTATCAGATCGTGTTCAATCTGATGGAAAACGGCATTAAATACAACATTTCCGGCGGACATCTGTATGTATCCCTTCTGCGGCAGGAGGACAATGCTGTGCTGACCGTCCGGGATACGGGCATGGGCATTCCCGAGGATGCCATCGGCCACATCTTCGAACGATTCTACCGGGTGGACAAAGCCCGCTCCCGTCAGACCGGCGGCAGCGGTCTGGGCCTTGCCATTGTCCGGGCCATTGCCCAGCGAAACAGAGGCGAGATTGCAGTAGAAAGCATTCCCGATCAGGGAACCACTTTTACCGTCACCTTCCCTGCTTTTGATACGGAGGTGGACAAAGAATGAAACGCACATTTTGTCTGATTCTCGGTATCTTGCTGTTGCTTTGCGGCTGCAGCGGCATCAGTGAGAATAATGTCACCACATTTTATTATTGTCGGGCGGACTACGCCTATGGTACTCAGGAAGCAGTGGTGGCCCCGGAAGAGCGGGAAGTATCCGCCAAGGCATCGGATTTAAAAAGCCTTCTGGCGCTGTATCTGGTCGGCCCTCTGGACGAGACCCTGGTTTCCCCGTTCTCCGGAACCAAGCTGCTGTCCGCCGAAATGCAGGGTGATCAGCTGATGATCGTTCTGACGGATACCGGAAAGTCCATGACCGATGCCAGGTTCAGTCTGGCCTGCGCCTGTATGACCAAGACATGCCTGGAATGGGAATCCATTTCCCAGGTAACCATCCAATGCGGCGAGCGCAGCGTGACTATGAACCGGGAGAATCTGCTGCTTTACGACAGCATTACCCCTATCGAATCCACAACGGAGGAATCCCCATGAAATTTATTTCCTGGAATGTAAACGGCCTGCGCGCCTGTGTAGGCAAGGGCTTTATGGACTACTTTAACGAAATGGATGCGGACTTTTTCTGCCTGCAGGAAACGAAGCTCCAGGAAGGCCAGATCAAAATGGATCTGCCCGGGTATCATGAATTCTGGAGCTACGCCGAAAAGAAGGGCTATTCGGGCACTGCTATTTTCGCAAAGGAAGAACCGATTTCCGTCATTTATGGTGTAGGCGTGCCGGAACTGGATACTGAGGGACGGATGATTACCCTGGAGTACCCCGATTTCTATCTTGCCACCTGCTATACCCCCAACGCCCAGCAGGAATTGGCGCGGATTGACCACCGGTTGAAATGGGACGAGGCTTTCCGCAATCATCTGTCCACACTGGACAAAAACAAACCGGTCATTGTCTGCGGCGATCTGAATGTGGCCCATAAGGAGATCGACTTGAAGAATCCCGGCCCCAACCGTGGAAGCGCAGGCTTCTCCGACGAGGAACGGGAAAGCTTCGGTAAAACCCTGGATGCAGGCTTTACGGATTCTTTCCGTCATCTGTATCCCGACCTTACCGGGGCTTACAGCTGGTGGAGTTACCGCTTCAACGCCCGGAAAAATAACGCAGGCTGGCGGATTGACTACTTCCTGGTATCCAACCGCGTTGCGGATAAAATCACCGCTGCAGAAATTCATTCCGAGATTCTCGGCTCTGACCACTGCCCGGTGGTGCTGGAACTGGATATTTGACAACAAAGGGGACGGCATTGCCGTCCCCTTGTTTGCACTTTTTCGATAAATACCTTCGTATTTCGTTGACTTTATCTGTTAAAAATGCTAGCATGAATAAGGACATCAATTGAAACGGAGGAATCTTATCATGGGTAAAAATCCCGCCGGATACATGACGACCCCCAAGGAACGGCAAAGCTACTGGACCTATTTTGTGGGCCAGAATGTTTACTATGCAATCACTGCTGCGTTTATCTCTACCTACCTTGCCATGCAGGGCATCGATCTGACAAAAGTAGCCGTTGTGCTGCTGATCGTGAAGATCTGGGATGCCATCAACGATCCCCTGTTCGGTTTCCTCTTTGACCGGATCCAGTTCAAGAACGGACTGAAAAGTCTGCCCTGGCTTCGTGTATCCACCGCGCTGATGCCCTTTGCCACCATTGCCATTTTCTCCATCCCCGGCGCCTTGAGTGAAACCGGAAAGCTTGTCTGGTTCGGTGTCACTTACATCATCTGGGACTCCATCTATACCCTCACCGATGCTCCCGCTTACGCCATGCTGAACACTATGACCGACAATCTGCAGGAGCGTACCCAGTTGCTCAGCATCAACCGGATCTATTCCGGTATCGGCCAGGGTCTGTACGGTGTGATTCTGACGGTCCTCATCAGCGAAAAGGTGGGCCTCAGCGCCACCTGGACCATCGTCATCCTCTCCGTTTTCAGCACCATCTGCATGATTCCCCTGTGCGTCAACTGCAAGGAGCGGAACTACCACCCCGAGGACCAGGAGGAACGGTTCACCTTCCGACAGATGTGGCACTATCTGAAGAACAACAAATACCTGTGCATCTACTATGGCGGCTACTGCGCCATGGATATGATGAAGACCTCCACCGCTGTTTCCCTGTTTGCTTCCTTCTATCTCTTCGGCAGCGCAACCTTTAATATGCTGCTGGGCTTCCTCAGCGCCGTTCCCGGTTTTGTGGCCGCTTTCCTGGCTCCCAAGATTGTGAAAAAATACGACAAGATGAAGGTACTGATGGTCTGCAACACGCTGAATGTGCTGTTCGGCTTCGCCATCTTCTTCTGCGGCTGGGAAAATCAGATGCTCTTCATCATTCTGAATGTCCTCCGGGCTGCTCCCGCCAGCATCCAGGGCGTTCTGGCCTTTATGTTCACTCCCGACTGTGCCGAGTATGGCCAGTACAAATCCGGTGTCAGCGCCACCGGTATCACCTTCGCCATTCAGACCTTCTCCGTGAAAATCACCGCAGCAGTCTCCTCTTCCCTGGCTCTGTTCCTGCTGGGTCTGTTTAACTGGATCAGCGTCAATGCCTCCGATTTCGCAGAGCTGGAAGCACTGGGCATCCAGCAGAGCCCTCAGGCACTGAACGGCCTGTGGATCGTGTTTGCGCTGATTCCCACCATCGGTCTGTTGATTGCCGGAATTCTGTATCTGTTCTACCATCTGAATGACAAGGACGTGCAGATCATGGCCAAGTGCAACTCCGGCGAGATCACCCGGGAGGAAGCAGAGAAGCTGCTGTCCAGAAAGTATTAATTTACTCGGGAATAATCGCGCCCACTTGCCCGTTCTGTCTGGTCAGAAAGGCATCCTTCAGTCGGGCTATGTAGGAAAAGGGTTCCTCCGGGTAAATGGGAACGAATTTGCCGCCGATGCGGTCATGTTTCGGCATAAGGGAAAATGTCATTTCCCCCTCCCCCAGGTGTTTTACGGGGATGCGCTTGTCCAGTCCGAAAGCATCTCCCATGGGAACCACAACCCCTAAATTTTCCTGTCTTTCTCCGCAGCTGACCATCAAGCGGCAGACCACGTCCCCGGTCAGCCGGCACCGGCAGCAGAATCGGTAGTATAGTCCCTCCCGAAGTACCTGCACTTTCCCGGCCTTTTCTTTTCCAAAGAACACTTCATAATCCATAAAGCAACGCCCCCCTGCGCAATTTTATGCGGCAGAGGGGCGTTCTATTCACGTTGTGCGGCCATCATGCAGACCAAAGCTGACAGCAATGGCATCATCTACCAGGTGCATCTGCTTTTCATCCAGCCGTCCCATATGCTCCCGGAGGCGACGCTTGTCGATGGTGCGGATTTGCTCCAGCAAAATCACGGAATCCTTGCTCAGGCCAACACTGCCTCCTGCAATATTGATATGGGTGGGAAGCCGTGCTTTTCCTGTCTGGCTGGTAATGGCTGCGGCAATCACTGTGGGCGAATGGCGATTTCCGGTATCGTTCTGTACAATTAACACAGGGCGGGTACCGCCCTGTTCGCTGCCCACCACCGGGGACAGGTCGGCATAAAATATGTCCCCCCGTTTGACTGAATCTTCCATCATATGGTTCACACTCCGTGCATAGCATTGCCAGCGCTACCGGATGATTCCATATGTAACGCGGTAACAGTATTGTCCCACGGACATATGGGTTTTATACCTTAAGGCTTGCAAATTATCCTATGCACAGATTCGCCCGAAAGCTACGAAATGACGAAATTTGTGACATCCAACGACAGGATGCGCCTTTCCTTGTACAGAATATCCGCACGGAGAGGCTTATTCTCCCCGTTCAGCCAGATGTCGAGATGGAGGGCATCCTCTTCATAGCTGTCATCAATGGTCAGCCGCAGCAGACCGTCCTCCCGGCAGGCAGAGGTCAGATAGCCGCTTCGGAGGGTTTTCAGCAAAATCCAGGGGGCGCTGACCGGGGTCACCTGGTCATCTGCCAACAGTTCAAAGTGGAGGGCCGTATCATCAAAGGTCAGCTTTCCGCCCTCGTCGGATATGGTTCCGGTGATTCCGGCGATGGATTCCGGTTCCGTAACGGTAAAGGTAAGGTTTCCCTGGTTGTCCCCCTGGCAGACCATGGAAAAGCTATGGAGCTTGTCCCCATAATCTGCTGTGATTTTTACGTCAAAGCCGCAATTCTCCGCTGCCAGAAGTTTTGAGCGCAGGGCCATGCCACGCTCAATTTCCTTTGGTTCCGTGCTGCAGCCTGCCAGCATCAGCAATAGCAGCACAAGGGCCAATGCCCGTTTCATAACATCCCGCCTTATTTCATAAGTCGCGGAAGTACATTCAGCATGTCCGTTGGCAGCATTCCATACTGACCCATTTCCCCGGCACAAAGGTCCCCGGCAGCACCGTGGAGCCAGGCGCCGCAGGCAGCTGCTTCCAGAGGGGCAATTCCCTGTCCCAGAAGGCTTACGATGATGCCTGCCAGCACATCACCGCTGCCGCCCACTGCCATACCGGGATTGCCTGTGGTATTTATGTATCCGGTAAGACCGTCAGTGACGCAGGTGCGATGGCCTTTCAGCAATACGATGCAGCCCAGGTCCTTTGCCAATTCTACGGCAGAGGCCATGCGGTCTTCCCCGATGGTGCCGCCCAGCCGGGCAAATTCCCCATCGTGGGGTGTAACAACGGTGGGTGCTTTCCTTCCGCGCAGTATATCCTTATGCCCGGACAAGACGTTTATGCCGTCGGCATCCACAACCACGGGACAAGTCGCATGTTTCAGCACTGCTTTTACCACAGCCAGGGTTTCGTCCGTTTGCCCCAGACCGCAGCCAATGAGGACCGCATCCATTTTGGGCAGCCGTTCCAGAATTTCCGGGATAGCCGCTTCGCTCAGTTTTCCATGTTTATCGGGAAGCGGGAATACCACCGGTTCATTCAGTTTCACCGCCTCGATGGCATAGATGCTTTCCGGTACCCCCAGAAATACCAGTCCCGCACCGCCGCGCAGCGCGCCCATGGCAGAAAGATAGGCTGCACCGGTATAGCCACGGCTTCCGCAGAGCAGCAGGATTTTTCCAAAGCTTCCCTTATGGCCCCAGGGGTCCCGGTCCGGGAGGAGGGATAAGACGGATTTCTGGTTCAGTTCATTTTTTACCATGTATATCACCCAAAAATCATGTACAGCAGTTGTCATCCCGAGGGGAATGAAAGGAAGTCGAGGGATCTACGCACCAAACTTACTTTTGTAACCCAATCAATGCGAAGATCCTTCGACTCGCTTCGCTCGCTCAGGATGACATAGTTTTGAAATCAGTTCAAATCATACAACTTTGTATACTTCTCCGTCAGATAGTCGGTAAAATATTTGGCGTCGAATTTACCGCAGACCTCTTCAAAGAGAGCGGCGGGCTTTTTGAAGCTGGCATGGCGGTGGATTTTCTCTTTCAGCCAGTTAGTCACTTTGCTTAGGTCACCATTGGCTACGTCCGTCCAGATGTCGCCCAGGTCCTCCTGCATTTTGCTGAGCATCTGGGCGCCGTAGGCGCTGCCCAGTGCGTAGGAGGGGAAATAACCGATCATGCCGCCGCTCCAGTGGCTGTCCTGGAGGCAGCCTTCCCGGTCATTGGGCACATCCACACACAGATATTCCTTGTACAGACGCTTCCATTCAGCGGGTACATCTTTGACCTCCAACGTGCCACCGATGAGCTGCTTCTCGATTTCATAGCGGACCATCACATGAAGGCAATAGGTAAGTTCGTCGGCCTCGGTGCGGATGAGAGAGGGCTGGGCCTTGTTGATGGCCCGGTAGAACATGGTTTCGTCCACTGCAGCCATCTGCTCCGGGAACAGTTCCTGCACCTTGGGGAAAATGGCATGGGCAAAGGCTTCGCTGCGGCCAAGGATATTTTCATAGAAACGGCTCTGGCTTTCGTGTATGCCCATGGATACGCCGCCGCTCAAGGCGGTGTAGTTGTAGCAGTCATCGGCACCCAGTTCGTACAGCGCATGGCCGCCCTCGTGGATAACGGAATACATGGAAGAAACCAGGTTGTCCTCATGATAATGGGTGGTGATGCGGACATCCTTGTTGCTGAAATTGGTAGTATAGGGATGCTCCGTTTCCGCGATGCCGCAGTGGCTGCGGTCCATACCCATCACTTCCATCAGATAATCAGAGAAAATCCGCTGGTCAGCAATGGGATAATGCTTGTAGAGGAAGCCATCCTCAATAGGCTGAGCTGATTGCACCTTAGCGATCAGCGGCACAATGACGCTGCGCAGCTGGGCGAAGAAGGCGTCCAGGGTCACCATGTTCATACCTTCTTCGTATTCGTTCAGCAGAGCATCGTAGGGAGCCAGTTCCGCATTGTAATAGCCGGCGAATTTCTTGTTGTAGGCAACGATCTTCTCCAGGTATGGAGCGAAGGAGGCAAAATCATCCTCATTCTTGGCCTTGTGCCAGACATTCTGGGCATCGTTCAGCAGTACGGAATAAGCAACATATTCCTCTGCAGGAATTTTGAACATCTGGTCAAAGTTCTTTTTCAGAACCTCCACCTCCCGGAGGGTCTGGGTATCCAGTTCTTCCCTGTGGGAAAGGAGGTAGTCAAAGAGTTTGCCGTTTTCGGAGTTGGCGGTGAGGTCATAGACCACCTTGGAAAGAATCTCCATGGTCTTGCCCCGGCCCTCCCATGTGTCGCTGGGGGCGGCGGTGGTGGCATCCAGGTAGATAACGCCCATGGCGTGGTTATATGCGGACATGGTCTGCTGTAAAGTTTTCAAGGCAGATACTGCCTGGTCCAGAGTTTCGAATTTCATTTTGGTTATGCTCCTTCCGATTTTTCTGATTTAACCATATCATGAGGTTACAATTTCGTCAAGAAACTTAAATTTTGCTTGCATATTTTGAATGAATATGGTAATATGGCGAGGATATGTGAAATGCGATGAATGGGCTGCCTTGTATTGAACGTGCCACAAAAGCGAGAGCGGGATGGTGTGAGCCGCTTGGGTACAATGCCGGGCTTTCTCCCAGGAGCTGCCGCCTGAAAAGTACAGTAGGGACGGACGGGTGACTCCGTTAAGTGTCTAGGATGTTTCTGCATCCGAAAAAGCGTACCGCGAATGCGGTAAATGCGGGTGGTACCGCGGAAGGAATGCCTTTCGTCCCGATTGTGGGATGGAAGGTTTTTATTTTTATTGACAATTGAAAATGAAAAATTGAAAATTATTGTATCGGCTTTGCCGATAATTTCAATTATTTTCGAAGAAAATTCCTTAATTTTCAACTTTCAATTATCAATTTTCAACTTATATATTGCCTTTTAGGAGGAAGATAAAATGAAACAACAATTGGAGCAGATCAAGCTGAACGCTCTGGCTTCTCTGGATGCTGCCACTACCCCGGCTGCCCTGGAAGAGCTGCGCGTTAAGCTGCTGGGTAAGAAGGGCGAACTGACCGCCGTTCTGAAGATGATGGGTAAGCTCAGCCCCGAGGAGCGCCCCATTATGGGCCAGATGGCTAACGCCGTCCGGGCTGAGATCGAGGCCAAGCTGGAAGAGCGGAAGGCTGCCATCCATGCTGCCGTGCTGGAAGCAAAGCTGGCTTCCGAGTCCATCGATGTGACCATCCCCGGTGAAACCGTTATCGTTGGTCATCAGCATCCCATGAACCAGGTGCTGCAGGAGATCAAGGACATCTTTGTCGGCATGGGTTACACCGTCGTTGACGGTCCCGAGGTGGAATTCGCCAGCTACAACTTCACCCGTCTGAACATCGAGGAAGGCCATCCTTCCCGCGACCGCAGCGACACCTTCTACTTCGACGATAACGACGAAGTGCTGCTGCGTACCCAGACCAGCTCCATGCAGATCCGCTACATGGAAAACCATCAGCCCCCCTTCTGCATGCTGGCTCCCGGCCGCGTGTTCCGTAAGGACGAGGCTGACGCCACCCACTCCCCCATGTTCCACCAGATCGAAGGACTGGTTGTGGGTGAGAACATCACCATGGGCGATCTGAAGGGCGCTCTGATCACCATTATGAACAAGATCTACGGCCACAATGCCCAGGTCCGGTTCCGTCCCCACCACTTCCCCTTCACCGAGCCCAGCTGCGAAATGGACATGCAGTGCCACAAGTGCCACGGCACCGGTGAAATCGATGGCCAGGTTTGCTCCACCTGCCACGGCGAAGGCTGGATCGAACTGCTGGGTGCCGGTATGGTTCACCCCGGTGTTCTGGAAAACTGCGGCATCGATTCCACCAAGTATTCCGGATTTGCTTTCGGCATCGGTCTGGAGCGTACCGCCATGGGCCGCATGAAAATCAACGACCTGCGTCTGATCTTCGACAACGACGTACGGTTCCTGAATCAGTTCTAAGGAGGGATAGACGATGCAACTCAACAGAAAATGGCTGCATGAGGAATTCGTGGATCTGTCCCACGTTTCCGATAAGGAATATGTAGAAAAGCTAACCGTTTTCGGCCAGAAGGTGGAAACCTGGGAGCGCATGGACGCTGAGATCAAGAATGTCAAGGTTGGTAAGGTCGTTTCCATCGTTCGCCATGAAAACTCCGACCACATGTGGGTCTGCCAGGTGGACGTAGGCGAAGAAGAGCCTGTTCAGATCGTCACCGGCGCACAGAACGTCCATGAAGGCGACCTGGTTCCCGCTGCTCTGCACAATTCCTGGCTCCCCGGCGGTGTTCACATCACCAAGGGCAAGCTGAGAGGCGAAAAGTCCAACGGTATGCTCTGCTCCTTTGCAGAACTGGGTCTGACCCAGAACGATCTGCCCGGTGCCTATGCCGACGGCATCTGGATCCTCAATGACGAGGACTGCAAGCCCGGCGATGACATCAACCTGGTCATCGGCAACGACGATACGGTTGTGGAATTTGAAATCACCAACAACCGCCCCGACTGCTACTCCATCATCGGTCTGGCTCGCGAGTCCGCTGCCGCTTTTGGTATGCAGATGAAGCACCACGAGCCTCAGGTCAAGGGCAGCGATGCCGGTTCTATCTTCGAGCATCTGGATGTGGAAGTTCCCGCAGAAGCTCTGTGCAACCGCTACTCCTCCCGGATGGTGGCCAATGTGAAGATCGGTCCCTCCCCCAAGTGGCTGCGCAACCGCCTGCGCGCCAACGGCGTGCGCCCCATCAACAACATCGTTGACATCACCAACTACGTCATGCTGGAGTACGGCCAGCCTATGCACGCTTTCGACTACCGCTATGTTTCCTCCGGTAAGATCGTGGTTCGGGAGGCTGTGGAGGGCGAAACCCTCACCACCCTGGACGGCAACGTCCGGAATCTGAAGCCCGGTATGCTGGTCATCGCTGACGATGAACGTGCCATCGGCCTGGCAGGCATCATGGGCGGCGAGAACTCCGAAATCATGGACGACACCACCATGGTGGTCTTCGAATCCGCCAACTTCAACGGCACCTCCATCCGCCAGACCGCTCTGGCTCTGGGTATGCGTACCGAAGCATCCGGCAAGTTCGAGAAGAATCTGGATCCCATGATGACCATTCCCGCTCTGCAGCGTGCCTGCGAGCTGGTGGAACTGCTGGAGTGCGGCGACGTGCTGGACGGCACCATCGATATCATCAACTATGTTCACCAGGAAAAGACCCTGACTCTAGAGTGCGACCGGATCAACCGTCTGCTGGGCACCAACATTTCCAAGGAAGATATGGTCAAGTATCTGAACCTGCTGGAGATTGAGGTGGAAGGCGATACCATCCATGTTCCCTCCTTCCGTCCCGACCTGAATCTGATGGCGGACATTGCTGAGGAAGTTGGCCGCTCCTACGGCTACAACGAGATCCCCACCACCGCATTCAAGACCTCCACCCAGGGCGGCTACTCCCCCGAAATGAAGCTGGAAACCAAGGCAGGCCAGGTCTGCCGCGGTCTGGGCTACAATGAGATCATCACCTATTCCTTCGTTTCTCCCACCATTTTCGACCAGATCCGTCTTCCCGGCGACAGCCCTCTGCGCAACGCCATGAAGATCCAGAACCCCCTGGGTGAGGATACTTCCATCATGCGTACCATCGCCCTGCCCTCTATGATGGATATTCTGGCAAGAAATTACAACTACCACAACAAGTCCGTCAAGCTCTACGAGCTGGCTAAGATCTATCTGCCCGTGGAAGGTCAGAAGCTTCCCGAAGAACCCAAGATGCTGATGCTGGGTACCTACGGTCCCAACGCCAACTTCTTCTCTCTGAAGGGTGAGCTGGAAGCTGTTTTCGCCGGTCTGCGGATCAAGAAGGCCAGCTACGAGGCTGTTAAGAACAATCCCAGCTACCATCCCGGCCGCTGCGCCAAGGTTACCATCGACGGCGTGGATGTGGGCGTCATTGGCCAGGTCCATCCTCTGGTTTGCAAGAACTACGGCATTGACGTGGACGTTTATGTCTGCGAGATCAGCTTCACCAAGCTGCTTACGCTGCAGCTGCCCGATGCCACCTACACTCCCCTGCCCAAGTATCCCGGTGTCAGCCGTGACCTATCTTTGATCTGTGACGAGGCTGTTACTGTTGCCCAGATTGAGGACGTAATCACCGCATCTGCCGGCAAGCTGCTGCGGGGCGTGAAGCTCTTTGACATCTACCGTGGCGTTGGTGTTCCCGAGGGCAAGAAGTCCATGGCCTTCTCCCTGGAACTGCGGGCCGATGACCGGACGTTGACCGATACCGATTCCGAAGGCGTTACCGCCAAGGTTCTGGCTGCGTTGAAGGAAAAGCTGGACGCAGTGCTGCGTTAATCGTTTCTATTCGACATTATTCGGGACAGGAAGAGATTCCTGTCCCGAATTTTTCTAAAGAATTCACAAAAATTTCCTTTTTTAGGACTTTACAGCCCCGTTTATTTCGGTTATAATGACCATATTGATTTAGAGAAAAAGGAGGCTGAGACCATGACGGATAAAGATACCCTCAAGTTTACCGTAGCCAGCGACGACAAAGAGAATATGCGCCGGATCCTCCGGAGTGTGTTTGATGCCTTAACTGAAAAGGGCTACAACCCCATCAACCAGATCGTGGGATACCTGCTGACCGAGGATCCTACCTACATCACCAATTATAACAACGCCCGCAGCATGATCTGCAAGATCGACCGGGACGAGATGATGCAGGTTCTGGTTCGCGAGTATCTGTTCGAGAAAGAGTAACCCCATAGCCAAGAGGCTTTTGCCACGGCAAAGGCCTCTTGTTTTGTACCTTAAAAGCTTCATACTCCCCTCCGTCTTACTTATTTTTTCCATTTTTGGGTCGGATTGTTACGTAAACCAGGTGGTTTCCCAGGGATTTGAAACAAACACTTGACATCTGCGTTACAATATGTTACAATTTGATTACATTTTGCTTAGGAGGTTCCTTCCATGGCTGAAGAAAATGCAGTTTTGATGTACAAGGGCCGTCCGCTGATGCGGAAGGATAACTTGATTTATTATGGTTCCATGGCTGACAGCCACATCGTGATGCTCCAGATCCTCGAGACCAAGAAGGTCAACGATATGGACATCGCCACCCGTGTTTCTGTTCAGCTGCAGCTGACCGATCCCAACGTCAGAAGCCGGGATCGCATTGTGAAGAAGAGTGAAAAAGACGGCCTCTACACCGCCCTGGATTTCGGCTGTGTGTGGCTGGAGCGCGCTCTGGCAGGTAAGTAAGACTTAGATTTTTTCCGTAAGACGGAGGTAACGTATGAAGATTTCCACAAGAATCATCAGCATGGCACTGACCCTTGTGCTGATGATCGGCTTGCTCGCAGTTCCCACCTTTGCCGCTGAGTCTCATCTCATGTACGGCATCGGTTTTGTCAACACCAATGGACTGCGGCTGCGCAGCGAAGCAACCACCGCTTCCAAAACCCTGGACACTGCAGCAAAAAATGACTGCGTTGTTGTCATCGCCAAGGTCGGTGACTGGTACAAGGTCAACTACAATCTGCAGGAAGGCTATATGTACAGCAGCTATCTGAATGTGCTGACCAAGGAAAATGCCGAACTGGGCTATGGCAAGGTCACCGGCTCCGCCGTAAACCTGCGCAGCGGTCCCTCTACTTCCCGGTCCATCGTTTCCGTGGCACCCCAGGGAAGCAAGTGTTACATCATTGGTCTGAATGAAGGCTGGTACAAGGTCATTTACGGTTCCCGTATTTGCTATATCCGCAGCGATTATCTGGAACTGACTGAGCTTCCCTATGAAAATAAGGACTCCGTCAAGAGTCCCAAGTTCTTCCGGGGCGGAAAGTCCACCGGTGTGGCTCCCAGCGCAGCCGCACTGAACGGTACGGTTTCCAACTCCGGCACCACTTCTTCCGGTAACAACATTTCCACCGGCAGTGCCACCGGCGCCCAGATCGTGGCTGAGGCCAAGAAGTACCTTGGCACCCCCTACATTTACGGCGGTGCTTCCCCCAGCGGTTTTGACTGCTCCGGTTTTGTTTACTACGTTCTGAAGCAGTTCAGCTTCTCCCCCTACCGCACTCCCGCTGATCAGTATAAGCAGGGTACATATGTGGACAAGGCCAGCTTGCAGCCCGGTGATATCGTGTTCTTCGCCGGTACCGGTTCTTCCAATGCCATTTCTCACGTAGGCATCTATGTGGGCAACGGCCAGATGATCCACTCCCCCAACTCCCGCTCCACCGTGTCCTATGCGGACATCACCAGCGGCTACTGGGCAAACCACTACTACGGCGCCCGCCGTATGGCTTAACAAAACAATTTCAGCCGGCATCCGAGGATGCCGGCTGTTTTTTCATTTCTTTCTGAAAACAAAACCCAAAATCAAAGCAATCAGTGCCGGAAGCAGAAAATAGATTGCGTTTACCAGGATATTTACCCAAAACGGGGCAGAATTTAATGTGGTGGACCAGGTCAGGTAGTCCAGAGGATTTTTAATCACAAAAATACACGCCAATACAGCGCTGATAAGAAAGCACAGCTTTGCCTTGTTTTTCTTCATATCCCGTTCTCCTTATGCCGTTCGTATGCGATTCGGGGAGAGCCATCGGCAATGTAAATAATGCCGCAGCGGCGGAAGCCAACTTTTTCCACGGCTTTCTGCATGACCACATTGTCGTGGTGCGTGTCGATGCGAAGATGGTTGATTTTGGTACTGCAAAAAGCAACAGCAGTTTTCAGAATACCGCCGCTGCCATCCCCCGCAATGCGGTGGATGGTTCCATAGGGAGTGTCCCAATGCCATGTGCCATCCTCAATATAATCATACGTAGGATCCGGACCGATGTAAAAGTAAAAAACGCCGTGAATATCTTCGCCTTCCGTTACCACAAATAGCAGCCGATTTTCAATATCTTTTTTCAGCTGCTCCACAGGAGGATTGGTCTTTCCCCACTGGTTGGGATTACCGGTGCTGGCCATAAAGTGCCGGGCATAAGCGTAAATTTCCTCGATTCTGTTAAGGTCCTCCCAAAGGGCGTGCCGAATCGTGTATGCCATAGTATCACCTCTTCCTTTGTTTTCATTATAAACCAACAGAATACCAATTGCAACCTTTGCGCATACTAGAGAAAAATATGCAAAGAAGGTGCTTTTATGGCAAATTTCAAGCGGGGACGGCAGAGTTTTGTTCTTCCGGAGCCGCCCGTCATTACCTGCTGGTCCAGCGTTGCCGGTAAAAAAGAGTCGGAAGGGCCTCTGGCTCATACCTTTGACATCAAGTCCCAGGATACCTATTTCGGCCAGAAAACCTGGGAACAGGGAGAAAAGCAGATGCAGAAGCTGGCCTTGCTGAAGCTGGCGGAAAAGGCAGGAATCCGGGCATCGGAATTTGACATTGTATTCTCCGGGGACCTGCTGAACCAGTGCATCGGCTCGTCTTTTACCCTTCGGAATATGGGCATTCCCCATCTGGGACTTTACGGTGCCTGCTCCACCATGGCAGAGAGTTTATTGATGGCCTCCATGACCGTGGGCGGCGGCTTTGCGGATAAGGTGGTGGCCATGACCTCCTCCCATTTTGCTTCCTCTGAGCGGCAGTACCGCTTCCCTCTGGGCTACGGTGGGCAGCGGACACCCACCGCACAATGGACGGTAACCGGCTCCGGAGCAGCACTGGTCTGCTCCTCCGGGAAGGGACCGAAGGTCACCGGATGTACCATTGGCTGCGTCCGGGATTTGGGCATCAAGGATGCCAACAATATGGGTGCTGCCATGGCCCCGGCAGCTTACGACACCATTCGGGCCCATTTTGAGGATTGCGGTAAGGGGCCGGAGGATTTCGATCTGATCGTCACCGGGGATTTGGGGCAGTTGGGCAAGGAAATGCTGCTGGAGCTTTCCAAGCGGGATGGGATCTCCCTTGGAGGCAAGCTGGCAGACTGCGGTACTCTGGTATTCGATAACACGGTGCAGGACGTCCATTCCGGCGGCTCAGGCTGCGGTTGCAGCGCCATCACCCTTTGCGGGTATCTACTGGGAAAACTCAGCACGGGAAAACTGAAAAAAATTCTGTTCTGCGGTACCGGAGCGCTGCTGTCCCCTACCTCCACACAGCAGGGACTGCCCATTCCCGGCGTGTGTCACGCGGTTTCCATTGAAGGAGGGAATTGATATGGACTATGTAAAAGCCTTTCTGGTTGGGGGACTGTTTTGTCTGATCGGACAGATTTTGATTGATAAAACCAAACTGACCCCGGCACGGATTCTGGTCAGCTATGTGGTCATCGGCGTGTTTTTGGGGGCCATCGGGGTCTATCAGCCCCTTGCAGACTTCGCCGGGGCTGGGGCTACGGTGCCTCTGACCGGTTTTGGAAACACCCTTGCAAAGGGTGTCAAGGAAGCGGTACAGGAGGACGGATTCCTCGGCATTTTCACCGGAGGGCTGAAAGCCAGCGCCGGAGGCATTACGGCGGCCATTTTTGCCGGCTTGCTGGCCAGTATTCTCTTCAAAGCCAAGGATAAATCCTGAATTTCCGGGTAAGCTAGGATAGCGGCAAGGCCGTGAGTACAAATATTCGGAGGAAGAATAGATGAATAACCAGAACCAGAATAAGAACCAGAACAGCAACCAGAGCCAGAACAACAACCAGAACCAGAACAACAACAGAACCCAGAACGAAAACAAGAACTGCCGCTAAAGGCAGCAACGGCACCCTCAAAAGAGGGTGCCGTTTTCTGTACTTATAAAACCACGAACCGGTTCAGTTTGAAAAAATACAGCCGTTTTTCCTTAATAGGCAGTTCATAAATGCGGCTGAGAGCTTCGCCGTAGGTATCTATCTGGGGGCGGTAATGCTCTGCCCGGTCAGCAACGGTGCTTTCCGTTACCTTGTCCGTTTTGAAGTCCAGGATGGTGATGCCGTCTGCTTCCACCAGGGCGCAGTCTACCACGCCCTGGAGCAGAACCTTCTCCCCTTCCAGACCGTCGCCGTATTGGCTGCCGTCGTCCAGAATGGAGAATTTAAATTCCCGCAGATGATGCGTACCGGTTCGCAGCTTCTGTCCCACATCGGTTGCAAAGAAAGCCGCCAGCTTTTCACAGTTCACCAGTTCTGCCTGTTCCTGCTTCAGATAGCCTTGCTGCGCCAGTCGCAGGACTTCCTGTTTGACTTCTTCTGTGCTGCCGCAGTTTTCATAGCGAATGTATTGGAGTGCGGCATGAATCGCGCTGCCGTAGTCCTTGCCGTCTACACCGTCGGTCAAAAAACTCGGTCTGCGCCAATTCCGCTGGAAATGCTTCTGTTCCCGGGTATCCTCTGCCGCTTCTGCATCTTTGGCACGGCCCTTCCGGCCGGTGGCAATCTGCTTGGAGGGTGCCTGGGTTGCCGCAACATGGGCATATTGGAAAGAAAGAGCCGCGGCCAGAGTTTCTTCCGCCTGTTCCGGCATGGCACGCAGAGGTTCCGAGAGGGCGGATACTGCTTCTTCCGTAACGGTTTGCTCTGCCAGGCAGATCTTCCAGGGAACATCTGCAACCGTTGTTTCCATAGGTCTGCCGCCCAGGGCATGGAGCTGTCCTGCCTCGGTTCTTTTCACCGCCGTCAGCAACACCCAGTCACCGGGGCAAACCGCTTCCTGGCAGAAAATCCGGCCGTTGTCAATATCGGCATTCAACACCACATCCACCAAATCATTTTCCATATACCGGGATGCGTAGGTCATGATGAGGCGGTCCCTTGCCCGGGTCATGGCCACATACAGAACCCGCATTTCTTCGCTGAGGCTCTCTGCCCACATTTTCGCGGCAATGGCCCGCTTGGCAGCAGATGGGTAACGAATCCGTTTTTCCCGGTCTGCCACAGACAAGCCAAGACCCAATTCTTTGTCGCACAGGATCTGTGCCCGCAGATCCTCCCGGTTGAACACCCGGGACAGGCTGCTTAAGAAAACCACCGGGAATTCCAGGCCCTTGGACTTGTGGATACTCATGATGGTCACGCAGCCGGCGCTGGAAGCATCAGCAGATACCAGGCCCTTTTCCTCCAAGGCATCCAGATGCTCCAAAAACTGGGGTAGTGACCGGAGGCTGCCGGTTTCAAATTCCGCTGCCAGCTGGAAGAAGGTTTGCAGGTTGGCTTTTTTTGCCTCGCCATTTGCCATGGCAGCATAGATGCTGTCCAGGCGGGTCAGGGTAAAAATCCGCTCCAGCAGCTGGGTCAAGGGATTCATCCGTGCTTCCCGGCGAAGGGTCTGCAAAGTTTCCAGGAACGCTTTGGCTTTGGGAAGATCACTGCGCAGCAGGGCATCATAGACGCTGCCGCTGCGTTTTTTGCTGCGGAAGGCAGCCAGATCATCGGCGGTAAAGCCAAAAATCGGGCTTGCCAGGGCGCTGATCAGAGGGATATCCTGTCGGGGATTGACAATGGTTTGCAGCAGAGAGCGGAGCGTTCCAATTTCCTGGGTCTGCAGCAGGTTGGTTCCGCCGCCGGAACTGCAGCGGATGCCCCTGGCCTCCAGCGCTCTTTGGTAGTGTCCGCCAACACTGCCGGGAGAACGGAGCAGGATGACAATATCATCCGGTTCCACCGGACGGAAGCCTTCTTTCCCCCGGACCAAGGCGCCGGTACGGAGCATGGTTTCGATTTTTTCTGCCACGAAGGCGGCTTCCTCCGCATAGGTGTCGTTTTCGACGGAAATGCAATGAAGCTCCACCGCCGGATCGGGCATGGGTTCATGGGGCACACCCTCCCGGAGGGCCTCCCCTTCGGTATAATGCAGGCCGCCGACACGGGGACTCATGCAGGTTCGGAAGACTGCATTTACGCCCTCAATGACTTCGGCACCGGATCGAAAGTTGTGGCTGAGGAGCACTTTTCTGCCCTGGCCCGGTTCCACTTCCCCGGCCGGCACATAGGTTTTGTATTTCTTCAGGAAAATGCCGGGATCTGCCAGACGGAACTGGTAGATGGACTGTTTCACATCGCCAACCATGAAGCAATTGTTTCGCTCCCGGGTCAATGCGCCGAAAATCGCATCCTGGACGCCATTGGAGTCCTGGTATTCATCCACCATGATTTCCCGGTACCGTCTGCCGATTTCCGTGGCAGCGGCGGAAGGGTTGCTGCGGGATTTTCCCAAAAGCAAATCCAAAGTCTTGTGTTCCAGGTCACTGAAGTCCACGCAGCGTCGACTTTTTTTGGCCTGGCTGTAATCCCGGTCAAATTGCCGCACCAACGTCACAAGGCCCCGGACCCCAGCGGCGGACTGACGCAAATCCAGAAGAACCTGGTCAGATGCATTGGCAAAACCGCTGAGTTTCTTTTCCAGACCTTTTTTGCAGCCGTTTCGTACCGCTTTGATTCGGTCACACAGGTCCGTATCCACATTTTTTCTGGGGAATGTCAGTCTGCCATAGTCCACAGTCCCCAAAGATACAATGCCATCCCAGGTGGTACTGCTGCGCAGTTCTTCCAGCTGGGTCAGGGTGGAACGCAGGTTCAGGCAGACCTTTTCCATACCGTCGCTGCTTTCCGCATCTGCAACGCATTTACGGAACTCCCGGATTTGTGTATCCAGGTAACGGTGCAGTTCCTCCATCAGATATTGGCCCCAGACCGTTTCCGACACATCGGAAACCTCTGCCACGTCTGCATCCTGCAGGCATTTATCCAGCCAGCCCTCCGGATCCAGGTGGCACTTTGCGCTGTTATACACCTTTTCAAGGATATCCGGCACCAGACGGTCATCCCTGCCCAGACCCTGGGTGTCCACGAAAGCACGGAAGTCCGGGTCATCTCCCAGATTGGCATAGGCCCGGTCCAGAAGGTCCGTCATGACTGTTTCCCTGATTTCCCGGCATTCATTTTCATCCGCTACCCGGAAATCCGCTGCAATGTCCAGCCGGTAAGCATACTCCCGGAGAATGTCGGAACAGAAGCCATGAACAGTGGAAATTTTCGTCAGAAACAGCCGCTGCATCTGCTTTTGCAAATGGCGGTTTTCCGGCTCCTGGGCGATGCGCTCCGTCAGCTTTGCGGCAATCTTACCCCGAAGTTCCGAAGCAGCCGCTTTTGTATAGGTAATGATCAAAAAGTCGTCCAGATTCGCAGGATCTGCCGGGTCTGTCAGATATGTCAGCAGGCGATCCACCAGGACTTTGGTTTTTCCGGAACCGGCTGCGGCGCTGACCAGCAGCTTGCCACCCCGGTTGTAGACTGCTTCCCTCTGTTGAGGGGTCAGTTTATCCGCCATGGTGCATCTCCTTTCCGACTTCCTCCCAAAATTCCCGGGCTTCCATCTTTTTATAGTTTCTGCGGCCTTCTACGGTATCCTTATGGCAAATGGTACCATAGGGGCAGAAAGCACAGGCATTGTGGGAACTTCCCCGGGTGTAAGGGTTGGGTTCCACGTTACCGGAAGCAATGTCCTCCACCATTTTTCCCAGGACCCGGAAGACATACTTCTCCAAAAGTTTCAGCTGATCCCGGTCCGCCAGGTCACCGGAAAGGCTGCCGTCTTTTTTGACGGTGTAATTCATACGCTTGGGAATCTCGCCCGGTTCCATGGCCTGCAAGACTTGCTCGTCCTGCAGCAGCAGTCCCCGGCGTTTCCATTCCTTTTGGCGCAGCTGTTCTGCATCCATCTCTTCCAGCATACCGTCAGAGAGAATGTAGGGCGCTCTTGCAGGGAAATACTGCACACCTGCGGCCACGGGATGGTCGCCCAGCAGATCTTCACCGCTGTGCTTCAAGGCAAACATATACAGCAGCATCTGTAATCCAACACCGTTGAATACATCGCAGTAGTCAAAGTCCTTTTTGCCGGTTTTGTAGTCCACCACCCGATAGTAGCTGTTCCCGCCGAAGTCCCAGGTATCCACCCGGTCCACAAAGCCACGCAAGATGGCATTCATGCCCTCATTGGGAACCGCAATGGGAGGAAGTCCCCCCTCGCCGCCGAAATTCACTTCGAAATCCTTAGGTTCAAACAGGGAATCCTTCAGTTCCGTCCACAGCTCCCGGACCACCATATCCAGTTCCAGGGTGTTTCGGCGGAACAGGTAGGTCATACGCTCCGATTCCAGCTGGCTGAAATGCTCCGCAGCGTATTCCTCGCTGAAGCGGTGGGCGATTTCCATGGTTTCCTCCAGAGAAACCTGCCGGAAGCCGCCCATGACCCGGATGCAGCGGGCGGTGTTTTCCAGCACCGCATGGACGTAAGTACCAAATTCAGCCGGGTCCACAGTCGCTTCCTTCCGCTCCTGAGCCCGGAGACCGTATTTGAGGAAATAAGACAGGCGGCACTCTGCCTGCCGGTCAATCTGAGAGGCAGACAGGTTCAAGGTTTGGCCATAAAGGGCATCAATTCGTTCCTTATCAACCTTACCCAGGGTATAATCCCTCTGGGCACAGGTATCCCGGTAGCTGTCCAGCACTTGCAGCCGCTGGGCAGCATCTGCTGCGTTCCAGCGGGCAAGCCAGGCGCCGGCTTCCCGGGCATCGGCAGAGGCAAAGTCCAAAGGTGTTTCCACTTTCTGTTCCCCGCCTGCCAGTTCTGCAAGACGTCGGAACACAAAAGAGGGTTGCTCACCGGAGCAGAACACCCGGATGCTTTCCATGGCGCCGCAGAAGACACCGTAAATTTCGGCGAATTCTGCCTGGATTCCCTCCAGATTGCCGCCGGTCAGAGGCACACCCAACTGCCGCAGAGTGACACGCTCCTGGTCCGTCAGCACGCCGAAAGTGCCGGTGTAACCAGGCAGGCTGCCTTCTTTCGCACCCAGAACAATCAGATGTTTCTGCTGATGGCAGCGCATGGCGGACACAGGGCCCATCTGCACCGCATCCAGCACAGGAGGAATGGTTCCCACATCGTACTGGCTCAGCAGCAGCCGGAAGAGGCTGACAAAATGCTCCCCTTCCCAATGGGTGTCACCCAGCACATCATACATCTGCTCCAGGGCAGACAGTAAGATTTCCCACAGCTGGTTCAAAATCTGGGCGCTGCGGTTGTCCCCGGCATCATCCAGTTCCTGAGCCATGCGGCTGAGCCGCTTTTCCAGGGAGATATCCTCCAGGAAGCGGTACAGGGCCAGCACCTGGCCGCGCAAATCTGTCGCATCACGGAATCCCCGGTGGAGCCGGGCAAGGGGGTCGATGGCCCGGCTGCGGGCTTCGTTCAGAATCTCCAGCTGTTTTGTGGTATGGTCGTTCCACAGGCCACTGAGGCCCTCCGGGTGGTTTTCCCAGGGATTCAGCCATTTCTGGCCCCGTATACCCCAGATAATGGCGTAATTTTCCACCAAGTCACAGATATCGGAGTTGAGAGGCGACAAGGCAGAACGTAGGTAGGTCATGGTACTGCGCTGGTCAAAGCCCGTCAACGCCGCATCCAGGGCTGTCAAAACGGTATGGATAACACTTTTCTGCAAAATGTCCTCGGTTCCGGAACGGTACACGGGAATGTGGAATCGGTGGAAGATAAGGTCCACCAGGGGCTGATAGGCGCCCATATCGGTGCAGACCAGGGTAATGTCCCGGTAACGGCAGCCGTCGGCCACCAGCTTCTGTATTTCCCGGGCAGCACCCATGCACTCCTGCCAAAGGGTTTCCGCCCGAAAGGTTTGCAGGCAATTATTTGCTGCGCCTTGAGCAATGGGACCCTGGAACAGTTTTTCCCGCACCTGGGAAAGGGATGTGGGGTTTTCCTTTATGTATTCAATTTCCACTTCCACCCCGGCTTTTCTGGCACAGGACAAAATCTGGGCAGCGGTGGAGCCTGCCTTCTCAAAGGCCAGCAAGGGAGAATCCACCATGTCGCAGTTAAGGCTAACGGTCACATTGGGGCTGAACAGAATCAGATGCTCCAGAATGGCCAGATGCTGCCGGGTGAAGTCCGGGAAGCCGTCTATGTAGAACACATGGTTCTGGGCAAAATTCCCCTCTTCCAGCTGCTCCAGGACCCAGGTCATCTGGTCCCGGGGATCCCGTTTGCCCCGGCTGCACAAGGCATCATACCCTTCCATCAGAAGGGCCAGTTCCTCCAGCTTTTGGGACAGACTGCCTTCCGTGTCCTCCGCGGCGCGACCCAAATCCGCGGAAGTAATGCAGCAGCGCTTGAATTCGTCCACGCCGTCAATAAGCCCGGTCAAAAACTCCGGGCGGGTTTCCACAGCCGCGTAAGCTTTTAAGCGGCTGCTCAGCTGTCGGGCGGCAGAAGCCATGGCAACTACCCGGCCGCCATTGTCCAGACATTCCTCTGCCGCGCTGCCCATGGTATCCGCCACACGGCGGGCCAGGCGGGTAAAGGACAGGACCTCCGCATAACGGCTGGCGGTATCCCCCGCCGCGGCGCAGAGCCGCCGCTCCATATCGTGGCTGATCAGTTCCGGAACCATCAGAATCCGATTGTTCTTTCTTTGATGCACATCCAGGGAGATTCTGTGCAGAATCTCCTCCCGGTTGGCCGTCCAGTCGCGGCCCAAAAGCAGATGCAGCATGGCGCCGCCTCCTTTTTTCTGTTTTTTATATGATAGCACAGATTCTGTCCAATTTATAGGGTATTATTTTTCCGTGAAAAAGATATTTTCCGCCCGGCCCAGAAGGTCAAGGAGGAAAAAGCGAACCTCGTACCTCTCTTCTCCGGTCAAGGCCCCATTTAGAGAATCGGGAAATCCTGCTCCCGCAGCCACATCTTCAAAACCTTCCCCGGCTGCTGGAAGGCACAGGCTTGGGAACACCACACACCACCAGTTCTTCCCCTCTCCTTCTCCGATGGTGATCCGCAGAGATTCGTAGACCCCGGCAGGCAACGTAAAGGTATCATAGACCCGCTTGTCAAAGGTTTCCTTGCACAGCGTCACCGCCGCTTCGCTGTCAAAGCCTGCCTGAGCTAAAACGGAATTGGCAAGGGATTGAATCTTTGGAATGTTCTGCTGAATGTATGCCTTCGCCTGCTCTATGTCCCCCAGATCCGCCATTGCCGTTTGCAGACTTTCCATCACCGCGTCCCGGACCTGCAGTTTTACCGCTTGGTCCGCTTCGCTGTCGGAATTTGCCACCACATGGAGGCGAATCAGTTCCTCCCGAAGCCGCTGCCGGTCTGCAATTATAGTACCGCACCAGAAAAATGCCGCCAGGAGAAAGCAAAACAGTACCCGATTCCATAATTTTCTCATAAAAAACACCGTCCATACCGAAATACTTCCAGTATGGACGGATTATGGCAATGTTATACAGGCTTACCGATAAAAACCTGGGAGTAGTTTTCTTTCAGCATATTACAGATGACAGCCGCCACCTCAAACTCGGATACGATAGCAAAGACTGCACTGCCGGAGCCGGTCATCTGATAGCCCACGGCACCGTACTGATGAAACAAAGACTTAATGTAGTTCAGCTCCAGATGGTCTTCCGTCACCACAGGATCAAAGACGTTGCACAGATTGTGAGAAACCTTCAGCAGGTCACCGGCAAGCAATGCGCTTTCCATAGCCTTGTTATCGGGGCGCTTGGCGATGGCCACTTCATCGATCTTCTTATACAGATCGGGGGTGGAAACGGAGAACTCGGGTTTGACGATGACGAAAATGCAGTCGGGCATGTCCGGCAGCTTCCGCAGCCGCTCGCCCCGGCCCTCCACCATAGCGGTACCGCAAAGGACGCAAAAAGGCACATCACTGCCTACCTGAGCGCCCAGTTCCGCAAGGGCAAAAATGGAAAGAGGATCTCCGTAATGGTGGTTCAGCGCTCTTAGAACCGCAGCGGCATCAGCGCTGCCGCCGCCCATGCCGGCACCGGAGGGAATGCGCTTGGTGATGCGGATTTCGATACCGCCCGGATCCTTGTGCATAGCGTCGCAGTAAACCTTTGCAGCTTTCCAGGCCAGGTTGCTTTCGTCGGTGGGAATGCCTTCCTTATCGCAAAGGAGCTTCCAGGGCTTGCCGGTGCCGATGTCGATTTCCACATCGTCCCGGACAGAGATGGTCTGCATGACACTCTGCAGATCATGGAAGCCGTCCTCCCGCTTGTCCAGTACGTCCAGGGTCAAATTCAATTTCGCAAAGGCGCCTTCATAAAGGGTCGTCATATCGATATCCTCCCATTGGGTTAATGTCTATTGGCTATTATACTGTCGAATCAAATAATTTGCAATGACAATTTATAATTTCCCCGAATGTGTGCATCCTAGGAATATCCTATAGTCAGAAAGGTAGGTTTTTCATGGATACCATTGCACTGATTCTTTCCATTATTGGCTGTATCAACTGGGGTCTTGTGGGCATTTTCCGTTTTGATCTGGTGGCCTGGCTCTTCGGAGGCTCCGGTTCCCTGTTCAGTCGGCTGGTGTATACCCTGGTGGCTCTGGCTGGCCTTTGGTGCGTTTCCCTCCTGTTTCGCAGAAGGGTCTTCGTGGAAGGGGAATAAGAAAAACGGCAGTTCCGGGAAAGAACTGCCGTTTCTTACGTTAGTCAAGCTTTAAGTCGCCCTCTTTGATCCAGCCCAGCTTTCGGCAGAGAATGCCAATCAGCCAGGTCAGTACCGCAGGAAGAATAAAGCAGATCAGCGCCATAGCCAGCCAGTCCATGCCGGTAATGGCATCCTTGGCACCGATGGCCACATCGTTGACCCAACCGGCGTACACACCGATGGGACCAACCATGCCGCAGGTACCCATGCCGGAGGCCACACCGCCGGCAGGATCATTCATCTGGAACCGGAACAAACAGGTGGCAATGGGACCGGTAATGGCAGATGCCAACGTGGGAGGAATCCAAATCTTAGGGTTTTTCACGATGTTACCCATCTGCAGCATAGAAGTTCCCAGACCCTGGCTGACCAGACCGCCCCAGCGGTTTTCCCGGAAGGACAGCACCGCAAAGCCAACCATCTGGGCGCAGCAGCCGGCAACGGCTGCGCCGCCTGCCAGTCCCGAAAGGCCCAGGGCAGCACAAATTGCCGCAGAAGAAATAGGTAGTGTCAGCGCCACGCCGATGACCACAGAAACGAAAATGCCCATCCAGAAAGGCTGCAGAACCGTGGCCCATTCTACGAATTCACCTACGGAGGAAGCGGCAGTACCAATGGCAGGTGCCACCAGCGCAGCCAGGCCAACACCGGAGAGGATGGTTACCAGCGGAGTAACCAGTATATCAACCTTGGTTTCCTTGGAAACGGCCTTGCCGCACTCTGCCGCCACAATGGCAATCAGCAGCACTGCCAAGGGGCCGCCTGCGCCGGCAGTACCGGACAAGGTGGTGGAGCCCAGGGCATTGGCCGCATAGCCTACCGTTGCCAGGGAGAACAGCACCAAGGGTGGTGCCTGCAGTGCATAACCAATGGCCACTGCCATGGCAGGGCCGCTCATGGCGGAGCAATAGCCGCCTACCTCCACTAGGAATGGAATGGAAAGCTGTTGTCCCAGCGTTTTGACAATGGTGCCAATCAGCAGAGAGCAGAACAAACCCTGGGCCATAGCCCCCAGAGCATCGATTCCGTATCTGCGGGCGGAAAAAACGATGTTTTTACGTTTGAAAAATTCTTTCATACCGATCGTACTTTCTCCTGTCTATATAGGTGTCTTGTCAGTTGCATTGTCAATTATACACCCCTTTTCTGCCTTGTCAAGAAACAATTTGACAACTTTCCCGGAATATGGTACAAAGAAAATACAGATTTACCAGGAGGGATGTATCATGACCGGCGAGGAACGCAGAGCGAATATTTTATCCATGCTGAAGGAGCAGGGGCCTCCCCTTTCCGGTGCCGCCCTGGCAAAGCATTTTCATGTAAGCCGCCAGGTCATCGTCCAGGACATTGCCCTGATGCGGGCAGAAAATCACGGAATCCTTTCTACCAACAAAGGATATCTGTACCGTTCGGAAATTACCCGGGACGATCAGCCCAAACGGGTATTTTTTGTAAAGCATAGTACCTCCCAGGTGCTGGATGAATTTCTGACTGTCATCGAATTGGGCGGCAAAGTGCTGGATGTGGCTGTGGAGCATGAGCTTTACGGGCAGATTCGGGTCGACCTTCTGATTGAGACCCCCCAGGATGCCCAGGATTTCTCCCAACGGCTTTCCCTGTGCCGGGACAATCCTCTGAAGGTTCTGACTGACGATTGCCATTATCACACCATTGCCGCCCCTTCGGAAAAACTTCTGGATCTGATTGAACGAGAGTTCCGGGAGAAAGGTTATCTTCTCTAAAAAAGTAAGGACCGCCAGATGGCGGTCCCTTTTTGTATCCTTTTTACTTGCAGCGAATGATGCACTGCACTTCCTGGTCGCCGTACTTGACAATGACAGCGGTAGTGCCTTTTGCCTTGGCAAGGACAAAGCCCTTTTCGTCCACGGACGCGATATGGCTGTGTTCCACACTCCATTCCACCTCACTGGGATCCAGTTCGCAATCCAACTCCAGAGTGAAGCCATAACCTACGCTAATACTTCTGTCCGTGGACATCAGCTTCAGCTCCACATCTTTCAGATTCTCTTCCCCGGTGACTTCCGTTGTTTCCTCATTTTCTTCCCCGGCGGTTTCCTCCTCAGCCATCGTTTCCTCCGTGGGAGGCTGGGTTTCTTCCTCGTACTTTACGACCACCGGGCAGTTGATCTGCATTTTTCCGCAGGTGATATAGATAGTGGTTTCGCCTTCCCCTACTGCCACAATCCGGCCATTGTCCGTAACCGTACAGATGGTTTCATCACCGGATACATACATCAGCGTATCGGTGGTATCCGCCGGCAGAACCTTCACATTCAGCAGATAGAACTGGCCTTCCTTACTTAGAGAGCGGGGTGCTTCGCTCAAAATCAGATCCGTGCAGGGAATGGTCGGTTCGGTGGTGGTTTCCGTTTCCGGTGCCTCGGTCACGATTGCTTCCGTAACAGGGATTTCCGGTGCTTTGCTGCCATTGAGCGTAGGCAGGAAGAACTTGAAAAACACAAATCCGATTGCTGCCAGCAGGAGCATGATCACAATAACGAGCACGATCACCAACGCCGTATTGGACTTGGTCTCTTCATCCTCTTCTTCGTCTTCTTCGTAATCATCCTCGTCGTCTTCCTCATCGGGATCCGTCTGGGGATTCACGCGATCGTAATCAAATATTTCTTTATTTTGCCGTTTCACATTGGCTTCCTCGAACCGGCCGCCCTTGTTCCGGGTCAGAAGGGGTTCATCCATCAAAAGATCCTCTTCCGTCAATTCCACGTCCGGAAACTGGGCATAGCCGCAAATGGGGCAATTCTCAGCCGTATCCTGGTAAACGGTTCCACAAATGTCACAAATAACCTTGCTCATACGATTCCTCCTGGCCCACAAGTGTGTATTGATCCATCAGTATCCGCCATTATATCATTCTTTTCCAGATAAAACAACCACAAAGCTATTGAAATTTTTTCATTTTTCGCTTATGATATACTGGTTAAAGGAGGCGATTGACCATGTCTGATCCCAAACTTATCTCTCCTTTGCTGGATGGCTTTACCTTCGGCGCTGCCATGAGCAGCCATGACGGTATCAGCTGTCATCCCGCCATTAAGGAAAATTCAGATACCAAATACATTGTAAAAAAGATCTCCATCCCTGCATCTCAGGTGCAGCTGGATGCTTTGCTGCTGACCGGCGCATATAAAGATCCTGCGGATGCCACGGAGTATTTCCGGGAGCAGTCCGATAAAATTGTAAAAGAAGCAGAATTTCTGCAGAAGCTGGGCCGTCTGGATGGCTTCCTGCCCTTTGACGGCTGGCAGGTGGTCCCCATGGAAGACGGCAAGCTGGGCTACGAGGTTTACCTTGTCAGTACCTATAAGCGCTCCCTTGCCAAGTACATGCGCAAAAATCCCATGACCCATCTGGAAGCTGTGAATCTGGGCCTTGACCTGTGCCAGGCTCTGGCCATCTGCCGTCGGGCGGGATACATGTATGTAGACCTGAAGCCCACCAACATTTTCATTTCCAAGGGTAAGGAGTACCGCATCGGCGATCTGGGCTTTGTGAATCTGGAGGCTTTGAAGTATACCTCTCTGGCCGGTAAGTACCGCAGCCCCTACTCTCCCCCGGAAGCGTTGGATGATCTGAAAACCCTGAATGAAACGGTGGATACTTACGCTGTGGGTATGATCCTGTATCAGATCTATAACAACGGAAAGCTTCCTCTGCCCCCTTTGGAACCCAATGATCCCTTCCCCAGTCCTGCATATGCCGACTATGAAGTAGCAGAGATCATTATGAAGGCTGTGGCACCCAAGATCGATCAGCGCTGGGCAGATCCCATGGAAATGGGCCAGGCCCTGGTTGCCTACATGCAGCGCAACTCCATCAACAATACGCCCATCGTTCCTCCCCAGGATACAGCGGAAGAACCTGTGATTGATGAGGTCCCCGTCCCGGAGGAAGTAATCCCTGCGAAAGCCGCCGCAGCTGCTGAGGAACCTGCCGTTGCTTCCCGTTCCGAATCCGAGGAAGTCGCGGAAGCGCCCGCGGAAGAGGTCGCCGCATCCGCCATTGCGGTGGCATTGCCGGAGACCCCGCCTTTGGAGGATGAGGACGATGATTTTGGCTTCCTCTTCGCCGGCGAAGCAGAAGAAGATGCAGACGAAGCGGAAGAAGAACCCCAGACCATAGTCGCCGCTCCGGAGCGCAAATCCAGAAAAACCGGCTGGATTTTGCCGGTAGTACTGATTTTGCTCCTTGCCCTGGCAGGTTTTGGCGGTGTCTGGTTCTATCAGAATCAGTATCTGCAAACCATTGATGCACTGACCATCGACGGCACCCAGGATGAATTGACCGTTACGGTGGACACCGAAGCCGACCATAGTCTGCTGACAGTCATTTGCACCGATACATACGGAAATGCCACCCGTCAGCCCATTGAAAACGGACAGACCGTGTTCAGCGGACTGCTGCCCAACTCCCAATACAAGATTCAGCTGGAGATCAGCGGTTTCCATAAGCTGGTAGGTCCCACCACCGAAATGTTCAATACGGAAGCCCAGACCAGCATCGTATCCCTGTCCGCCATCACCGGTGCCGAGGACGGTTCTGTGATGCTGAGCTTCACTGTGGAAGGCTCCGAGCCTGAAGAATGGACCGTTACATACGTAGCTGAGGGCGAGGAAGAAAAGAGCCAGTCCTTTACCGGCCACAACGTGACCATCCGGGGCTTAACTGTGGGCAAGATCTATACGTTCACCCTGGATTCTTCCGAGGAACTGCCTCTGCTGGGACAGACCACCCTGGATTCCATGGCGGCCAGCCTGGTTTTGGCCAGAAATCTAACGATTACCGGCATTGTGGACGGCAACATGACGGTTCAATGGAATAACCCAGAGGATTTGACGGTGCCGCGATGGGATGTTCGCTGCTACGGCGATGGCGGTTACGAACAGACGATGTCCACCGACGCCGCCACGGAAGCCGTTTTCACCGGCATCGATCCCACCAAGTCCTACACCGTTGAGGTCACCGCCATTGGTATGACCCAGCCGGTACGCGCAAGCATTACTGCCAATCCCATTACCGTTACCGGTCTTAACGTCAACGAAGAAGATCCCGAGCAGCTGACTGTCAGCTGGGATTTCGACGGAGATGCCCCCGAGGGCGGCTGGCTGCTGCTGTACAGTTTGGATAACAGTTCTGCCCAGAGCGTTGTCAAGTGCAGTGAACCCAGCGGTATCATCGCTCCCCGGATCCACGGTGCCACGTATCGGTTCGAGATCCAGGCGGTGGACGGTACCTCCGTGTTCGGCAGTGTCCAGACTTACGCTTGTCCCAACCCCAACATCTTTGACGAGCATTCGCTGCCTGCAAGTAAGATCACGGCCCATCTGCTGAAGACACCCGAAAAGGAAGGCTGGAGCTACAAGGATATTACCAAGGCCGATTACGCCAGCCAGTTCGTTTCCGGTGAGAAGATTTCTCTGATCCTCCACGCCGGCTGCAATTTCTACATTCCCGAAGATGAGATCCGGCTGATGTACGTTTTCCGGGACGGCGAGGGAAATGTGATCCCCGAGCTGATCACCCACGAGACCCGGGACTGGAAAACTATGTGGGTCAACGATGATTACCACTACTGTGAACTGGATCTGAGTGCGGTTCCCACTGCACCCGGTGATTACTCCCTGAGTCTTTACTTCAACGGCGATGCCGTTATGGTTATTACCTTCTCCATTGTTGAATAATATTTCCAAACAGCCCCGCGTCAGCGGGGCTGTGTTGTCGGTTTTTTCAAAAAGCCGCTCCCGGTCCGGCATTTCCTTGGAGAAGTCTATGATTTTCCCGGATGTTCACAATTCGACGGCGCTTATGTGGTATAATCCAGCAGAACCCCTCGTAAGGAGATTACCCCATGCGCAGAAAAAGTCATCAGCATCTGGGGCGGTATCTGGCGGCACGCTATATGTCCCATGTCCCCCGGAAGCACATTCACGCCTTTTTGATCGGCTGTGTAGAACCGGACCATAATCCGGCTACATATTTGAAAGGCTCCCTTCGTTTCCATTGGCTCCGGGGCCATAACTACCGCAACGCCCGGCGCTTTATGCGGCAGATTTCCCGGCGGTTGGAGAAAAAGCAGCAGCTGAAGCTCTTCGACTATTACACGCTGGGAAAGCTGATCCACTATACTGCCGATGCTTTCACCCTGGCCCATAACGATTTCTTCTTTGAAAATTTGGCAGAGCATCGGAAATACGAAGCAGCTTTGCAGGAACATTTCCTGCAATATCTTCAGGACGATCCCAAAACAGACCCGATTGCGGCACCCAATATTATGGAAGCCATATATCATTACCATGAACTGTATGAGCAGCAAAACAGAAGCCTTCGGACCGATGCCCGGTTTGCGCTGAATGCCTGCTGCTGTGTTGTCGCCGTATTACTCACAAGACAAATTCTCTGACTTTGGAGTGTTTCCAATGATGTATCGATTGTACCCCGTCGCTGTTGAAACCCTTGCCGCCGCAATTGCGTTGGTACCGGTTTTTCTTTATTTGAATAAGTGGTTGTTCCTTAATCCCCGCAGAACCGCGGTTTGCGGGGTATTTTCCCTGTATCTTTCTGCCGTCTATGCCCTGGCAGGATTGCCGAATCTTTTGTATATCCGGCTGGAACCCAATTTCAACTTCACCCCCTTTGCCTATATGTTTTCCGATCTGGACACCACACTGCTGAATGTGCTGCTTTTCATCCCTCTGGGTATAGCCCTTCCCTTGTTGTGGAAGTCCTTCGGTTCCTGGTGGCGGACCGTCCTTTTCGGATTTCTCACCTCAATGCTGATTGAAACCATGCAGATTTTCTCCTCTCGGGCTACGGACGTGAACGATTTGATGACCAATACGCTGGGCACCGTTCTGGGTTACTGTATGGCCAAGGCCTTTCTGCAATATTTCCCCCAACTGCCCTCCGACAGCAAGCTGGAACTGCCTGTTTTGGGATTTCTTACCTTTGAGGTTTTGTTTCTGATTCAGCCCTTTGTTTCTATGTTCCTTTGGAATTTGATTCTGTAACCGTATAAAACAGCCACACCCCCGGAAAACTGTTTCCGGGGGTGTTTTGCGTGAAAAAAGGAACGCTTTGGACCATGGCACTGGCAGGAGCCTGTGCCGGGGCGGTGAACGGTCTGTTCGGCGCCGGAGGAGGCATGGTGCTGGTGCCGCTGCTGACTCTTCTGACCACTTTGGATGAAGAAGAAATTTTTCCCGCCTCTGTTTCCATCATCCTGCCTTTGTGCTTGGTATCACTGGCGGTGACTGCATTAGGCATTCCCATTCCCTGGGGGCAGTCCGCACCTTATTTGATTGGAAGCGCTGCCGGGGGTCTGGCTGCGGGACTTTGGGGCAGAAAAATCCCGGTGAAATGGCTTCACCGGGGACTGGGGATTTTGATTCTGTGGGGAGGCGTCCGTTACCTATGCTAGGGTCACTGCCTGTTATGCTGTTGGTAGGTACTGTCCTTGGATTCCTGGCGGGACTGGGCATCGGCGGCGGAAGTCTGCTGATTCTGTGGCTCACCGCTGTGCTGGAAACGGATCCGCAAACCGCCCGGTGCATCAATCTGCTGTTTTTCCTGCCTGCGGCTGTGATCGCCTGTTTCTTCCGAAGAAGACAGGGGCAGCTGGATTTGAAAGCGGTGCTTCCGGCCATTGCTGCCGGATGTGCGGCAGCCGGCATTTTTTCCTTCGTGGGAATGCAGCTGGACACTTCCCTGCTGAAAAAGCTCTTTGGAGGATTGCTGATTCTAACAGGGCTGCGGGAACTATTCTACAAACAAAAAACAAGAGAGGGTCAGTGACCCTCCCTTTTCGATTATCGTTTCTTAAATGCCAGGTAACCTTCCAGAATCAAAGAGGCCGCCACGGCATCTACGGTATTCTTCCGCTTCTGGCCGTGATAATTGTGCTGGGACAGGATATTGTGGGCCTCCACGGTAGTGCGCCGCTCATCCCACATGGCAACAGGCAGGCCCGTGGCCTCCTTCAGCATTTCCGCGAACTCCCGGCACAGCTGCGCCCGGGAGCCTTCGGTGCCATCCATATTCTTTGGCAGACCCACTACGATTTCGCCAACCATATTGTCCTTTGCCAGCTTGACGATGTCGGCAATGGCCTTATCGGTTCTGCGGCTGGGGACCACGTAGGTGCTTCCCACAATACTGCAAAGCAGGTCGGAAATGGCAACGCCGGTGCGGGCATCGCCATAGTCAATTCCCATAATTTTCTGCATACTACTACCTCTCAGACAAAGAATTTTCGTTTCATAGTTTCCCGGGCAGGATTATGAATACCCAGGAAGATCAGCATACCGCCCAGCAATACCAGCACGATCAGCGGATACCAGCACCAGCCCACATAGCGGACACTTTCAAAGGTAACGCAAATCAGCAGTTCCAGTAATGGCATCAGAGCACCCAGGGCGATACCCGCACCACCCAAGATATACAACGTACCTTTTCCCACATATTTGAACAAGGCCACCACCGCTGTGACCACCAGCGCCAAATACCCCACCACAGGGAAGGCAAGGCTTAAAAACCAGTTTCCATCGGTCACATGGTTGATATACAACAGGTAAACGACCACCGCAGCAAAACTTCCGGGAACAAAAATCACCGGATTGGGCTTGCGGAACCAAGAAGGAAGCACCAGGGAAATATAGCCGATGATCAAAGCACCTGCCACATAGCCGGACCAGACCATCTTTCCGTTAAACTGCACGTCACACAAAATGGTGATCAGAAGCGCCATGGTTGTAAGGGTGGTCAGAATGATCTGCCCCGTTTTGGGATTTTCCAAAGGTGCAGGATACCGGTGGACCGGGTATAAAGGTTCTGCCTTTTCTCTGGGGAAATCGGGGTGAAACACCTCCGTACCGCACAGGGGGCAGGCGGCTTCCGAATCTACCAGTTTTACGCCGCATTTGATACAATACATAACTTTTCTCCTTTACCCACGCATTCCCTGGTTGCTGTCTACCGTCACCGTCAGTCCCATGTCCCGCAGGACACAGTGCAGATGGTATTCCAGCTCCGGTTCCAGGATATTGCGGATAATGTTGATATACAGGGTATTGCCGTAGGACAATACACCACAGTTGTAGGGAGAGGTAGCCTGGACACCAAGAATAAAGTCAAAGCGATCAACATACGGTTCCATCTCCCGGGGCAAGCGAACCGCGCCCAGATTGGAAATGGTCAGGCAGGATTTCCTCTCTCCCACCGCCAGGAATACCAGCTTCATCACAAGGTTTTTAATGAACAGGGGCATCACCCGGACCGCCAGCATCCGCTCACTGCTGATATTGGTAGCGATCATAGAGCTTTGGAATTTGGGATTGATCTCCAGCCCCATCCGGTGGACCACCTGGTCACAGATCTCCGAAAAACTGTATTCGCCCATACGGGGATCGATTTCGGGAATGGTATACAGCACGAAATTCCGCAGGGATTTGCTGGGAAAAAGCTTTCGCAGGTTCACGGGGATAAACACCTTGATGGGCAAACGTCGGCGGATATTGGGTTCCTTCTCCTTCTGCAGATTCTGGATGGCCTGCATCATGGCGGCGCAGAGGAAGGCCGTCAAGCTGATTCCCTGCTGATGTGCAATTTCCAGAGCCTTGTCCACAGGGACCTGCAGACAGGTGATATGCTTGAAGTCATCCGGTTCCCGGGTGCCTTTCAGCTTCCAGGCATCGGTAGCCTTCCGGCTGGCACTGCGGTTTCCGGCATATTTCTGGAAGCTGTCCTCCAGCTCTGCTTCGGAGGGTTCTTCCAATCGGCCTAAAACACCATGCTCCGCCGGGGTATGGACACCATATTTCTGGAGCAAATACTCCGCAAGGAGTGTCTTCAGAAAGACCAGCGCGCCATTGCCATCGGTGATAGAATGGAAAATTTCCAAAGCAATGCGTTTTTCATAAACGATCACCCGGATGGCGCATTGGCGCACCTCTGCCTTGGACATATTGGTCAAGGGGTAACTGCTTTCCTGCCGGATTTCAGGAACCTGCTTCACCTGTTCCAGATAGTACCAGAAAGCACCTCTGCGGAGTCGGGCAGCAATGGAGGGAAACCGTCTGACGGTCACATCCAAAGCAGAGCGGAGAACCTCTACGTCCACCTTTTCCCGTAAGGTAGCAGACATACGGAACACATTGCTCCAGTTTTGATTCCGGGAGGCAGGATAAATCTTGGCGGCATTGTCCAGCTTCATCCAGCGAAGCTTGTTTTCCGGACCCATATGGGTGCTGAGAAAAGCATTCAGCGCAGCAAAGTCCTCCCGGTCCTCATTCAGACAGTACAGAAGATAGCCATGCCACCGCTCCGGTCGAACCGTCATCTGGCACTTACAGCCGCTGAGCAGCAGCTTTTCCTGCAGCTGTTGGGAATCGCTGAGCAAAATCTCATCGCCGCCAACGAAAATCTGGGAAGGGGGCATACCGGTCAAATCCGCAAATAAGGGAGAGACATCGGGAGCTTTCGGCTCGTCCGTATAGCACTTTGAGAAATAATCCAGAATCTCCTTTGTGATAGAAGGGTCATTCTCTTTGTTGGTTTCATAGGAAGCACCGGAATTGGTCAGATCCACCCAGGGAGAAACGGTCACGATGCCGCAGGGCATGGCCATATCCAGTTCCCTAAGTCTTCTGCACAGGGCATAGCACAGTCCGCCTCCGGCACTTTCGCCGCACAGGAGAATGTGGTCCGGGCTGTATCCTTTTTCCAACAAATACTGATAAGCAGTCAGGCAGTCCTCCAAAGCAGCAGGGGCGGGATGCTCCGGTGCCAGCCGGTAGGCCGCGCAGAACACCCGGATGCCACATTCCGCAGCCAACGTGGAGCCGAAGCCCTTGGCATAATCCAGATCGCCGCAGGTATAGCCCCCTCCGTGGAGATAGAGAATTACACCCTGGCGGCGCTCGTCCTTGGGTACCATCCAGGCACCGCAGAAGGATGCAAACCCATGGTCCTTGGCTATCACTTCCCGGCGGAAACGGGCTTCCATCAGTTCGCCGATGCGGTTCTGTCCCTTCCGGAGATTGTCCAGAGAAATGCTGGTAAACCGAGGCGAAAGCTTCTTCAGCTGTGCACGAATGAGTCTTGCCGACAGTGCCATAAGGGTACTTCCTTTTCCTTAGATATGACGTATTATAACACAAAGAAACGCAGCCGCGCAACCTACCGGAATATCTTTTCTCTACCACCAGGAGAATCCAATTCTACCCCAAATTCGGCAGCAAAATTCCCAAAAAATATCGAAAATTCTTATTGACTTTGCCACCCCCCTGTGATAGAATTATTTTACCTGTGAAAAAGGGCTATTTTTTTGCGGCCATTTTTCAGCCCCGGGGCGGTAATTGTAGTTGACCGCTGTCTAAATTTCTCTCTAGCCGGGGTGATACAGGGAGGCAATTTTTTAAGGAGGTGCCGTTAATGCGCGTTAAAGTCACTATGAGATGCTCTGAGTGCAAGCAGAGAAACTACAACACCATGAAGAACAAGAAGAACGACCCCGACCGTCTCGAGATGAAGAAGTACTGCAGATTCTGCAGAAAGCACACCACTCACAACGAGACCAAGTAAGGAGGCTCGCATAATCATGGCTGAAGTCAAAAAGGAAAACTGGTTCAAGAGAACCTGGAACAAGACCTGTAAGTACTTCCGTGAGCTGCGCAGCGAGCTGAAGAAGGTCGTTTGGTCCACTCCCCAGCAGGTTCTGAAGAACACCGCCATCGTCGTCGGCTGTGTCATCGCTGTCGGCGTGTTCATTTGGGTGTTCGATTTCGTTGCTCAGGTTGGCATCGACGCTCTGATCAGCGTCTTCCACTAAGGTGTCCTGCTATGGCAGAAGCTGCAAAATGGTATGTGGTGCATACCTATTCCGGTTATGAAAACACCGTAAAGGCTACCAACGAAAAGACCGTTGAGAGCCGGCATCTGCAGGATCAATACCTGGCCGTCTCCATCCCTCTGGAAACCGTCACCGAAATCACCAACTCCGGCGCAAGCAAGAC
>JAZSHO010000123.1:0-3133 GCA_045533345.1 Faecousia sp. | reverse complement strand
CTGGATGGGCAAGCACGGTCTTGGAAGCAACATCCAGGTCCCTTTGAAAGCCATCTGCATTCTGGAGCGGGGAGAAGAAAACCACATCCGGAAGATTCATCCCAAGGATGCGGTCTACATGCTCCTTCAGCAGAGCAGCCGCCCCATGGACCCGAAGAAGCTGCCCAAATATCTGGAGCTGGTGGATGCCCTGTCGAAAAAGGTGGAATTCTACCGCCTCAGCTGCAACATGGACCCGGAGGCCGCGGAAATCGCCTACGGCGTCCTGTCCGGCAAAGCCAAGGACTGGGAAATCTGACCCAAACACCAAAACGCCTTTCCTTCCGGAAAGGCGTTTTCTGCATACAATGCGGAATTCCGAACTTTTTCGTGACTTTCTTCTTCATCTGTGCTATGATATAAGATAGCAAAATTTGTAAAGGAAGATACATTATGAAAATCAAAGACGGCTTCATCCTCCGCTCCGTGGCCGGGCAGACCGTGGTGCTGCCCACCGGTGACGAGCTGGACTTAAATATGATGATCACCCTCAACGACACCGGCACCTTCCTCTGGGAGCATCTCCGGGAGGAAACCGACGAGAACGCCCTGGTGGCCGCACTGCTTTCCGAATACGACGTGGACGAAGAAACTGCCCGCAGCGCGGTGGCAGGTTTTGTCGCCAAGCTCAATGGCCATGGATTCCTTTGTTGAGAAGCCCTACCGGCTGGAGGATCTGATGCCCCTGATCCGGGAGCAGCTGGCGGCGGGACAATCCGTCCGCTTTTCTCCCCGGGGCACCAGCATGCTGCCCATGCTTCGGCAAGACCTGGACCGGGTGGTCCTCTCCCCCGTCCCTCAAACCCTCCGCAAATACGACCTGCCCCTTTACCGTCGGGACAACGGCCAGTATGTGCTGCACCGGATCATCAAAGCAGAGGGCACCTACACCTGCATGGGTGACAATCAGTTCGACCCGGAGCCCGGACTGCGCCACGACCAGATGATCGCTCTGGTCACCGCCTTCACCCGGGATGGCCGGGAGATTCCCGTTACCGCCTGGCACTACCGGCTGTACTGCCCGGTCTGGTACCATTCCCGGCATCTTCGCCGATTCTATCGCAGAGCCATAAACTGGCTCCGGAGGCATTTGCAATGAAGAAACATCCACTGATCTGGATACTCCAAAATATCCGCAGCCGGATCCCGGCGATTCTGCTGCTCACCGCCTCCCAGGTAGGTCATGCCCTGTTCTGCGTCTTCTTCGCCCTGGGTTCCCGGGCGGTGATCGACAGCGCCGTTGCCGGGGACCCCGGGGCCTTTCTCCGGGCCTGCTGCTTCCAGGGAAGCATCATTGCGGTGATCCTGCTCTGTCTGACCTTGCTGCGGCACCTGCGGGACCGGCTCACCGCGGACCTGGAACGGGACTGGAAGCGCAAGCTGCTCCACGGCCTGCTCCACGGTGACTATGAAGGCGTGGCCGGTTACCACAGCGCGGAGCTTCTGAACCGGCTGAACAACGACGTGGCCAAGGTCAACGACGGCATCCTTTCCATCCTCCCCGGCTTCGCCGCCATGGTCACCCGGCTCATTGCAGCTGTGGTGGTCCTGGGGGTCCTGGACGCCCGTTTTACCGCCATTGTAGTATTCCTGGGCATCCTGGTGGTTGCTGCCACAGCCCTCATGCGGCAGCGTCTGAAGGAACTGAACAAGCAGGTAAGTCTTCACGACGGCAAGGTTTCCGGTTTCCTCCAGGAGACCATGGAAAAGCTGTTGATGGTCCAGGCCATGGACGTATCCCAGGAGGTGGAGCACCGCTCCGACATTCTTCTGGGGGACCGCTATGAAATTCAGCGGAAGCGGAAAAATGTATCCCTGCTGACCAACACCGGCATCAGCGTCCTGTCCTACGGTGCCAGCTTCGCGGCTCTGTGCTGGTGCGGCTGGCGGCTGCTGCAGGGACTCATGAGCTTCGGCTCGCTGACGGCGGTGGTCCAGCTGGTGAACCAGTTGCAGACGCCCTTCGTTAACCTCTCCGGCATTCTGCCCCAGTATGTGGCCATGGTCGCCTCTGCCGAGCGGCTCATGGAGCTGGAGGCCATCCAGGGAGAACCTGCGCCCAAGTCGGAGGACCCCCAGTCCATTTACGAGGGGCTCCGCTCCATTGATGCGGAAAACGTCACCTTCTCCTACGACCGGGACGTGATTTTGAAGGGTGCCGATTTCTCCCTGCCCAAGGGCGCCTTTGCAGTCATCACCGGCCCTTCCGGCATCGGTAAAAGCACCTTACTCAAGCTGCTGCTGGGCATTTTCCGGGCGGAATCCGGCAGCCTCACATTGCATTGCGCTGATGGAGAAATCCCCCTGGACCGCAGCACGCGGCGGCTCTTCGCCTACGTTCCCCAGGGAAATCTGCTGCTCAGCGGCACTCTCCGGGAGAATTTGACCATCGTGAAGCCCGGTGCCACGGAGGAGGAGATTCGCCAGGCCCTGTACGTCAGCGCCATGGAGGAATTTCTGCCCCAGCTGCCCCTGGGACTGGACACAGTCCTGGGCGAAAGCGGCGCCGGCCTTTCCGAGGGCCAGGCCCAGCGGCTGGCCATTGGCCGGGCGGTGCTGGGCGGCGCGCCGATCCTGCTGCTGGACGAATGCACCTCCGCTCTGGACGCGGACACGGAGCAGTTGGTTCTGGGGCGCATCAAGGCCCTTCCCGGCCGCACCTGCATCGCGGTGACCCACCGCACCGCCGCTTTGGAATTGAGCGACTGGCATCTGGAAGTGGAAAACGGAAAAATTAACGCAAAGCCTTCCCGGTAACGGGAAGGCTTTTTTGCGGGGAAGGCCCCGCGGCCAATGCGCACCAACTGCAGTGGTGAACGCTACCCGTTCGCTCGGCCCGGTAACGTTACTGCAACGGTAAATTATTGTTTGCCGGGGCGGCCCGGCGGCCAATGCGCACGTAATGCGGTGGTAGTCGTTACCCGTTAACTCCGCCCGGTAACGATACTGCGGTGATAAATTATTGTTGTGGTTATCGGCTTTAATCAGCACGTATAGCATAAAGACCAAAGAAGCAGTTGTCATCCTGAGCGAGCATCAGCGAGTCGAAGGATCTTGGCACCGAATATACTGCAAATGTGGACGAAATGCGTAG
>JAZSHO010000015.1:0-16379 GCA_045533345.1 Faecousia sp. | reverse complement strand
CCAGAGAACCCAGGAACTTCTTGGCAGCTTCCAGCTCCTTGTTGATTCTTGCCAGCTCCTTGGCAACGTCCACCAGCTGACCCATGGGGATATACAGCTTGGCATCGGCGGTGGTGATGGTCACCATGCCGTCCAGATTCTCCGGCTCGGAAGAGAGCATGGTCACGGTATCGCCGAAAGCAAGCCGCCGGATGAAGCCCTCACCCTCAGCATATACCTGAGGCTTAGAGGTGAGAATGAACAGGGCTGCCTTCTTGGAAGGAGGAACGTTCATTTCGGTACGGCGGGCACGGATGGCGCGGATGGCTTCCATAACGGACTCCATAGCGGCTTCCTCTGCCTTGAACGCCAGAGCATCACAGTACTCGGGCCACTGGGCAACGATCAGAGCTTCGCCTTCGTGAGGCAGGCTCTGCCAGATTTCCTCGGTGATGAAGGGCATGAAGGGGTGCAGCAGCCGCAGCACCTGGTCCAGAACGTAGACCAGGACCTGGATGGCAGTCTGCTTCCGGTCAGCGTCTTCAGAGTACAGTCTTGCCTTGGTCAGCTCGATATACCAGTCACAGTAGGTATCCCAGACAAAGTCATAGATCTTCTGGATGGCAACACCCAGCTCGTACTTGTCCATGTTCTCGGTAACTTCGGAAATCAGCGTGTTCAGCTTGGACAGAACCCACTTGTCGGCGATTTCCAGCTTGGAGGCCTCGGGCAGTTCGTTCTTGGCATCTTCGCCCAGGTTCATCATGACATAACGGGATGCGTTCCAAAGCTTGTTGGCGAAGTTACGCATAGCCTCGCAGCGCTCCACATAGAAACGCATGTCGTTTCCGGGAGAGTTGCCGGTGACCATGTTCATACGCAGTGCATCGCAGCCGTACTTCTCGATCATTTCCAGAGGATCGATGCCGTTGCCCAGGGACTTGGACATCTTACGGCCCTGGTTATCACGGACCAGGCCGTGGATCAGAACGGTGTGGAAGGGCCGCTCGCCCATATGCTCCAGGCCGGACACGATCATACGGGACACCCAGAAGGTGATGATGTCGTAGCCGGTGACCAGAACGTCGGTGGGATAGTAGCGCTTCAGATCGGCGGCATCCTTGTTGGGCCAGCCCAGGGTCTCGAAGGGCCACAGAGCGGAACTGAACCAAGTGTCCAGCACGTCGGGATCCCGCTCGATATTGGCGCTGCCGCACTTCTCACAAACCTTGGCATCCTCACGGGAGCAGGTCATGTGGCCGCAGTCGGCGCAGTACCACACAGGAATCTGATGGCCCCACCACAACTGACGGGAAATACACCAGTCACGGATGTTGTTCATCCAGTTCATGTAGTTCTTGGTGAAGCGCTCAGGGACGAACTTGGTTTCGCCCTCATTGACGGAGCGGATGGCTTCGTCAGCCAGGGTCTTCATCTTCACGAACCACTGAGCAGAAATGATGGGCTCCACGTCCTTGTGGCAGCGGTAGCAGGTGCCGACATTGTGAGCGTGGTCTTCGATCTTCACCAGGTAGCCCTGTGCTTCCAGATCAGCAACGATAGCCTTACGGGCGTCGTAGCGGTCCATACCCTCATACTTGCCGCCCAAGTTATTCACAACACCGTTGTCATCCAGGACACGGATGACTTCCAGATTGTGGCGCAGGCCCACCTCGAAGTCGTTGGGGTCATGGGCAGGGGTCATCTTGACGCAGCCGGTGCCGAATTCCATCTCGGCATAGTCGTCGGCGACCACAGGGATTTCCTTGTTCATCAGGGGCAGGATGACTTTCTTACCGATGATGTGCTGGTAGCGCTCGTCGTTGGGGTTGACGCAGACACCGGTATCACCCAGCATGGTTTCGGGACGGGTGGTGGCGACCACCACTTCGCCGGTGCCGTCAGCCAGAGGATAGCGGATGTGCCACAGGTGGCCGGGCTTATCCACATACTCAACTTCGGCGTCAGACAAAGCGGTGACGCAGTTGGGGCACCAGTTGATGATACGGCTACCCTTGTAGATCAGGCCCTTTTCGTACAGGGAAACGAACACTTCCCGGACGGCCTTGGAGCAGGTTTCATCCATGGTAAAAGCGGCGCGGTCCCAATCGCAGGAAGCGCCCAGCTTCTTCTGCTGCTCCACGATCCGGTTGCCGAACTTGTGCTTCCAGTCCCAGACACGCTCCAGGAACTTTTCACGGCCCAGGTCGTAGCGGCTCAGACCTTCTTTAACACGCAGTTCCTCTTCCACCTTGATCTGGGGAGCAATGCCGGCATGGTCAACACCGGGGACCCACAGGGTATCGTAGCCCTGCATGCGCTTGAAGCGGATCAGGGTATCCTGCAACGTTGCGTCCATGGCGTGACCCATGTGCAGCTGACCGGTGACATTAGGAGGGGGCATGACGATGGTGAAGGGCTTTGCGTCGGGATTGCCGTTGGGCTTGAAGAAGCCGCCGGATTCCCACATTTTGTAGATGCGTTCCTCAACCTGCTGAGGCTCATACACCTTGGGTAATTCTCTTGCCATTATGATTCTCTCCTTTTCGGATTGTAAATTCGGGTAAAAATAAAAAACGCCCCGAGCAAATGCTCAGGGCGAAAATCACATTTCCGCGGTACCACCTGAATTCCCTTTCGGGCAACTCTTTTCGCTGTAACGGGCTGACCCGCACTTCCCTACTGATGTTCAGAAAGCGTGCTCCGGGGCGACAATTCCATCCTGCCATGCAGCCTCACACCAGCCGGCTGCTCTCTGAACTGGTTTTGGGTGGAAAACTCCCCTTCTCAGCATTTATCACGAATAAATTATCATATTTTGTGCAATCTGTCAACCGGAATTTCTGGTTGACGCAGGCTGGAAAGGTTTATATAATATACAAAATGTTTCTGTGTGGTGATATTTATGAAACTGTCTCTTATTGTTCCTTGTTATAACGAAGCGGAGAATGTGGCCCTTTTTCAGAAGGCTGTAATTGAAGCCTTTGATGGATGCGGATACGATTATGAAATCGTTTTTGTAGACGACGGCAGCCGGGATGCAACCCTGCATAATCTGAGAAAACTTCACAAGGAGCAAAAATGTCCCGTGAAGGTCATCTCCTTCTCCCGAAACTTCGGTAAGGAAGCCGGACTTTATGCCGGTCTGCACTATGCCGGCGGTGAATACATCTCCCTCATTGATGCGGATCTGCAGCAGCGGCCGGAAATCGTTCGGGATATGGTGCAGCTGCTGGATGAAGATCCTCAGATCGATGTGGTTGCAGCCTATCAGGATCGTCGGGGCGAAGGAAAGGTTCTTTCTTTCTTCAAGCGCAGCTTTTATTCTGTAATCAATATGCTGTCCAAGGTGACGCTTCAGCCAGATGCCAGCGACTTCCGCACCTTTCGCAGAAGTGTCCGGGACAGCATTCTGGATCTGGGTGAATACCATCGGTTCTCCAAAGGTATCTTTGCATGGGTGGGTTATGAAACCAAGTTTATTCCCTATACTGCCTGTGAAAGAGCCTCCGGAACCACCAAATGGAATTTCTGGAAGCTGCTGAATTATGCGATTGAAGGCATTATCGGTTATTCCACCGCTCCCCTGCGGCTGGCAACCTGTCTGGGCGGCATCAGCGGTGTGGCGGCAGTCTTTTATCTGCTGTGGGTGATTATCGAGAAGCTGGTTTGGGGTATTGATGTTCCCGGTTATGCAACGATCATCGTTTTGATTCTCTTCTTCGGCTGTATGCAGCTGTTCTGCATCGGTATTATCGGAGAATATGTGGGACGGACTTTTGAACAAACCAAGCTGCGGCCCATTTATATTGCCAAGGAAGTTCTCGAATACGAAACCGAATAAGATAATTGGGAGCGGAAATTCCGCTCCCTTTTTGTTAGTAATAGAAGTATTTATAGAAATTCGGATAAGCATTGAGAAACTGCTGTAAATTGGTTCGGGAATAGGAACCTGGATCCTGAATGGTAAAATGGCCGGCAGTAATGCTTTCGCCTCCGATGAAGCCGGTAATGATTACCCAGTGTTGGCTTCCATACTGGTTTGTAGCACCAAACAGAATGGGTTTTCCCTGTTTTAGCAGTTGGTAGATGGATACCAGATAGCCGGAACGATTTGTGACAGAAGTATAGTGGCTGGGCCAGTAGACATTTCCCGACGGGGTATAACGCAGAATGGTCGCCATTTCATCGGGATACCGTACCACTCCGGTTCTGTGGGACTCCAGCATGGCAATGGCAGTAGTGGCGCAGCCGATTTGGGAAATGGTTTTGCCGGATGTGCCAATTACCGTATCTGCCCAACGTTCATCCATCTGCTTCATGTTCCGCACCCAAAGAGATACCGGACCATAGGCACCGGAAAGATATTGGGAACTGACATAGCCCGTTTTGGTTCCGTCATACAGAATCCGGCTCCAACTGCCGGATGTGGACAAAACGATCACCGTTTCCCCTTTTGACACACTTCCGGTTTTTCCATAACCGGATCCCGGGCCGCTGCGGACATTCAGATTCCCGGAATTGGTATTGACTGTCCGGGGATTGCCGGAAAGGACTTGAATATAGTCGGCATGGCAGTAGCCATATTTGTTTTCTGCATACTCCACCTTCCACCAGCTGCCGGATTTGGAAATCAAGGTTACATGGCTTCCCTTAGGCAAAGAAGATACAACCGGGGCACCGGAAGAGGCGCCGGCACGTACGTTCAGTCTGCCGGAGGAAATCGAAATTTGGCCTGCCTGGGAATTATTGTCCGCAGCATTGACAGGAACAGATAAAACCAACAGGAACAGTATGATCATCAAAAGTTGGATGGAAATTCTTCGAATACAGATCACCTCATTTGTTTTAAGTAGCATATATGCTCCGCAATTATACCATGGAGGAAGGCTTTTGAGAACAGGCCAAATCCTGCCAGGAAAAAGGGAAATTCTGCCAGCATCTGTCCTTGACTAACATACTTTTTCCATGCTATAATCTACGGGATGAACACAAAAAAGGAGTACCACATCGCTATGCACGATTTCTACTCTAGCAGAGCTTTCGAAAAACAGTATACTTACACCGGTTCGGATCTGGGTGCCGGCTGGCAACCGGATAAGACCGTTTTCCGTCTTTGGGCTCCTACCGCCCAGGCGGTTTCCGTGAACCTTTATGCTTCCGGCACGGAAGGTACCCCGGACCTTCTGGAACGAATTCCCATGGAGCAGAGCATCAAAGGAACTTGGTACGCAGAGAAGACCGGCGATTTGAATGGGGTGTATTATACCTATTTCGTTACTGTCAACGGTCAAACGGTGGAAGCCTGTGATCCCTATGCCCGTACCACCGGTGTCAATGGCCGCCGGGCTATGGTTATTGATCTGGATTCTACAAATCCTAAGGGGTGGGAGAAGGATAAGGATCCCCATTATGGCGCGCCCATTACCGATGCTGTGCTTTATGAACTGCACATCCGGGATCTTTCCATGGACAGCTCCGGCAATATCCGCCATAAGGGAAAATATCTTGGTCTGGCTGAGACCGGGCGAAAGACCAGATCCGGTCACCCTACCGGACTGGATCACATCAAGGGTTTGGGCGTTACCCATGTGCATCTGCTGCCGGTTTATGATTACGGTAGCGTGGACGAGAGTAAAACCCGTTCCCGACAGTATAACTGGGGTTATGACCCTGTGAACTACAATGTTCCCGAGGGTTCCTATGCCACGGATCCCTTCAACGGTGCCGTCCGTGTGGCGGAAATGAAAAAAATGGTGAAAGCCCTCCATGACAACGGCATCAGCGTAGTCATGGATGTGGTATACAACCACGTTTATAAGCGGGAAGATTTTTGCTTCAACAAAATTGTCCCCGGATATTTCAGCCGTGTGAACGCCGCAGGCATCTTCTCCGACGGCTCCTGCTGCGGCAATGATACCGCTTCCGAGCGGAGTATGGTGCGCAAGTACATTGTGGATTCCGTGAAATACTGGGCGGACGAGTATCATATTGACGGTTTCCGCTTTGATCTGGTGGGTTTGATCGATACCGAAACCATCAACACCGTCATGGATACCGTCCACGAGACCCATCCGAATGTGATTTTCTATGGAGAAGGCTGGACCATGCCCACCAGCTTGACCAAGCCGGGCTGCACCATGACCACCCAGGGCAATTCCGCTCTTGTGCCGGGTTTTGCATTCTTCAGCGATACGTTGCGGGATCTGCTTCGGGGCACCGTCTTCAATTCTTCTGCCCCCGGTTATGTCAGCGGCGCCCATGTGTATAAGGATGAGCTGGAAGCCTGCTTTATGGGTGTACCCATGTGGGCCGCCAGTCCCGACCAGTGTGTCAATTACGCTTCCTGCCATGATAACAATACTCTCTTTGATCGCATCGCTATGGCGGCGCCGGAGGCGCCTCTGGAAGTACTGGCACGGATGAATCGCTTGTCTGCCGCTTTCTGCCTTCTTTCCCAGGGTGTTCCCTTCTTCCAGGCCGGTGAAGAAATGCTCCGGACCAAGCCCGCCAAGGGCGGTAAGTTCGATAGCAACAGCTACAAGTCCCCTGACCGTGTCAATTCCCTGAAATGGGATATGCTGGAACAGGAAGAATATCAGAAAAGCGTTGCCTATTACAAGGGCCTTATTGCTTTCCGGAAAGCCCATCCCGACCTGCGGCTTCGTACCAGAGACCAGGTCTGGCGCACCGTGCATCCCATCGGCAACAACAATCCTCACGTGCTGGCTTTCTTCATTGACGGGCAGGAGCAGGAACGGATCCTTGTGATCTTCAATGCGGATACCCACGGTGTCAGCCTCTCTCTGCCGGAAGGCAAATGGAAGGTCCGTGTGCGTGATGATGTGGCCGGAACGGCATCCTTGAACGAATTGGGCGGCAGTGTCACGATATCCCCCATTTCTACATTGGTTCTGACCCAGAAGAAAGCCGCAAAGCCCGTGGATGTGGTTGCGGCGCTAATTTGGGAAAAGGACAAGTTTTTGATCTGCCAGCGGCCTGCTACCAAGGCAAGAGGCCTGCTGTGGGAATTCGTTGGCGGCAAGGTGGAAAAGGAGGAAAGTCTTCCCCAGGCGCTGATCCGGGAATGCCGGGAGGAGCTGGATATTACCGTGAAAGTCGGCCGGGAATTCATGCAGGTCATTCACGAATATCCGGACATCCTCATTCGGCTGACTCTGTTCCACTGCACCATTCCCGAGGGATTCCCCAAGGCACTGGAGCACAACGATATCCGCTGGATCCATCCGGGTGAAATCGATCAGTTCGAATTCTGCCCAGCGGATGCGGATATTCTGAAGAAGCTAAAACATCTTTACGGAAATAAAAAGCCGCTATAATCAAAAAATCGGGCCCATATGGCCCGATTTTTTTATAACAATTGTAAACCGCACAAAACATAGATCCAGACAAAAATCGTTCCCATGGAGGATACCAGGGAAACTGCAATCGCCTGTGCGGTATACTCGTAATCCGCACCCATGGCCACAGCTGTTGGATAACTGGCCACCGCTGTGGGGGAAGCAAAGAGAATCATCAGTGTACAAAGCTCAATACCCCGGAAACCAAGCAAAATACCCCCGGTCACCAGGATAACCGGAATAAGTCCCAATCGAATGGCGGCGGTAATCAGTGCAAGCCTGGTTTTTCTTCCGGATGCAAAGGATAGTCCAACGCCCATGGAGACAAAGCACAAAGGGGATGTAATGCCACCGAGATCTTCCAGCACGCCCAAAACCAGCCTGGGAATGGGAATATGGAAAAAATGGAACAACGCACCCAGTACCGACGAGATGATCATAGGATTTTTAACGATTGCCAGAAGCAATTGACCTGTGGAGGTTTTCTCTTCCCGCCAATGCTCCATCAGAATCGTAATACAGGTATTGTACACCGGTATGACAACAATACCGGCAAGCATCACAATGCCCAGGTTTTCCGCACCATAGAGGCTTGTTGCCACAGCGACACCGAAGACCAAATAATTTGGGCGAAGCAAAGCCTGTCCGAAAGCAGCCGCCGTGGGCGGGGAGGAAATGAATTTGGGAATCAAATACCAGCAGCCGAAAAACACGGCAAGCAGACCGAATACACTGTAAAGGATCAGTTTTGCTGCTGAAATCTGAGAAAAATCTGCATTGTAGATATTGCAGAAGGCCATCATGGGTAAAAAGACCTTAAAAACGATCCTGTCCAGCTTTTTCATGGAAGGCGGATCTATAATTTTGGTCAGACGCAGAACAATGCCAATGCCGATCATGAGAATCATAGGAATGACAACTTCCGCAGCAATCAAAATATTCTCCAAACCCTCGCCTCCTTTCTGTTATTTATATAGCACACCCGGATTCTTCTGTAAAGCTTCCCGGAAAATATTTCCGAAAATCCAGAGGATTGTTATGAAGTGAGGAGTTTTTTCTCTCTATGTTGTCAGAAAGCACAAAGGCCGTATCTTTTCATTGACAATTGCCAGCATTTTCACTATAATACTGGTAAGAGAAACGCCCTGCAGACGTATGAGGAGGTATTTGTATGGAAAAGAAAATCATTACCATCAGTCGTGAATTCGGTTCCGGTGGCCGTACCATTGGCCGCATGGTGGCAGAACAGCTGGGTATCCCCTTCTATGATAAGGAACTGGTGGACCAGATCGCCCTGGAATCCGGCTTTGCCCCCAATTTCGTTGAAGAACACGGTGAGCATTCTCCCGGCAGCAGCCTGTTTTCCTACGCTTTCGCACCCCAGGGCGTTCCCGGCATTATGAACGGTCTGTCCACTGCAGATTTCCTGTGGAATATCCAGTGCAACGTAATTCTGCAGCTGGCGGACAAGGGCCCCTGCGTCATCGTGGGTCGAAATGCAGACTACATTCTTAAGGACCGGGAAGATGCCCTGCACGTTTATGTCTTTGCCGACACCCCCTATCGGGCTGAGCGTATTGTACGGCTCTACGGCGAATCCGAGAAGAGTCCCGAGGCCCGTCTGGCAGAAAAAGATAAGCGCCGCCGGGTCAACTATCAGCACTACACCGGCCGCACCTGGGGCCAGGCACAGAACTATGACATCTGTCTGGATACCGGCGTTCTGGGTATTGAACAGTGCAAGGAAATCGTGGTTGGCATTGTGGAGAATTCCAAGAAGTAATTGCAAAATTTTCGCCCTGCACCAATTGGTGCAGGGCATTTTTTATACCGTTGCAGTTTCTTTTTCCTTATCGGAAATGTGAATGTTCACACCGTTGACTTCCACGTTTTCGTCGGCGCAGATCATGATGTACTTCACGCCGCCGATGATGCGGGTTTCGATCAAGTCTGTCCTGTCAGGGGCCACTTTAATGACCACGTCGGGGGTCTTTACCTCAAAACGCTTGTTGTCGATGATATTCTTGGGGTGCAGGTCAGCGTCAAAGCCAAAGGCTTCGTCATAATCCACGCTGAACTTGGAAACATTTTTCTCGCTGATGCCGCAGGAGGTCAGCACTTCCTTCACATCCTCCTTAGAGATCAGAAGAGGGTCGGGAATCTTACTTTCTTTATGCATCTCTATCCGCTGGCACAGTTCATCATGGACAGTCTGGACCACATCCATGCTGCACTCCTCTCCCAGAGAGGTGGTGAGCAATGCCTCAAAGGACTTCTTCTGCTCTGCGGCGGGCTTTGGAATGGGTGCGTTGAAAATCGCATCCACAAAGGCATCCTGGCCGCTCTTGGTATCGTGGGTGTAATACAGGGCATTGTAGATGTTGGTAGAGCGATTGTCAAAGGCCGGGAACAGGAAGCCCAGCGCCGGAGCAGCCACCATCTGGTTCATGGCTCCGTCGTGGAAGAGCTTTTCCTCGGGGACATAGTGCAGGTTGGCCTTGGTCTGCTTGACAGGACAGATGGAGCAGAGGATATAGGTATAGGTTTCATCGGAATTGTCTTTTTGGAAGGAATCATCCTTACTCTTGAAAGGTACATCGTAGGTATCGCAGGCCAGCAGAATTAAATAATTTTCTTCCAACTGGACTGTTTCCATAATCTTTTTGCAGAATTCCGTCCGCAGGTCATCGTCCTTCAGCTGGGTTTCCCGGAGGTCCATCAGCAGCTTATGCTCGGGACTGCCTGCCACCTGGCTGGTTTTAAAGGTAATATCGATAAGATTTTTGCCGATGGTGCCGGAGAGGGTCCGGCGGAGGGTGGCAAAGTATTTATCGGATTCATTTTCCGGCATCATGCCAACAGACTGACGGAACTGTGTGATGATTTCCTTGTTTTCGTTGACATAGCAGCCGTAGATAGCCGTAATATTGCTGCGCTCACGGCGCAGATGACGGCGAATTTCGCCGATTTCCTTGGTATTCATGGTCTTACCTCGCTAAAATGAAATTGCCTGTGCATTATAGCATAGGCAAACTGAAAAATCCAGTCATAAATGCAGGAGGAGGGCCGAAGCCCTCCCCTGCTTGATTATTCTGTGCGTAGAAAGTTTTCGATGGGTCGAATGTCCCAGGTGGGCCAGGATTCGTCCAGCTCTGACCACTGCTGGGTGGATAAGTTCAGAAGAGTCAGGTTCTCTTCCCCTGCCTTCTCGTCGAAAAGATAGGACCAGACGGCGGTTACTTCGTCCTCATAGCCCAGGACCAGATCTGCAATGCCATCGCCATTGGCATCCTGGAGATCGTAATAGAGAGGTCTGGGATTTTCAAATTCCTGGTTTCGCCAGGGGATCAGCCAGGCGATGTACTCTGCATAGCCAAACTCTTCACCGCTTTTGATGATATCGAAGGCTTTCTGCTTGGCGGCTTCCCATTCAGATTCTTCCGAGGATAAAACCAGGCCGCCATCACCGAAAGGGATAAAAGGAATGTTATCGGGTTTGTAGGAATTCACAATTGCTTCGGCATCCACATCGTTGCATGGACGCCCTTTGGTTTGTCCATCATAGTAAAACCAGGGATTGTCTGGATTGTCGGCGGCATCATACATAAAGCCTTCTTGAACATCCAAGGTTCTTTCTCCTACGCTGAGAATGGTGTAGTAGCTTAAGGCAGCGCCGCCGCTTCCTCTGCAATAGAGTTTGTTATCCTGTACCATGAAATATTGGTTCCGCTCGGTGGTATCAAGAGTATAGCGCATGGCGCAGTCTTCCTCGTCATGGATAACGGTATAAAGGTCAAAGATATAGGTGCCATCGGTGATGATCAGTTCCGCACTGCCGTCGCCGTTGAGATCAATCTGGTTGTGGCCGATTTCCTCATACAGTTCCCCGTAGTAGCCGATCATAAGGCTGATGCCGTTTTCCACGCATTTGCCCGGGTCCCAGGATTCCACAACAGCTTTGCGGTAAAGTTCGATGATGGGTTCGTAATAGTAGTTGGGTTCGTGGACAGTGGTTTCCGGCAGTTCCACAAAAGGCATCAAATTCAGCTTCTTGGTGGCTTTTTCATCGCTTGTGAGGTACTCCCCTGCTTCATTTTCGGTGATCGTACGGGAGCTCTCCTGGTCGACACCGAGGTAATAGCGGTGCAGTGTGTTGTCAAGAATCAGCTTTTGTTCTTCCACATAGTCTGTTTCGGAAAGACGGAACCAGGACCAGTAGGTAAAATCACCGTTATTGATCCGGCGTTCAACGGTACCGTCCTTGCAAAGACTGTAGCTGTACCCAGCCTCTCCGGAGCAAAGGATATGACCCGGAAGGCCGTCGGTGGGCATGAGGGCATACAGATCAAACAGCTGAACACCGTCGCTGATAATCAATTCTTCCATGCCGCTATGATCGATATCCAGCAGGCACCAGCCCAGGTCGGATCGATTGGTCGAGTTGTACATGATCCCACGGCTGATGTCTGCCATATCGCATTGCTCCCAGGACCAGTTTTCTGTAAGGGCGGTTCTATACTTCTCAATGATGGGCAGATATAGCTCCAGAATCTCGCTTTCCACCGGAAGAGGATCAGAAATGTCACGGAAATTAACCCACATAGGATCCAGCCGATCATATTGGTCAATCAGATTCAATGCATCCTTGGAGGTTAGGGATTCGCCGGTGAGAAGATTCTGATAATCGGTATCCCGTCCATAAATGCTGGTTTCCAGCACCAGTTCGGTACCCTCGAACAGGTAGCAATCGTGCCAGCCCTCGTCCTTCGTGGTCAGTTCTTTGATAATGTGAGCGCCTTCCGCCAGCTGATAGACCGTTCCGTCGTTGGTGTCTGTGATAAGCTGGACAGCCGTATTTTCAGCCCCCAGAGTGTACAGATTCCAGATATATTCCAAATGACCGATGATCAGCTCCGGGGTGCCGTTGCCATCAATGTCCGTGATCTGGTAACCGGCGTTTTCGCTGGCATATTCGGTATTGGCAAACCGGGCGGAGATTTGGGAATTCTGGCATGTTGCCGCGTCCCAATCCTCTTCCAAAGCGGTACGGCAGGCTCTGATGATCTCGTTATAAACCACGGGGATTTCCGTATTTTCGGCAGGCGCACTTTCGATGGCCGGATTATCCAGGACGGGATTCTCTGTTTGAGGTGTCCTTCCGGTGACAAAGATTCCTGCAGTAACGACTGCAAACAAAGCAGCAACGGCCGGGATCCAGCTCCATTTGTTGGTTTTGACCGGTCTTGCCTGGTATTTTCCCATTTTTCTGCCGGTTTCTGCTTCCAGAATGGCGGATAGCATCTTGTCCTTCTGGGCGGAGGTAGGGTTCATGGAATCATAGGCCTTGCGAATGTCGGATCGTTTCATCTTGCGTCACCTCCCAGTAAAGTTCTCAGCTGGGCACGGGCCCGGGACAGACGGCTGCGGACGGTGGCTTCCGGGCAATTGAGGTGTTCGGCAATTTCTGCTGTGGTGTAGCCTTCATAATAGTACATATAGACGGCGGTTTTATAGTCCGGTTTTAGGGCCAGAATTGCTTTCATAATTGCCGGGTCAGCAAAGGTTTGCTCGTAGCCAAGGGATTGCAGTTCTTCGATATTTTCATTCCTGCGCCACCATTTTTTCAAAGTATCCTTGCACAGGTTGGATGCGGTTACAATAAGCCATGCCTTTTCATGCTTTTCACTTTCGAAGGTTTTTCCCTCCGACAGCAGACGCAAAAAGGTTTCCTGGACCATATCCTCCGCGTCTGTACGGTTTTTCATAAAGGAAAAGGAAATCCGGTAGACAGTATCCACATGACGGTGATAGATTGCAATGAATTCGCGATTGGTGCGGACCATGGAAGCCATTGCCGTCACCTCCTCTCAGTATAGATACGATTGACACGGGGAAAATGTTGCAAATAAAAAAGAAAAATGTCATCGCGAGCCAGTCCGCAGACTGGTGTGGCGATCCCCCGGTTCTTTCAGAGCCTTTCTGCGATTCGGGAGATTGCCACGTCGGGCCGATTTTTCGGCCCTCCTCGCAATGACATCCTAATATTTACATCAGTCCCACAGACAATTCCAGTTCTGGATGAAATATTCCACGCCGGAATAGACGGTGGTCACCACGATCATGCCGATGACGATCCAGTTAAGCAAATGATTGCCGGGGAATGCCATCATAAGGCACAGGCCAACCATGGTAGAGGCGGTCTTGAACTTGCCGCTCTTGCCGGCGGCAATGACTTTACCCTTGGGCCCGGCAACCATACGCAGGCCGCTGACAGCGAATTCCCGGGTCAGCACGATCATCAGCGCCCAGGCGGGGAAAATACCCCACTGGCAGTAAATGGACATGGCAGCAATGGTCAGAAGCTTGTCTGCCAAAGGATCCAGGAACTTACCGAAATCGGTAGTCTGGTTATAATGGCGGGCAATGTAGCCGTCAATGTAGTCCGTCAGACTGGCGAGAATGAAAATCGCCAGGGACAGGTACATCCAAAGACCCGCTTCCCCGCCGCTTACGTACATGGTAGCCATGAAGGCCGGGATCATAGCGACACGGACCAGCGTAATTTTACTAGCAGTTGTCATCTTTGTTACTCCTCAATTACATAGCCGGACAGATCGCCATCGATGCAGCCGTCGATTTTTACCATTACGAAATCGCCTTCCCGGATGGGTTCGTCGGAAGCGATCCAGACGCGGCCGTCAATGTCGGGAGAATCCGCGTAGGTGCGACCAAAGAACTGCTCCAACTCCTCATAGTAACCGTCCACCAGGATTTCCAGTTCCTTGCCGATCATGGAAGCGTTGTAATCGTCCATAATCCCGGACTGCAGCATTTCAATAATCTCCGCACGCTTGAGGGCCACTTCGTTGTCAACGAATTCCATTTCCGCGGCAGGGGTTCCCTCCTCGGGAGAGAAGGCAAAGGCACCCACACGCTCCAGGCGCAGTTCCCGGAGGAATTCGCACAGTTCCTGGAATTCTTCCTCCCCCTCACCGGGCAGGCCGGTGATGAGGCTGGTCCGAATCACCAGCCCGGGGATTCGGGCGCGCAGCTTCGCAAAGAGTTCCCGCAGGAAATCGCCATCGCCCCGCCGGTTCATCAGCTGAAGAATCTCACTGTTGCAGTGCTGAATGGGAATGTCCAGATACTTGACGATCTTGGGCTCGGAAGCCATGACATCAATGAATTCTTCGTCGATCTCATCGGGGTACACATAGTGGACCCGGACCCACTTCAGTTCCTCGATCTGGCACAGCTGCCGCAGCAATTCGGGCAGCTGCCGCTTGTGGCCGGGCAGATCCGTGCCGTAGCGGCTGGTATCCTGGGCAACCACGATCAGTTCCTTGACACCGCTGGCTGCCAGCATCCGGGCTTCGTACAGCACATCGTCCATCTGGCGGGAGCGGAACTTGCCCCGGAGGTAAGGAATGATGCAGTAGGAGCAGCGGTTATCGCAGCCCTCGGCAATCTTAATGAAGGCATAATGCTCCGGAGTGGTGACCACACGACCTGTTTCCTGCTCGGGGGCATCGATGGAGCCAAAGTCCACCACCTGCTGATCATTCAGCAGAGCCTCGATGGCGGGAACGATCTCCGTGTAGCTGCCGGTACCAAGGATGCCGTCTACTTCGGGCAATTCTTCCAGAATCACCTGCTGGTAACGCTGGGACAAACATCCGGTAACCAGAATTTTGCCCACCAGGCCCTCTGCCTTCAAAGCAGCAGTCTGCAATATGTAGTCGATGGCCTCGGATTTGGCGGAATCGATGAAGCCGCAGGTGTTGATGACCACCACATCGCTGCCCACGATATCTGCCTTGACCTCATGCCCGGCTTCCTGGACACGGTACATCATCCGTTCGCAGTCCACCTGGTTCTTGGCACAGCCAAGAGAAATAAAACCAATATTTGCCATAGTTAATCCTCAAAATAATCTTCCGTGTCGAAAGAAAGGGTATTCAAAACCTGCCGGATGGTGCTGTAGCTGTGGCCCCGGCGGATCAAAGCATCGATGGCTTTTTTGATCTGCTTCTGGTCGGAGTCAGCGTCCAATCTGGAGCGGAGAAATGTTTCAATCTTCTCCGCCTGGTCGGGATAATCGGCCAGCGCTTCCTCCCAATAGGCCTTGGGGATCCGTTTTTCGTACAGAGCCTGTTTGGCTCTGGCTAAGCCATAGCCCTTGGCAATGCAGGAATGGACTACTTGCTCAGCGGTATTCCGGTCATCCACCAGGTGAAGGTCTTCCATCCATTGGACGGCCTCCTTAGCCTGCTGGGGGTCCTCCCCTTTTCGTACAAGCCGGTCTTCCAGGTCCCGCTTGGAAACGCTGGAAGCGGATACGATCCGGACTGCACGCATTTTAGCAGACATCTGGCCTGCGGCAGTGAGAAGCTGTTCCAGTTCTTCGTCAGACAGTTCCTTGCCGGTGTACAGCGCGAAGTCTTCCACCGTCTGGCGGTACAGGCCGATTCTGGAGCCGTCTTCAAAGCTGACCCAGTAGCGTCCGGCCCGGTCCGGGGTGGTTTTTAGGGAATCAATCCTCATCGTCGAAGTCGTCAGCGCTGACGGCTACTGCCTTCTGAGCGGCCTTGGCGGGTGCCTTGGGAGCGATGGCGGTGGCATTCATCAGCTTTTCCCGAACCTGGGCTTCCACGGATTCGGCGATCTCGGGGTTGTTGATCAGATATTCCTTCACAGAGTTGGCACCCTGGCCGATACGCTCGTCACCCATGGAGAACCAACTGCCGGACTTCTGGACGATGTCATACTGAACCGCCAGATCCACCAGTTCGCCCCACTTGGAGAAAGTCGGAGGCCAAGCGGTCTTAGGAAGACAAGCAAGTTGTTCAACTCCTTGGCTCACAGAACGACATGGCTACGATCCGATTTAGATACTCCTTCACAGAGTTGGCACCCTGGCCGATACGCTCATCGCCCATGGAGAACCAGCTGCCGGACTTCTGGACAATGTCCATCTGAACCGCCAGATCCACCAAGTCGGAGGCCAAGCGGTCTTAGGAAGACAAGCAAGTTGTTCAA
>JAZSHO010000033.1:0-13965 GCA_045533345.1 Faecousia sp. | reverse complement strand
TATCTAAAGCTCTTTCGAGCCTCAAATCAAGTTTTTGAATACATTTGTCTTAGCAAATTATACTCAAGAATTTCGTTGGCTGTTTTTGTTCGTCTTATACACGAAAACTTAAACAAAACCTTTGTTGTGTAAGATCTCTCTCCACAACCTTGTTTGTCCAAGGTGTTTAGTTTGTCTTTACGTTATTCAATTTACAAGGTACAGACAGCTTCGCGCTCTCGCGGTCAGCTTTGCTATATTAGCACACTTAAAACCATTTGTCAAGAACTTTTTTCAAGTTTTTTCAAATTTCTTTTAAGTTTGCATTTTTTTGCTGCCCCGTCGGGACAGCTTCAATATATTAGCACTTCCTTCCCCTTTTGTCAATACCTTTTTTCGCACTTTTTCGTTTTATTTTTGATTGTTTTCATCTTTTGGTTTCAAGGTTCTGTCCCGGCGTTTATTGTTGGTCAAACGACCTCGCAAGAGGCCTCTTTCCTTTGGAAATGGGCGCAGATATGTGATTCCCAGGCATTTCAGCGTTGCCAGGTGAAGCAGCAGAATACCTAACCCTACCGCAATTCCCCATGCCCCAAGGAATGCCGCCAGGATTCCCAACGCGAACCGCCACACCCGGATCGCTTCTGCAAGGTCACGGTTTGGCAGTACAAAGCCGCCAACTCCTGCGATACTGACCACGATCAGCACCACAGGAGAAATCAAGCCTGCTTCCACCGCAGCAGTGCCAACCACGATACCTCCAATCGTGGATACCGACTGTCCCACAGCCTGGGGCAGATGGATACCGGACTCCTGGAGCAATTCAAAAGCAATCAACAATCCCAGTGCCTCTGCGCCCACCGAAAAGGGTACGTCCTTGATACTATCTAATATTATAGTAAGCAGCTTTTCCGGAATCCAATTTTGATGGTAGGTTACCGCTGCAATATAGAGGGCAGGAAGCAGCAGACTCATGAGTAACGATGCATAGCGCAGGATCCGAATGCAGGACGCGGAAATAAAATCCCGGCTTCTGTCCTCAGGGCTTTCCATCAGATACCCGATATTGGCCGGGGCCAGGTAAGCCAGGGGTAAGCCGTCCACCATCAGTCCAACCCGGCCATCCAGAAGGCCCTGGCAGAATCGGTCCGGACGCTCCGTGTACTGCATCAGCGGAAATGCCGTGAACCGGGAGCCGGTCACATACTCTTCTACCGCCGAGGGGGATAGAAATCCGTCGATATCGATGGTGTCCAGCCGCTGCTGCATTCTTTGCACCAACTCCGGATTGGTAATTCCCTCGATCCAAAGCACTGCCACATTGGTCAAGCTTCGTCTGCCCACCACCGTTCCATAGATTTTCAGATCCGGGGAACGAAGATGCCGTCGGACAAGGCTGGTATTGATGCGGATGGTTTCCACGAAGGCATCCTTAGGGCCTTTGACTGTGTTTTCTACCTCCGGGGCGGAGGGGCCTCGGCTTACGCCGGTGCGGGTTTCAAAGGCAATGGCCCCCACTCCCGGAAACAGGATGACGCAAAACCCATTGACGATTTTGTTCACCACATCCTCCAAGTCCTTGCAAGGCTTTGCCACCGCATTATAGATGGCACCGCCAAGGGCCGCTTTATAGGCAGCTGCCATTTCCCCGGGCAGATTCCCGGAGATGGGTTTGAAAATGTAGTCGGAGATAAAACTTCCGGATACCAGGCCGTCCAGAAAATAAGCATAGATTTCCCGCTGCCCCAGTTTCAGCGTTCGGGTCTCAAAATCCGAGGAACCGGCAAACTGTCTTTTGATTTGTGCATCCGTCATGTCATCACCCCATACAAGTATGCCCGGATATTGCATTTTTATCAAAAGAATGGTATAGTTAATTATTATGACTTTTCGGAGGAATTGCCATGAGCAAGGTCGGAAACATCGAAAAGAAAACCAATACGCCCTACTTGAACTTCTACGAGTTCGAAGCCATCAGCCGCAGCGGCGATGCGTTGTCCCATCCTTACTTTGTTGCCTCCCGGGCAAAAAGAATCGAAGACTTGAAGGCTGTTTCCCATAAGAACAGTCCCGACGGCGTGATTCTTTACGGCGTTTACGGCGAAAATAAGGACAGGGTGGTGCTGATCCGCCAGTTCCGCTACCCTCTGGGAGGCTACTGTTACGAGTTTCCCGCAGGTCTGGTGGAACCCGGCGAAGACATGCTGGAGGCGGGAATCCGGGAAATGTATGAGGAAACCGGTCTGACCTTCGCCCCTGTGGATGCCGGAAGCTATTCCCGGCCTTTCTTCACCACCATCGGCATGACCGACGAAAGCTGCGGTACCGTTTTCGGCTACTGCTTTGGTGAGCCCACCAACCGCCACCAGGAGGCTTCCGAGGACATCCAGGTGATTCTGGCGGACCGGGAAGAATGCAAGCGCATCCTCCGGGAAGAAAACGTGGCTATCATGTGCGCCTATATGCTGATGCACTTCATTGCCAGCCAGGGAGATCCCCTTTCCTTTCTTAAAGGGGAATAATCATGACTGACATAAAAATCGCGGTTCTCTCCGACATCCATTCCAACTATCACGCCTTTAAAGCCTGCTTTGACGATGCCATAGCCAATGGATGTGACCGTTTCATTTTCCTTGGGGATTATGTTTCCGATTTGGCGGAACCGGAGCGGACCATGGACCTGCTGTATGAGATCCGGTCACGCTATCCCACAATCTGTCTTCGGGGCAACCGGGAGCGGTATATGTTGGAAGGGAGCCACTCCTTTGTCCCCGGTTCCAAATCCGGTTCCCTTCTGTTCACCTACGAGCATTTACGCCCCAAAGATCTGGCTTTCTTCCAAAGTCTTCCCATTTCCAACGAGGTTACTTTCGCTGGCGTGACCTTTGAAATTGCCCACGCTGCCATGGAAGATGACAGGTTTTATTTTGAGGGAGACGATGATAAAATCGGCACCGTCTTTCACGGGATGCAGCACCCCTTTCTGCTGACCGGCCACAGCCACCGGCAGTATATAAGAACCCGATCCTGCAAAACCATCCTCAATCCCGGTTCTGTTGGCATCCCCCAGGGTGGCGGTATCTGGCCCAAGTATGCCATTCTCCATATTGCAGACGGCGAAGCATCCTTTGAATTACAGAAAGTCCGCTACGATTTAGAGGAAGCGATCCGTTCCCAGTTCCGCAGCGGTCTTGTGGACCGGGCCCGGTACTGGGCCATCGGGGTCCTCCATGATTTGATCACAGGGCAGGAATGGGTACTGAAGCTGTTAAGCCAGGTCGAGGCCTCCGGGAATGTCCATGACGAAGCTGCGTGGCACGCTGCCGCTGTCCAATTGGGGATGTATTTGACCGAGGAGGAAATCATCGCCTTTTACCGGAAGATTGCCACACCACTTAATCGCACTGGTTCGCAATGACACGGTAATCTGAATCAAAACATAATCCGGAACGCTCAGTACCGTTTTTCGGCGGCTTGAGGACAAGCCGCCCTACCGAAGAACCTGCCATAATTTTCAACCGTCAATTGTCAACTGTCAACTAGGACGACGAAGGAGTCTTGTATCATGTCCCATACCATTGCCGCCGTATCCACCGGAAACCAGGTTTCCGCCATCGGCATCATCCGGCTGACCGGCGATGACTGCATTGCTGTTGCCGATAAAATTTTTACATTAAATTATAAGAAAACACTCTTTGAAGTTCCCGACAGAAAGCTGCTGCTGGGTGAACTCCACGACAAGGAGGGCCGGGTCATCGACGCCTGCTGCGTGGTGGTTTCCCGGGGGCCTCACAGCTACACCGGCGAGGATACGGTGGAATTTCACTGCCACGGTTCCCCCGCCGTTCTGGCCGCGGGACTGGAAAGCCTGTATATTGCCGGAGCAAAGCCTGCCAAACGGGGCGAATACACCAAGCGGGCCTTTTTGAACGGCAAGCTGGACTTAACCCAGGAAGTTGCGGAGACGCATCTGATTGAAGCGGACACCGCCGATGCTGCCGCCAATGCCGCCGGACAGGTGGGCGGCAAGCTCCAGAAGAAACTCTCGCCCATTTACGATTCCCTGGTGGATCTTTGCAGCCATTTTCACGCGGTGCTGGACTATCCCGACGAGGATATTGAGGACTTCGGCCTGGAAAACTACCGCTCTGACCTCCGGTCCAAGGCCAAGGAATTGTATGCCTTGCTGCAGACCTACGGCCAGGGCCGGATTTTGCGCCAGGGTGTGGCCGCTGCCATTGTGGGCAAGCCCAATGTGTGTAAATCCAGTCTTTTGAATGCCCTGGCAGGCTACGACCGGGTCATCGTCACCGACATCCCCGGCACCACTCGGGACACCGTGGAGGAAACCGTCATGCTGGGCAAAACCCGGCTGCGGCTTATCGACACCGCCGGTATCCGGGAAACCGCCGATACCGTGGAAGCCATCGGTGTGGCGCGATCCAAGCGTGCTGTGGAAGAGGCGGACCTGGTGCTGTTCGTCTGTGACGGTTCCAAGCCGCTGACGGAAGAGGACGAGGCCATCATCGATCTGTGCTGCGACCATGAAAATGCCGTGGCGCTGATCAACAAGACCGATCTGGGTACCGAAGTAGAGCCCAGCGACCTGCCCTTTATGAATGTGATCCACATCTCCGCCAAGGACGGCAAGGGTCTGGACCAGCTGGCAGATGTGGTGGAGGTTCTCTTTGAGAACGAGATGCCCTGCGACGGCTCCATTCTGACCAACGCCCGACAGTTCGACGCCATTCGCCGGGCCTACGAAGCCATGCTCCGGTCCCTGCAGGGGCTGCAGCTTGGGCTGACTCCCGATGCGGTGCTGACCGATGTGGAGGAAGCCATGGAAGCCATGGGTGAAGTCACCGGCGCTACCATCCGGGAGGATATTACCGCAAGAATCTTCGAACGGTTCTGTGTTGGAAAATAAAAATTATTACATGTCATCGCGAACCAGTGCTCACACTGGTGTGGCGATCCCCTATGGTTTCCTGGAGTGTCCGGGGGATTGCCACGCCAGTTTGCGAACTGGCTCGCAATGACATAACGAATTCAGGATATTATAATTATGATTTATTTAGACAATTCCGCCACCACCAAGCCATGTATGGAAGCTGTGGAGGCCATGACCAAATCTCTCACGGACGGCTGGGGAAATCCTTCCGCCCTGTACAATTTCGGTATCGATACCGCCCGGGCCTTGCGCACTGCCCGGATGCAGGTAGCTGCCGCCATGGGCGCGGAAGCAGACCGGGTGTTCTTTACCTCCGGCGGCACCGAGGCGGACAACTGGGCCATTTTCGGCACCATCAAGCGCTTCGGCAAGCGGGGCAAGCACATCATCACCACCGCCATTGAGCATCACGCCATCTTAAACTGTATGAAGGACCTGGAAACCCAGGGTTTTGAGGTGACCTACCTGCAGCCCGACGCAGATGGCCGCATCACCTTGGATGCGCTGAAAGCCACTCTGCGGAAGGATACCATTCTGGTTTCCATCATGATGGTAAACAATGAAGTAGGTTCTCTTATGCCCATCGCCCAGATGGCAAAGCTGACTCACAAGCTCTGCCCCGATGCCATTTTTCACACCGACGCAGTCCAGGGTTTCTTGAAAGTCCCCTTCTCTGCCAAGGCCTTGGGTGCAGATTTGATTACCGTTTCTTCTCACAAGGTCCACGGTCCCAAGGGTGCCGGTGCATTGTACATCAGTCCCAAGCTGAAGTCTTTCCCTCCCCTGCTCCTTGGCGGCGGGCAGGAGGGCGGCTACCGCAGCGGCACCGAAGGCACCCCCGCTATTTTTGGCTTTGCCGCCGCCTGCGCCGCTGTGGGTGCTACGTTCCGGGCCGATTCTGTCCGGGAAAAGGAGATGCTTTCCAACCTTGTGGAGAAATTCTCCGATTTACCCGGCATCCATGTGAACGGCGCCCATGATGCCCCTCACATTCTGTCCCTTTCCATTCCCGGTGTTCCTACCCAGAATACCATCAACATTCTGCAGGACCACGGCATCTGCGTTTCCGCAGGCAGTGCCTGCGCCAAGGGCCACCGGAGCCATGTGCTGGAAGCCATGCGCCTCAGTCCCGAGGTGATGGACGGCTCCTTCCGGATTTCCCTCTGCCGGGATACCACGGAAGCAGAACTGGATACCCTGTTCACTGTCATCCGGGAAGAAATTCTCCCCCGGGCAAGATAATATCGTTTTAAGGGAGGGCTATGCTCTCCCTTACTTTTTTTGCAAGCAGGGTGCAAAAAAGTTGCAAAACCCTCTTGTATTCTTGTATCCATTCTGCTACAATGGGGTGCATCGAAAAAACTCTTTCTAGGGAGGACATTTGTTTATGAGTTATGTAGATGAAGCCCTGGCACGTGTGAAAAAGCAGAATGCCGACCAGCCGGAATTTATCCAGGCGGTCACCGAGGTTCTGGAATCTCTCCGGGCCGTCATTGAAAAAAACGAGGATGCTTACAAGCGCAATGCCCTGCTGGAGCGGCTGACCACCCCCGAGCGGTGCATTCTCTTCCGGGTCCCCTGGGTGGATGACAATGGCCAGGTCCAGGTGAACAATGCCTACCGGGTCCAGTTCAACTCTGCCATCGGTCCCTACAAGGGCGGCATGCGGTTCCATCCCAGCGTCAACCTGTCCATTATGAAGTTCCTGGCTTTCGAGCAGACCTTCAAGAACTCCCTCACCGGCCTGCCCATCGGCGGCGGCAAGGGCGGCTCCGACTTTGACCCCAAAGGCAAGTCCGACCGGGAAGTCATGGCCTTCTGCCAGAGTCTGATCAACGAGCTGTACAAGTACATTGGTGCCAACACCGACGTTCCCGCCGGTGACATTGGCGTGGGTGCAAGAGAAGTAGGCTATATGTACGGCCAGTACAAGCGGCTTCGGGATGTGTACGAAGGCGTGTTCACCGGCAAGGGGCTTTCCTACGGCGGCAGCCTGGCCCGGACCCAGGCCACCGGCTACGGTCTGCTGTATCTGACCAATGAAATGCTCAAGTGCAACGGCCACAGCCTGGAGGGTAAAATCGTTGCTGTTTCCGGTGCCGGTAATGTGGCCACCTATGCCATCGAAAAGGCATGGCAGCTGGGCGCAAAGCCTGTCACCTGCTCCGATTCCACCGGCTGGATCTACGATCCCGACGGTATCGACGTGGCAACCCTCATTGAAGTGAAGCAGGTGAAGCGCGCCCGTCTGACCGAGTACGCCAAGGCCCGCCCCAACTCCGTCTATCACGAGGGCAAGGGTGTCTGGACCACCAAGTGCGATGTGGCCCTGCCCTGCGCCACCCAGAACGAACTGCTGATCGATGACGCCAAGGCGCTGGTTGCGGGCGGCTGTATCGCCGTAGCCGAGGGTGCCAATATGCCCACCACCCTGGAAGCCACCGAATACCTGCAGGCAAACGGCGTGCTGTTCTGCCCAGGAAAGGCTTCCAACGCAGGCGGCGTGGCCACCTCCGCTTTGGAAATGACCCAGAACTCCGAGCGACTCAGCTGGACCTTCGAGGAAGTGGACAGCAAGCTGAAGGATATCATGGTCAACATTTTCCACAACCTGGACAACGCCGCAAAGCAGTATGGCATGGAAGGCAACTATGTTGCCGGTGCCAACATCGCCGGCTTCCTGAAGGTGGCCGATGCCATGAACGCCCAGGGTATTGTATAATGCAAAGAATCCGCTTCCGGTGATCCGGAAGCGGATTTTTCGGGGTTGTTTTCCTTCTCTCTTTATGCTATGATTCGGAAAAATACAGAAAGGAGCATCCACAATGCTGTTGACCGAATTTGATAAAGCCCGGGAAGCCGTGATCAATCCCGATTATGCCCATCCAAGACTCCCCAACTTCCCGGAAACCATGGTATCCGTCTTTTCCCACCACCTGTTTTCTGCCCTTGTGAATTTTCTGGGCGGCAAAGTCATCGCAGAAACCCACGATGTGGATGGCATCTGGCCTGTATATGAAGTAGTTTACCAGGGAAAACGGTTTGCCTTTTACAAAGCAAGGCTGGGCGGACCGGCCTGTGTGGGCAGTTTTGAGGATGTGATCAGTTTCGGCGCAAAGCGCATCATTCTTTTGGGAAACTGCGGTGTACTGGACCGGCGGATTCAGGACTGTGGCATCATCATTCCCACCCGTGCCATCCGGGATGAGGGCACCAGCTACCACTATGCCCCTGCCGCAGATTATATCGATGTGAACCGGAAATACCGGGAGGAATTTAAATCCGTCTGTGATCAGTTTGGTTATCCGTACATCGAGGGAACTACCTGGACCACCGATGCTTTTTATCGGGAAACCCCCAGGAAAATCGAGGCGCGAAAGAAGATGGGCGCAGTCTGTGTGGAAATGGAATGCAGCGCCATGCAGGCGCTGTGTGATTTCCGGGATGTGGAGTTTTTCCAGTTTTTCTATGCCGGAGACAATCTGGACCACAGCAGCTGGGATCCCAGAAGTCTTTCCGGCACCGCAAAGCTGGATGAAAAACAGAAAATCGCCCTGTTGGCCTTTGAGTTGGCCTGCAGGATCTAATGCAATGCAGCCCCGACCTCCCGGTCGGGGCTTATTTTATAGTGTTTCCAGAAGGTGTTTCACTTCACGACGCTTTTTTAGGATATACACCTGTTTCCCATCCAATTTGCGCAACATCTCATAAAAGCGTTTGCGATTCTTTTTGTTGAAATTCCAAATCCAAACCAGAAATTCCCAGTCTATTCGTTCCGGGCAGCCCTCCGGCATATCCGGACGAACCTTGCCGTAACTGCAAGCTACCCGTTTCAACACGCTCCATAAACACAGCCAGCGGGGAAAATCCAGGTAAATCACGGTATCGCAGCGCTGAAGGCGAATAGGAATCGTCCGGGTATAGTTTCCATCCATAATCCAGCGGTCCTTCCGGGTTTCTTCGAAAATCTTTTCGTCTATTTCTGCCTTTGTCGATTCCACCCAGCCGCTTTTCCAAAACAGCTTGTCCAGATGCACCACCGGCAAGCCGGTTTTCTCCCCCAGCTTTCTGGCCAGTGTCGATTTTCCGGCACCGGCACAGCCGAGAATCACCACACGTTTCATGCTTTTCCCTCCTGACGAAAAAACGACGCAGTCTAACAGACTGCGTCGTTTTCAGAATTCTCTTAGATACGACAATAATTAATAGGCAACGCCCCAGTAGATCATCTTGTCAGCAGGCTTGCCGCAGCAGGCGCAGGTGTCGCCCAGCTTTTCCTGTGCGAAGGGGATGCAGCGGGAGGACATTCCGGCCACTTCCTTCATCTTCAGCTCGCAATCCAGCTCGCCGCACCACATGGTCTTGACGAAACCGCCGTTGGCTTCCTGCAGCTGTTTGGCTTCCTCCAGGGAGTGAGCCTCGTAGATGTGCTCTTCCAGGTTCTTCTTGGCCCGGGCAAACATACCATCGTGAACGGCCTGCAGCTGCTCGGCAACAGCTGCTTCCAGATCCTCCAGCTTGACCACGATCTTTTCCCGGTCGTTCCGGCGGACCAGCACGCACTGGCCATTCTCCAGATCACGGGGACCGCACTCAACACGCAGAGGCACGCCCTTCATTTCGTACTCGGCGCACTTCCAGCCCATGGAGTTGTCGCTGTCGTCCATCTTCACACGGAAGCCGGCATTGGCCAGACGGTCCTTAATGGCAGCGGCACCTTCCAGAACGCCGGGCTTATGCTGGGCAATGGGCAGGACCACAGCCTGGATGGGAGCCACCTTAGGAGGCAGAACCAGACCGTTGTTGTCGCCGTGGGTCATGATGATGCCGCCGATCAGACGGGTGGAAACACCCCAGGAGGTCTGGTGGGGGTTGGTCTTCTTGTTGGTCTTGTCGGTAAACTCGATCTCAAAGGCCTTGGCGAAGCCGTCGCCGAAGTAGTGGGAGGTACCGGCCTGCAGAGCCTTCCGGTCGTGCATCATGCACTCGATAGTGTAGGTAGCCTCGGCACCGTTGAACTTTTCCTTGTCGGTCTTCTGGCCCCGGGTAACGGGCATTGCCAGCACGTTCTCGCAGAAGTCAGCATAGACATTCAGCATGGTTTCGGTGAAGGCCTTGGCTTCCTCAGCGGTAGCGTGGAGGGTATGGCCCTCCTGCCACAGGAATTCCCGGTGACGCAGGAAGGGACGGGAGGTCTTCTCCCAGCGCAGAACGCTGCACCACTGGTTATACTTCATGGGCAGATCCCGGTGGGACTGCAGCACATTGGCGAAATGCTCGCAGAACAGGGTCTCAGAGGTGGGACGGATGGCCATCTTCTCCTCCAGGCGATCCATGCCGCCCATGGTGACCCAAGCACACTCGGGAGCGAAGCCCTCAACATGGTCCTTCTCCTTCTGCAGCAGGGATTCGGGGATCAGCATGGGCATGTAGACATTCTCAACGCCCTGCTTCTTGAATTCCTTGTCCATGATCTGCTGGATGTTTTCCCAGATGGCATAGCCATAGGGACGGTAAATGAACACACCCTTGATGGAAGAATAGTCGATCAGCTGCGCCTTCTTGCACACATCCGTGAACCACTGGGCAAAGTCGACCTCCATATCGGTGATCTGTTCAACCTTTTTCTCTTTTGCCATAATATTTTCATCCTCTCGGTTTTCCAATTTCTGTACCTTACATTATAGCACCAATGTCAAGAGTCTGCATAGGATGAAGCATAAAAATTTGGAAGCGGAAACAGCTTCCGCTTTTGCAGGAGGCTGCTTTATGGATATCACACTTCGGCTGGACCCTTCGGTGGTTCTGTTCTACACCCGCATTGCTTCCGCTGCCGGACTGCCTCTGGACAGAGTGCTCAGCGATGCCCTGTTCAAGCTGGCCGGGGAATTGAGTCTGGAGGCAATTAAGAACCGTTCCTGTGATAAATTGTAGTCTGCCGGCGGCGAGTTGCCGCTGACAGTTCGGGCCTTTGGCTGGTCAGTTGACCAAGGCCATTGGGTGGGTGGCCCGATTCGTTACTGCTGAGATAAATAGTCCTTTACGGTTGCACTTATTACAACGCATGTCATTGCGAGGAGGGCCATAACAATGGCCCGACGTGGCAATCTCCTGCACCGTATTTCCCCACTGTTTTGCACCAATTAACATGGTATATCCCACAGATTCTATGTGAATATACGCATCTTCAAAAACGAGCCGCACAGCAGGAGATTGCCACGTCGCTGTCGCTCCTCGCAATGACATGCTTCTTACTGCGACAAATTATAATTTACGTGGGCAGTATCGTTACCGGGCCGAGTGGACGTGTGGAGATTCATTGAGAAGTTCGTGCGCATTGGCCGTGGGGCCATCCCCACACCGGGCCGAGTGAACGGGTAACGACTACCGCCGCAGGTCGTGCGAGTTGGCCGCCGGGCCGCCCCGGCAATAAATATTTCCGAAACCCATTGTTTTCCCGCGAAAAATTTGTTATACTTTAGGTTGGACAATAATGAAACCAAAGAAACGGAGGTATTTCCATGAAATCCATCCGCGAGATTTACAAAATCGGCAAAGGCCCCTCCTCCTCCCATACCATGGGTCCGGAACGGGCTGCCCAGCTGTTTTTGAAAAAATATCCCCAGGCAGACCGGTTCCAGGTGGCCCTCTACGGCTCTCTGAACAAAACCGGCGTGGGCCACGGCACCGACCGGGTGCTGAAGGAAGTTCTGGACGAAAGCCGCACCGAAATTCTCTTCTCCTCCGATACCTGGGAAGGTATGCACCCCAATACCATGGACTTCACCGCCTTTGCAGGCAGTAAGGAACTGGGCAAACTGCGGGTAGAGTCCATCGGCGGCGGCGACATCCGCCTGCCCAGTCAGAAAATCGCTGCCGGTGAGGAGATCTACATTGAGCATTCCTTCGCCGAAATTGCCGATTTCTGCAAGTGGCGCTACATTAGCAAGCTGTCCGAATACGTGGAACTGAACGAAGGCCCCGAAATCTGGGATTTCCTGGCGGAAGTCTGGCAGACCATGAAGAACGCCATTGACGAAGGCCTTTCCAAAACCGGCGTTCTCCCCGGCGGTCTGAACGTCCAGCGGAAAGCCAAGTACCTGTACGAGCAGGATCCGGGAGTGGATGAGCCAGCTTTGAAGGAATTCCAGATGATCGCCGCCTATGCCTACGCCGTTGCCGAGCAGAATGCAGACAACGGCACCGTGGTTACCGCACCTACCTGTGGTGCCTGCGGCGTCCTGCCTGCTGTGCTGAAATATGCCCAGGTTACCAAGGGTTATACCGACGAGCAGATCATCCGTGGCCTTGCCACCGCCGGTATCATCGGTAACCTGACCAAGACCAACGCCTCCATCTCCGGCGCCGAATGCGGCTGCCAGGCAGAGATCGGCACCGCCTGTTCCATGGCCGCCGCCGCACTGGCAGAACTCTACGGTCAGAATCTGGACCAGGTGGAATATGCCGCGGAAGTTGCCATGGAGCATCATCTGGGTCTGACCTGTGACCCCATCTGCGGTCTGGTGCAGATTCCCTGCATCGAGCGCAACGCCGTTGCCGCCATGCGGGCCATGAACGCCTGTAACTTAAGCTATTTCCTCACCGGCTCCCGGAACATCAGCTACGATATGGTATGCCGGGCTATGAAGGAAACCGGCGTAAATCTGAACCACCGCTTCCGGGAAACCAGCGAAGGCGGCCTTGCAAAGATTTACGACCGCAAAAAACGAAAGTAATGAACCGAAAGGAAGAAGTATACAAATGAAATTAAGTATCGTCGGACTTCCCAACGTGGGCAAGTCTACCCTCTTTAACGCAATCACCAATGCAGGTGTCCCTGCGGACAATTACGCATTCTGCACCATCGACCCCAACGTGGGCGTGGTTTCCGTTCCCGATGAGCGCTTAAACTGGCTGGCTGACCTGCACAAGCCCAAGAAGTTCACCCCCGCCGTTGTGGAATTCGTGGACATCGCAGGCCTGGTCAAGGGCGCCAGCAAGGGCGAAGGTCTGGGCAACAAGTTCCTCAGCAACATCCGCACCACCGACGCCATCGTTCATGTGGTCCGCTGCTTCGAGGACAGCAATGTCACCCACGTGGAAGGTTCCACCGATCCCCTGCGGGACATCGACATCATCAATCTGGAGCTGGTTATGGCCGACATCGAAATGGTGGAGAGGCGCATTGATAAGGCCCAGAAGGCCATGAAGGGCGGCGACAAGAAGTTCGCCCGTGAGGTAGATGTCTTTACCGGTCTGCTGCAGCATCTGAACGAGGGCAAGCTGGCCCGGACCTACACCGACGATTCTGAGGAGCTGGCACTGATCTCCACCTCCGATCTATTGACGCTGAAGAAGACCATCTACGTTGCCAACCTGGCCGAAAACGAAATCAACGAGCCCGAGAACAACCGCCACTACATGGCCGTGAAGGGTCTGGCTGACGAAGAAGGTTCCCAGCTGCTGCCCATCTGCGCCAAGCTGGAGGCAGACATCGCCGAGCTGGATGATCCCGACGAGAAGGCCATGTTCATGGAGGAGCTGGGCGTGGCCGAATCCGGTCTGGACCGGCTGATCAAGTCCAGCTACGCACTGCTGGGCCTCATCTCCTTCCTCACTGCAGGCTCTGACGAGTGCCGTGCCTGGACCATCAAGCGGGGCACCAAGGCACCTCAGGCTGCCGGTAAGATCCACACCGACTTCGAGCGGGGCTTCATCCGGGCCGAGGTCATCGCCTTTGAGGATATGAAGGCCTGCGGCACCATGGCCGCTGCCAAGGCAAAGGGTCTGGTCCGCAGCGAGGGCAAGGAATACGTCATGAAGGACGGAGATATCGTCAACTTCCTGTTCAACGTGTAAGTGCATAAGAACACCGCCGGAGGGAATCCCTCCGGCGGTAAATTATTGTTGTGGTTATCGGCTTTAATCAGCACGTATAGCATAAAGACCAAAGAAGCAGTTGTCATCCTGAGCGAGCATCAGCGAGTCGAAGGATCTTGGCACCGAATATACTGCAAATGTGGACGAAATGCGTA
>JAZSHO010000019.1:0-11492 GCA_045533345.1 Faecousia sp. | reverse complement strand
GTTCTTCCTCAGCCTCGCACTGCCACAGACGCAGGGTACCCACATTCTGGGTGCCGTAGCCGATGACAGGAACATCGTAGGGAACGGCCAGAACGGTCTGGTCGGGGAAGGAAATCTTCACAGCGTGCTTATAGCGGCGGTAGGACCAGGGATCGCCGAACTTGGTCCAGTCATCGGCAGCCTGAACCTGGTCGCCGTTGGCGTTGAAGCTCTGCTTGAACAGGCCGAACTTGTAGCGCAGGCCGTAGCCGGACAGGGGAATGTTGGTGGATGCGGCGGAGTCCAGGAAGCAGGCAGCCAGACGGCCCAGACCGCCGTTGCCCAGAGCATCGTCTTCGATGTCTTCCAGCACAGCCAGATCCACGCCACGCTCGGCGAACAGCTTCTTCATTTCATCCAGAATGCCCAGGTTGTACATGTTGGAGTACACCAGACGGCCGATCAGATACTCAGCGGAAATATAGAAGGCCTTCCGCTCATACAGACGAGCCTTCTTGCTGTCACTCCAGTTGTCAGCGATAGACATCATGACAGCAACGCCCAGAGCCTCGTGGAGTTCCTGGGGGGTAGCTTCCTGCAAAGATACGTCGTAGGTGTACTTCAGCTGTGCTTCGGTCCATTTCAGGATGTTCAGACAGTTGTGATTCATGTTAGTTTGCTCTCCAATCTTAAATAGCAGCGGATATTATTCCGCAGTTACTTCTTCTTTTTCTTCGGGTTCTGCCCCGACGGTCACCTTCTTGGGTTCTTCGGGCAGACGGGCATACAGCTTGGTCAGATCATAGATCTTCTGAGCCAGGCCCTTTTTGATCATACCGTTTTCCAGGCGCCAGGTCCAGTTGGAATCGGTCATGGTGCCGGGGAAGTTCATTCTGGCCTCACCGCCCAGGTTCAGGTAATCCTGCAGCTGGATGATGCACATATCGGAAACAGAGGACATGGCGGTACGGATGGTACCCCAGACCAGGCCTTCCTTTTTGCTCAGGCGCATATACTCGGTGGCATAGGCAACAGCTTCCTCGCTGGCGGTCTCAAACCACTGGCGCATGGTCATGTTGTCATGGGTACCGGTATAACAAACGGTATTTCTGGTATATGTATGCGGCAGGTAGTCAGAAGGTTCCTTGGAATCAAAGGCAAATTCCAGTACCTTCATACCGGGGAAGCCGGAACCGTCCCGCAGATTCAGCACTTCCTGGGTCAGATAGCCCAGATCCTCGGCGATCATATTCACATCGGGCAGACCCTGCTTCAGCGCATCGATAAAGTCCATGTCGGGACCCTTGACCCACTTTCCGTTCCGGGCGGTTTCATCGCCGTAGGGGACGGACCAGTAAGCCTCAAAGCCACGGAAGTGGTCCACGCGGATCACATCGTACCAACGGCCTGCTGCAGCCAGACGGCGCAGCCACCAGCGGTAACCCTCTTCCTTGTGGGCTTCCCAGCGGTACAGGGGGTTGCCCCACAGCTGACCGTCAGCAGAGAAGGCATCGGGGGGACAGCCGGCCACAGCCACGGGGTCCAGCTTTTCATCCAGCTGGAACAGGTGGGGTGCGCACCAGACTTCCACGGAATCCCGGGGAACATAAATGGGCACGTCGCCGATGATCTTGATACCCTTTTCGGCAGCGTAGCCGCGCAGAGCGTTCCACTGCTTGTGGAACAGGAACTGGACGAAGCTGTAAAAACGTATCTGCTCTCTCAGTCCGTTCCGGGCGCTTTCGATGGCGCCGCCGTGACGGAACTTGATGGGATCAGACCAATCGTACCAGGGCTTGCCGCCGTTGCGGTCCTTCAGAGCCATGAACAGGGCAAAGTCATTCAGCCAGTCGCAGTTATCGGCGCAGAACAGGTCAAATTCTGCGTCGCCCTGGAACCGGGCATAGGCCTTGCGCAGGACCTTCAGCTTGGCGTTGTACTGCAGGCCGAAATCCACCTTGTCTTCCCGATGGTTCCACTGGATACCCTCCAGGTCCTCCTTCACAAGAAGGCCTTCCTCCACCAGCTGGTCCAGGTCGATCAGATAGTGGTTACCTGCAAAGGTAGAGCAGGACTGGTAGGGGGAATCACCGTAACCGGTGGGGTTCAGAGGCAGAATCTGCCAGTAGCTCTGGCCTGCCTCGTGCAGGAAATCTACAAAAGCAAAGGCCTGCTTACCCATGGTACCGATGCCATAGGCTCCGGGCAGGCTGGTAATGTGCATTAAAATGCCGCTGCTTCGCATTGCTTTTTCTCCTTCTTCCTCTATAATTTGCAAACCGGAAAAACCGCCAGGATACACATACCCTTCTGTTTTCCGATACCAAATGCATTTGTCATGATGGTGAAACGTTTCCAATCTCCCCACCATACACCATAACAGAGTAATACTTTTTGGGGAGTTTGTCAAGCAAAACCCACCGAATGGCCCCTTCCTTTCAAAATTTTCGGCACAATGATTAGATTTTGGCCCTTTTTTCCATCCGATATACCTGTTGTTGACAAGGATTTTTTCTGTTTTCCGGAAAAACCTCCCCCATTTCCCGCCCACCGGAGGCAAAAAGGCCCCCCGGACCTGAGGTCCGGGGGGCTGTGGGTTCAGAAAAGTTGTCCGGGGAGTTTTAATTTTTCCTTGGGCGGGAAGTTCCTGTCGAATTCCTCACAGGCGTTTTCGTCCACGAAATAACCCTGGGGCGGTGCGTATTCACCGGTGATGCCCTCCAGGTAGCCGGGGATCAGTTCCTTGCACAGGAAGAAGGAGGCATCCTCCCCTTCCGGCAAGCCGTGATACCGGATGCCCTTTTGGGATGCGTAGCCGAAGCCGCTTTTGCCGTAAAAGCCGATATTGCCCTCAAAGCACAGGGCGCCGCAACCATATTCTCTGGCCTTCTCCAGAGAATAGTCCAGCAGCTGTTTGCCATAGCCCTGGCGCTTTAAGTCATTGGCGATGCAGATGGGACCCATGGTCATAATGGGGATTTCCCTACCGTCGTCGGACCGGATCCGGGCCCGCATGAACATATTCTGTCCGATGATTCTGCCGTCCAGTTCCATGACGAAGTCCAGTTCCGCCACAAAAGCGGGGTCATTGCGCAGCTGATGGATCACAAAATGCTCCAGACAGCCGGGGCGGTACACATTCCAAAAGCTCTCCCGAATTAAGTTTTCTACCTCACGATGGTCGCTGGGGGTTTCCTTGCGGATGATGGGTTTCATTGTAACAAATCCTTTCTATATTTATTGTTTAGAAAAGAATTGCCACAATCTCCAAGGTGTTGTTTTTCAAACAGCGTATCTCCTAAAATGATGTCAGGCTTTGCCTGCATGATCAGTATAGCATGGGATTGTTCCCGCCGCAACAGCAAATCACTTCAGCGCCAGACCGTCATAGAAGGCGTTGCCCACCTTTTCTCCCAGGGCCAGATAATGGTGGTTCATGGGATCATAGGTAATGGGCTGCAGCTTGCTGACGTCTACCTTGCCGTTTTCTCCCAGCACCGATTCGTCGGCGGAAACATTGACGATTTCTCCCACCAGGCGGCAGGTTTCCGGGTCGTAGGAAATGAGCTTGCACTCCACCGCCATGGGCAGTTCGTCGATGAGGGGTGCGTCCACGAATTCAGATTTCGTCGCGTGGAAGCCGGCCTTGGCAAACTTGTCCGGTTCCTTGGTGCCGGATACGATGCCCACATAGTCGCAGGCAGCCATGTGCTTCACCGTAGCCATGGACACAGTGAATGCCTTCCGGGCCAGGATATTCTCGGTGGTCTTGTGGTCTTCGCTGATGCAGATGGAAATCTCCTTATCCTCACTGATGCCGCCCCAGGCGGCGTTCATGGCATTGGGGGTTCCGTCAGCCCCATAGGTACCGATGATGTACACGGGCATGGGGTAGCACATGGGCTTTGCTCCGAAATTTTTTCTCATTTTCGTTTCCTCCTGTCAGAATTTTGCAAACCGGCCCACCACTTTTCGGGCCACCCGGTACAAGGGGCCTTCCAGTTCCTTCTGGGCTTCCTGGAGTTTTTCCCGGATGGGAATATGCTGGGGGCAATGCTTCTCGCACTTGCCGCAGCCGACGCAGTTGGATGCGGCTGTGGAATTTTTCCGCAGCATGGTACAAATCACATAGTCCACAAAGGACCAGAATTTTCCCTCCTGGTACCGGCGGTTATAGGCCGCAAAGGTACCGGGGATATCCACATTTTTCGGGCAGGGCATACAGTAGCCGCAGCCGGTGCAGCCCACCTTCATTTTGGCATTGATGGCCCGGACCACCTGCCGGAGCATGGCTTCCTCCTCCGGTCCCAGTTCGCCCACCCGGGTGGTGGAAGCAGTATTGATATTGTCCCGGACCATTTCATCGGAATTCATGCCCGACAGCACCACCGTCACCTCCGGCTGATTCCACAGCCAGCGGAAGGCCCACTGGGCGGGGGTGTGCTGAATTTTGTATGCAGCAAAAATCTGCTTCGCTTCCTCCGGCAGACGGTTCACCAGCTTGCCGCCCCGGAGGGGTTCCATGATGACCACGGGAATGCCCTTGCCGTTGGCATGGTACAGACCTCTGCGGCCTGCCTGGGAATGCTCGTCCATGTAGTTGTACTGAATCTGGCAGAAATCCCAGTCCCATGCATCGATCAGCCGGCAGAACATCTCGGAATTTCCGTGGTAGGAAAAGCCCACCTGCCGGATGGCACCGCTTTCCTTTTTCTCGGCGATCCATTCTTCGATGCCCAGCTTTTTCAGCCGGTCCCAGGTATCCGTATCGGTGAGCATGTGCATCAAATAATAGTCCACGTGGTCAGTGCGCAGACGCTTCAGTTCCTCGGCGAAAAGTTTGTCCAGCCCCTCCCGGCTTTTGATCAGATAATGGGGCAGCTTGGTAGCGATGTACACCCGATCCCGGACTTGGTTTCGCTCCAGGATTTCCCCCAGAGCAGCCTCGCTGCCGGGGTAGATATAGGCCGTGTCGAAATAGTTCACTCCGGAGCGGATGGCGGTCATGATCTCCGCCTCCGTTTCCGCCATGTCAATGCGTCCGGCCTTGGTGGGAAAGCGCATACAGCCGAAGCCCAGGATGGACAGTTGGTTGCCGTATTTGTCTGAGCGGTATTGCATAGGTCTGTTCCTCCCGATAATCCATTTCTTCTTATAAAAATACTATACCGTAAAACGCCATAGGATGCAACGGCGATTTCCAAAAGAAACCCTTTCTAAATGGGCAGTTTTATGTTATAGTAAAAGAAAAGAGGAGGGATTTTATGCTGCTGGATGGATGCCACGAAGGAAAGCACACCCCGAAGCTTACGGAAGTGAAATGCCCCAACTGCGGGGAATGGGTAGATGTATTTGTAAAACTGGGCGGCGCCCCGGGTCAGACCGGCACGCTGATTGCCAGTGAAACCTGCAGCTGCGGTCACATTTTGCCCGCCGGAAGCTATGAAAGCGATTACGAAACGGCATAACAACAACGGAAAAGGGACATACGCCCAGGCGTATGTCCCGCTTTTTTACATTTTCGGTGCCAGAGTTTTCTGGGTTTTCCGCAGCATCCAGAAGGAAATCACGGCCACCGGCACATAGGTCGCCGCCTGGTTCAGCCACAGTCCGTCCAGCCCCAGAGGCCAGAGAACCGCCACCATAATCAGCGGGAACACGATGGCTGTGGACAGGGTCAGAATCGCTGCATTTTTTGGATTCTGAATGGCATTATAGAAGCTTTGGGCCACGAAGCCGAACCACCAGAAAAAGAATTTGACACTGGACAACCGCAGAGCGTGGGAAGACAACTCCAGCAGTTCCTGCTCGCCGCTGTCAACAAAAATAGAGGCGATCTGCCGGGGGAAGCCGTACATCAGCACAATGGCAAAGACGGACACCACCGCGGTGGAGGTGAAGATGCACTTGGCAAGACTTTTCACCCGGTGATAGCTTTCCGCACCCCAGTTGTAGCCAATGGCAGGCTGCATGGAATCGCAGAGGCCGTAGAGCATGGGCTGCACCAGATCGCTGCAATACATCAGCACCGCAAAGGTGGACACCGCCACCGTACCGCCCATCCGAAGCAGCAGCACATTCATCACCAGAGAGAACAGTCTTCCCGCCATGTTGTTCAGAAATGTGGGACTGCCGCAGGCAATGATCCGCTTCAGCATCTGCACAGTCAGTTTCGGTTTGCGGAACTTCAGCACACTTTTTCCCCGAAGGAAAGGAATCAGCGCGATCACCGCACAGACGCAGAATCCGATATTGATGGCCAGCGCCGAACCGATCAGCCCCATTCGCAACACCGCCACCAGCAGGATCACCAGACCGATCTGCAGGCCGGACATCAGCAGGTTCAGCAGCATGCTTCCCCGGACGAAGCCGGAAATCCGCAGAAAATTATCCATGGCAAAGACCAGATTGGCCAGAGGACCCAGCACCGCGCAGATGCGAAGATACGTCACCGCCAGCCGGGCCACCTGGTCCTCCGCACCCATGGCACCGATGATCTGGGGTGCGAAGGCGATCATGCCGACTCCCGTGACGATACTGGCTCCCACGATCAGCAGCACCGCGCAGGAGAAATAATTGTTGGCCTGCTCCTCATCCTTCCGGCCCAGAGCAATGGAGATGGGCACCGAGGAACCCACACCCATCATATCCGACAGGGCGAAATTGATCATCACCAGGGGCATGGCCAGATTCATGGCCGCAAAGGCCTCGCCGCCGACAAACTGGCCCACAAAGATGCCTTCAATAATACTGTATATGGACATGGCGACCATGCTGATGACACCGGGGATGGCTGCATGAAAAAACAGCTTCACCGGGGGCATTTCTCCATAAATCCGATTGGCTTTCTCTTCCATTTTTCTCTCCTTGGCAACCGCTGTGCCTTTCAAAAGCTATTACACGAAATTGTATCGTGAATGCCAGAAAATGTCAATGTACATACCCTTAAAGAAATGGTTTGTATCTCCCCATAATCATGCTATAATACAAATAACAACAAATTTCTGTCCCTATGAGGTGATTTTATGCTTCTCAACGCGAAAAATGATGTTCTGCCAATGGACGGTACCATCACGGAATACATCCGCTTCGGCAGCGGCAAGCGTGTGCTGGTGATGCTGCCGGGTCTGGGGGACGGTCTGCGCACTGTCCGGGGAACCGCCCTGCCCATGGCAATGATGTACCGCACCTTTACCAAGGATTTTACCGTCTATGCCTTCAGCCGGAAAACACAAATGCCCCGGGGCTATACCACCCGGGATATGGCCCGGGATGTAGCCGAAGCCATGTCCCGGCTGGGTATCGAAAAGGCCGTGATTTTCGGAGTTTCCATGGGCGGCATGATCGCCCAGCATTTCGCCGCGGACTACCCGGAAAAGGTAGAAAAGCTCATTCTGACAGTCACCTCCCCCCGGCCCAATCCGCTTCTTACCCGGTCTGTGGAAGAATGGATGGACCTGGCCCGGCAGGAGGACCACACCGCGCTGATGGAAAGCAATCTGCGAAAAATTTATTCCGACCACTATTACCGCAGCAACAAATGGCTGGTTCCCTTTCTGGGAAAAATCACCAAGCCAAAATCCTACGACCGTTTCCTGGTCCAGGCCCGGGCATGCTTAACCCACAATGCCTTTGACAAACTCCGCACCATCCATTGCCCCACCCTGGTCATCGGCGGTGAGCAGGACCATTGCCTTGGGGGTGACCCCTCCCGGGAAATTGCCGCCCGGATTCCCAACGCCCGGCTGCATATGTATCCCCAGTGGGGCCACGGTCTTTACGAAGAAGCCAAGGATTTCAACGACCTTGTACTGGAATATGCTTTGCATTGACAAAAATTCCCTCTTCCGCAGAAGAGGGAATTTTTCATATGTGGGTAATTTAAAGCTGCTGGTCTGCCAGAAGCCGGCACAGGTCTTCGGCGGTATTTGCATCCGCAACCGCCCCGCGGAGGGCCGCCTGCAGGGCATCCACCCGGAAGGGGCAGCCGGTCAGCGCCGCTTCCAAAGCAGGGGCCAGCTGCCAGTCCATGGCGTCGGAGTAGACCTTTGCCTCAGTGATCACACCGCCCACGGAACGCAGCTGCAGTTCCACCCCGCCCCAGGAAAACCGCCCCTCGCACCGGAAGGTAAAGGGCAGCGGCGCGCCGAAGAGAAATTCCCAGCTTTCGTTGATTTTCCGATACTGCTCAACCACGGCATGGTCTTCTTTCTGCAGCACGATTTCTGCGGCAGAATATCCATAGACCAGCTCAAAGGCTTTATGCATCAAAAGCCGCATCTTATCGCAGGTCAGATCCGGCGCGAATTCCGTCAGATTCACCACCCGGGACCGAACCGATGCCACACCCTTGGCCTCCAGCTTGGCCTTGGAGGGGCTTAGGTACCGGGAAAGCTTCTCTTTATCCACGTTGATCATTAAGGTTCCGTGGTGATAGGCATGGCCCGCGTGGTGGTAAAAGGCATTTCCGGAGAATTTGCGGCCCTCCGCCAGCAGATCATTACGGCCCGACTTCTCCACGGCAATGCCCGCCAGCGCGCAGGCCTGCTGAATCACGGACAGCTGCCGGTCCACATCGTAATCCTCATCCCGCATCAAAAAGGTGAAGTTCAGATTGCCCACATCGTGGAACACGGCACCGCCCCCGGACAGTCGTCGGGCCAGATGTCCTCCCTCTTCCTCCAGCAACGTGGTGCGGCACTCCACCCAGGGATTCTGGTTTTTTCCGATGACCACCGTATTCTGATTCTGCCACAGATACAAGATGCAGGTATCCGTTTCCACCTGTTCCAGCAGCCGCCGCTCCACTGCCAGATTGTAGTAAGGATCCAGGCTGCCGCTATGAAAAATCTGCAAATTTCGGATCATGGAAATGCCGCCTTTCTTGTGTTTGGTTTATTATAAATCTGCCGGCGAAATCCGTCAACGAATTCTTCCAAAAAGCCATTGACAATTTTGGTAAAAGAGTGTTATATTTATGATATATAACTTAGATTTTAACATTCGAGGTATCTTATGAACAGGATTCGTCAGACCAGAATAAGAGAATACATCGAAGATAACAAGGTGGTTACCATCCGCCAGCTGCAGGAATTGTTCCCGGAGGTTTCTCTCATGACCATCCATCGGGACCTGGATGCCCTGGCTATAGAGGGCAGCATTGTCAAGTTCCGGGGCGGTGCCAAGGCAGTGCGCCATGCCGGTGATCCGGAGTTCAACGTGCGGATGCAGGAGAACAATACCGGCAAGCTGACCATCGCCCGGAAGGCCCTGACCCTGCTGCAGCCCCACACCTCTGTGTTCCTGGATGCCAGCACCACCAACCTGGCGCTGGTGCAGAATATGCCCGACATCAACGTGAATATTTTCACCACGGGACCCAGCATCGCGGTGGAACTGTGCCGTTTGAACAACCCGGTGGTCACCCTGTGCTGCGGTACCATAAACCGGAAAAATCTGGCAGTTTCCGGCCAAAATACCCTGCAAATGTTAGAAAAAATCAATTTTGACCTAGCTTTTATCGGCGTTTCCGGCTGCAGCGTGGATGCAGGCTTCACCTGCGGTACCGAAGGGGATATGCTGGTAAAGCGACTGATGATCGAAAAGGCCAGAAGAAGCGTCATCATGTGCGGCAAGGAGAAATTCCACTGCCTGATGCCCTATACCTTTGCCAACCTTTCCGACGTGGATTATCTTGTTTGCGACGACGAGCCGCCCCTGAGCTTTGCCCAGGCCGCCCGGGACGCAGGCATTACCATATTATAATGTAACAGGACGCACAAATTGTGCGTCCTGTTTTTGGTTATGCCGAATGCAAAAATGTGTTGACTAACCTTGTTATAAGATGTTATAATTAACAAGCTATAACAAATGGTAATCTCGGAAAATATGTTTTCGTGACTGCCGAAATACAAGGCAACCTCTGAAAATGCTTTTTTGATGATTTGAGCGAGAGATTTTGGCGCAAATCAAGCTGCGGAGATTCCGGAATACTTTGTGTATTGCGGGATTTACGCAGTGCAGAGTTGGGGCAAAAGATCCGCACAAATCGCAAAAGGGGCGTTTTAATAGGTAGCCTAAATATAAAAAGGAGGATATACCTTGGCGAATGCAGTAATCATGCCCAAGGCGGGCATCACAGTTGAGAGCTGTATCATTGGCGAATGGCAGAAGAAGGTCGGCGATTCCGTCAACGTAGGCGACATCCTGTTTACCTACGAAACGGATAAGGCTTCCTTCGAATGCGAATCCACCGCTTCCGGCACCCTGCTGGAAATCTTCTTTGAATCCGGCGACGAGGTTCCCTGTCTGATGAACGTCTGCGCCATCGGCAACCCCGGCGAGGATTGCTCCGCTCTGCGCGCCGGCGACGCTCCCGCAGAGGCTCCTGCCGCCGCTCCCGCGGAAGCCCCTGCTGCTCCCGCTCCTGCCGCTGCTCCTGCACCTGCTGCTCCCGCTGCCGCAGCATCCGATGCCCAGATGGTCATCATGCCCAAGGCCGGCATCACCGTGGAAAGCTGCCTCATCGGCGAATGGGTCAAGAAGGTCGGCGACGAGATCAAGGAAGGCGACATCCTGTTTACTTACGAAACCGATAAGGCATCCTTTGAATGTGAATCCACCGCTTCCGGCACTCTGCTGGGGATCTTCTACGAAAACGGCGACGAAGTTCCCTGCCTGGAGCCCGTCTGTGCCATCGGCACCCCCGGTGCCGCTCCCGCTGCCGCTGCTGCCCCCGCAGCTGCTCCCGCTGCCGGCAAGGTTTCCGCTTCCCCCAGAGCCAAGAAGCTGGCTGAACGGGCAGGCGTGGATGTGTTCCAGGCCACCGGCACCGGCCCCAACGGCCGCATCATCGAGCGTGACGTTCGGGAATTGATGGCCAATCCCCCTGTCAAGAGCGAAGCTCCTGCCGCCGCTCCTGTGGCTGCTCCCGCACCCGCTGCCGCTCCTGCACCCGCTGCTGCTCCTGCTCCCGCTGCCGCTGCTGCTCCCGCAGCCGAGGCCGAGTACAAGGATGTGAAGTTCAGCGGCATCCGCCGTGCCATCAGCAAGTCCATGTCCACCAGCCTGCACACCATGGCGCAGCTGACCCACAACACTTCCTTCGATGCCACCGCAATTCTGAACTACCGCAAGCAGCTGAAGGCCGCTGGCGGCGAGTATGCCGGCATCACCCTGGGCGACATCGTTCTGTATGCTGTTTCCCGCACCCTGCTGAACTACCCCGATCTGAACGCCAACATGCTGGATGACAACACCATCCGCCTGTTCAACCATGTCAACCTGGGCGTTGCCGTGGACACCCCCCGTGGTCTGATGGTTCCCACCCTGGTCCACGCCGACGAGATGAGCCTGCTGGAGATCTCCAAGGCCGTCAAGGAACTGGCTGCCGAGTGCCGCAGCGGTGCCATCAACCCCGACAAGCTGTCCGGCGGTTCCTTCACCGTGTCCAACCTGGGCAACATGGGCGTCGAGTCCTTCACTCCCGTTATCAATCCTCCCCAGACCGGTAT
>JAZSHO010000082.1:0-7080 GCA_045533345.1 Faecousia sp. | reverse complement strand
TCAAGCCCCTGACTAAGTTCGCTGGCCAGGTCTACGTCCTGTCCAAGGAAGAAGGCGGCCGTCATACTCCCTTCTTCAACAACTACCGTCCTCAGTTCTACTTCCGTACCACCGACGTTACCGGCATCATCACCCTGCCCGAGGGCACTGAGATGTGCATGCCCGGCGACAACGTTGTTATGAACGTTGAGCTGATCACCCCCATCGCTATCGAGAAGGGCCTGCGTTTCGCTATCCGTGAAGGCGGCCGTACCGTCGGTTCCGGCGTTGTCACCGAGATCTACGAGTAATCTCTTAGCCTGATAGGTAACATCATCCCCCGGTCGAAAGACCGGGGGTTTTTTTCGCCTATACGGGATTGCGTATCGAATGGGTTCGTGCTATGATAGGGAAAACCATCCGAAGAGGTAACGTTATGAAGTATCTGGAAAAGCATCCCGGAATTGTCATGGTAATCGGCATTCTGGGCATTTCTCTTTCGTCGATTTTTATCAAATATTCCACAGGTCCCTCTGCAGTCAATGCGGCCTGGCGGCTGCTATGGACAGTGGCATTGATGAGTCCGGTGGTTTTGGGAAAGAAAGAGATCCGCGGAGAATTGCTGCATCTGCCCAAACGGGAATGGATTCTCAGTATGGTCAGCGGCTTGTTTTTGGCCATCCACTTCGCTTTCTGGTTTGAGTCCTTGAAGCAGACTACTGTTGCCAGTGCAGCTTCCATTGTCTGCACGGAGGTGATCTGGGTTTCCCTGGGCTATTGCGTGTTTTTGAGGGGAAAACTGTCCCTCAAAGCTATGGCCTTCATTGCCGTTTCCCTGCTGGGCAGTGTCTGCATCGCCTTCTCCGATTCCGGCACCGGCGGCAGCCATTTGTATGGCGATGTTCTGGCGCTGTTTGCTGCCGCTGCGGTTGCGGTGTATGTGCTGCTGGGCCGGGTAGTCCAGGCCAAAGTTTCCACAACGGTGTACACCTTTGTGGTCTATGTATCCTGCGCGGCTGCACTGGTGCTGCTGTGTCTGGTCCAGGGAATTGGGTTGACGGGCCATGGCCCCAGCCCCATCGTTGTGGGTATTCTGCTGGCTGTATTTTCTACCATTCTGGGCCACAGTATTTTCTCCTGGTGTCTGAAGTATTTTACTCCGTCCTTTGTTTCCGCAGCGAAACTGATGGAGCCGGTGGTGGCCTCCATTCTGGCGGTGTTTCTGTTCCGGGAAATTCCCACACTTCTGCAGCTTGTGGGCGGTGTGTTGATTTTAAGCGGCGTGTATGCCTATGCAAAGTTGGAAAAATAAGGTAACCGGCGGATTTACCGCCGGTTTTTAATATAATAATCCGATTTTTTGTTTCCAGCGCAGGACCCGCATGACGGCTTTGTCAAGGAGTTCTTCGGAAATTCTGCCGTTTTCCACAGCTGCGTGCAAAGCCTGGAATTGGACGGTATATTCGGTGCTGATCAGCAGATCGTTGCCTGCCAGTACTGCCAGCACCGCCGCTTCGCCTGCACCGTAGGTTTCGGTGATGGCACCCATGGCCAGGTCATCGGTGACGATGACCCCGTCAAAGCCCATGGTTTCCCGCAGATATGCGTGAACAGCAGGGGAGAGGGAGGCCGGGGCGCTCTCGTCCATAGCGGTAACAATGGTATGACTGACCATAATGGCACCGCAGCCGGAATCGACTCCCATTTGGAATGGAACAAGATCGGCGGCTTCCAAATCCGCCAACGAACGGTTATCCACCGCAATGCCCGTATGGGTGTCAGCGTTATTGCCGTAGCCGGGGAAATGCTTCAAAACGGAGCCGATTTGATTTTCTGCCATGATAGCGGCAGCACCGGCGACGAACTGACCGGTAATTTCCGGACTCTGGCCCAGGGAACGGTGGTACATAAATGCCCCGGGGCTGGTAGTAATATCGCAGACCGGGGAAAGATTCACGTTGATGTACAGAGACTTCAAAAGCAGGGCCTTTTCCGTTTCCGTATCCAGTACAGCGTCCATGCTGCCGTATGCATAGAGATTCCGAGGAGATGCAAATTTATCTGCCCGGAAAGCGGGATTTCCGCTGACCCGGCAGACGGTGCCGCCCTCTTCATCCACAGCAATCAGCATGGGTATGGGGGAGGCCAGCTGATAGGAAGTGATGGTTTCCCGAAGGGTATCGGCGGTCTGTCCATCCAGGTCCCGGCCGAAGAGAACGTAACCGCCCAAGTGGTACTGCTCCACATCCTCCAGGGCATTTTTCGCAGGGCACCGAGCCAGAAACAGTTGACCTATTTTGTATTCCAGGGGCATCATGACCAAAAGGGATTCCAGAGGATCTACCGGTTCCGTGACAGGAGGCTCCGTTTCCGTGGGGGCAGTTGTGGAAGGCTCCGGGGGAAGGGTTTCCTCGATGGGTTCCGGCTGGCTGCAGCCGGTTAAAACTATCAAAACAGCAAGAAACAGGCTGAGTAATCGCATGATTTCACCTCGCCGGTATTATACCCTTTTTTTTCTGGGAAAGCAACAAAAAGCGTTTTGATTGGGTTGTTTGTTAAAGATTTCTTTACCATAGCTTGGGCTTTTTCGGTTGGCAGGGGGTTGATTTTATGATATATTATACATTGTATGGATTATTGTGAAAAAGGTGATGAATCTTGAAGGAATTGCGCGCAAAAATTTCGGAAGCGCTGGTATCGGCCCTGCCTATTACGGCCATCGTGTACCTGCTGGCTTTGACGCCCATGTTTGATATGTCGGCTGTGGAGCTGATTACCTTTACGGTGGGTGCGGTGCTGCTGGTTATGGGTATCGGTCTGTTTAACCTGGGTGCGGACCTGGCTATGACCCCCATGGGCGCTCATGTAGGTTCCGGCCTTTCCCGGCAGAAGAAACTGGGTCTGCTGCTGCTTGTCTGCTTTGTGCTGGGTATGCTGATCACCATTGCGGAGCCGGACCTGCAGGTGCTGGCCAACCAGGTCAGTGCGGTGATGAACGGCACGGTGCTGGTTTACGCGGTGGGTATCGGCGTGGGTGCTTTCCTGGTGGCTGCGGTCATGAAGATCGTATTTCGGAAAGACCTGGGCAATATTTTGATGCTGTTTTATATGCTGCTGTTCGCCCTGGCGCTGATGCTGGTTGTCAATGGCAACGCACCTCTGCTTCCCATGGCCTTTGACTCCGGCGGTGTTACCACCGGCCCCATTACGGTGCCCTTCATTATGGCGCTGGGCGTCGGTATTTCCAGCGTTTTGGGTGACCGCAGAAGCAAGGAAAATTCCTTTGGTCTTGTGGCCCTGTGCAGCGTTGGACCCATTCTGGCGGTGCTGTTGCTGGGTATTTTCTCCACCAATGACCTAACCTATGCGGTAAAGGATTACACGGTCAGCAATGACATTGTAGGGAATTTCCTGCATACCGCTGTGCATACCTGCAAAGAGGTGGCCATCGCCCTGGGACTGATCGTGGCTTTCTTCCTCGTCTGCCAGGTGCTGTTTTTGAAGCTGTCCAGGAAGCGGCTGGCGAGAATCGCTGTGGGCGTTGTTTTTACTTATGTGGGACTGGTGATTTTCCTCACCGGTGTCAATGTGGGTTTCATGCCCATCGGCTATAAGCTGGGTTATGCCCTGGCCCAGGGCAACAAGGCATTTCTGGTGGTCTTTGGCCTGGTGGTGGGCGTGCTGTGTGTTCTGGCGGAGCCTGCCATCCATGTGCTGAACGGCCAGGTGGAGGATGTCACCGGGGGCCTGGTCAGCAAGAGGGCCATGCTCACCGGCCTGTGCATCGGCGTGGGTGCCTCCATCTGTCTGAGCATGGTGCGCATCATTTTCGATTTCTCTCTGGTATACTACGTGATTCCCGGCTATTTCATTGCCCTGGCGCTGAGCCTGTTTGTGCCTCCTGTGTACACCGCCATTGCCTTTGACTCCGGCGGCGTTGCCAGCGGCCCCATGACCTCCGGTTTCATTCTGCCCCTGGCCATCGGTGCCTGCGTCAGTTTGCAGGGCTCCGAGGCAGTCCTGCGGGATGCCTTCGGCGTTGTGGCGCTGGTTGCCATGACCCCGCTGATCACCATTCAGCTGCTGGGCTTCCGGGGCATCATCGCGGAAAGACACGCCGAGCGTAAGGCCATGAAGCGGATTCTGGATGCAGATGATCAGCAGATCATCAACTTTATGTAAAGGAGGAGCAGTTATGGCAAATACCGTCAACGAAAGCGCAATCAAAAAGCTGAAGCTCCTCATTACGGTGGTGGAGCGACCCAAGGGCGAATTTTACCTGGATGTGATCAGCCAGTTTGATGTGAACTGCCAGCTGGCAATGGCTGGTCTGGGTACCGCCACTTCCGAACTGATCGAACTGCTGGGTTTGGAGCCCCACAAGGCGGTGATCCTCAGCGTGGTTCGGGAGGACATGGTGGACACGGTGATGAACTGTCTGGAGGACAAGTTCGCCACCATCCGCAATGGCAAGGGTATTTCCTTTGCTGTGCCGCTGAGCAGCGTCATCGGCGTAAATCTGTATCAGTTTTTAAGCGACAACCGCATGGGGAGGGAACGATAAATGAAGACCGACAATCATGAAGTGATTTTTGCCATCGTCAATGCAGGCTTTGCAGAGGACGTGATGGATGTGGCCCGGGAGCAGGGTGTCCGGGGCGGTACCATTCTGAATGCAAGAGGCGTTGTCAATGAGGACGCGGCGGCCTTCTTCGGCATCACCCTCCACCAGGACAAGGAAATTCTGATGATGGTGGTGGAGAAGGATATCCGGGACCGGGTCCTCAACGCCATCTACAAGGAAATGGGCATGGCCAAAAAGGCTAAGGGCATTGCATTCTCCCTGCCCGTGTCCGACGTAGCCGGCCTGGCTCCCGCTGTACAGCATATCGAAGAGGCGGAAGTGTAACTGTTGGGGCGAGCATCGCTCGTCCAACAGAATCTATCGATGGACGGCCAATGGCCGCCCCTACATAGCGCAACATTAAGCATCGGCATGAAGGGAGGATAACGATGATCCCAGCGTATCTGCGGCATATTTCCCGGGAAATCCGGGTGAAAGGGGACAGAACGACCTTTGCCCTGGTGTGTACCTGCGGAAATGAGCACTTTGACCTGTTCCATAACAAATTTACAAAAGAAGAACAGGCGGAATATGACCGGTATATTGCCGAAGACGAGAGGGTTTTCCGGGGGAGCTATGCAAGCGAGTGCAGTTTCGGCAAGGATGGAAAACTGCGTCATTGGAAGTGGGTGCTTCCGGGAATCAAGATCGAAGTGTTTCCTCCGGAAATGCCGCCTTTTGCGACGGTGGTATCCTGGCGAGCCAGATGCAGTCAATGCGGGGCAGAACATCTGATTTTTGACAGCCGTTTCCATGGTTATGACGGTGTGTTCTGCAGCGATGGAGAGAACCAGGACTATGTGCCCCGGTATGTTCAGCGGCTCACCCGTGACAAGGCCCCCAGAAGGGTGGAAATCACCACGGAAAACGACGCAACGTTAGAGCAATTTAAAGAGAATACCGGAATCGACTGTGACTACGATGCCTATTCCAACGGTTTTGGTTGGATCAGCATCAGCACAGTGGATGACAGGGGCAGGAAAACAAAGCTGCTGGACCATGAATCCGCATAAAAAAGCACCACTCGCAAGAGTGGTGCTTACTTATTTCTCTTCGGATTGGAGGTCTGGCCCAAAAGATAATCGATGGACACATGGTAAAAATCCGCAAGGCGGATCAGAACGTCGGTGGGAATATCCCGCTGGCCCAATTCATAGTTGCTGTAAACCTGCTGGGAGCAATTCAGATATTCTGCCAGCTGCCGCTGCTTCAAATCCCGGTCCTCCCGGAGATCCCGGATCCGCTGATACATATGATCACCTCGGCCTTAGAATACCACACCGCATTTTGTTGTATTGACATTTACCGCAAATTGCGGTATAGTATCGTTACAAATCAAATAGAGAGGAGTTATCTCATGAACTGTCATAAATGCGGCAATCCGCTGCCGGAGGGAACAAAGCGCTGTGAGCAATGCGGCTTCCCGGTGAAAACCGTTGAAAAGAAGGAAAATGTCCTAACCGGACTTGTGGGCGCCATTATTGGTGCGCTGATTGGTGCTGTGTGTATCATTCTGCTGAGCCAGTTGGGCTACATCGCATCTGTTTCCGGTCTGGTGCTGGCGGTCTGCACGCTGAAAGGCTATGAACTGCTGGCCGGAAAGCTCAGCGGCAAGGGAATCGTCATCAGCATCCTTTTGATGGCTGTTACCCCTTACATCGCTGATCGCATGGACTGGGCGATTCTTTTGATGCAGGAATGGGCAGATTACGGCGTGACCTTTGGGGAGGCCTTTGCGGTTGTTCCGGAACTACTGCTGGACGGAACCATCGAAATGGGAGTCTACATCAAAAATCTTTTGATGATCTATGCCTTTGCGATTCTGGGCGCCTTCACAACTTTGCGCAATGCCATGAAAAAATAAGAACAAAGCACCACTCGTAAGAGTGGTGCTTTGTTATGCAAACACAGGTCTATAAGCCGGGTTCTGTCTTGACAGCCATCTATCTAGCCCCGCAATTGCTCACGGGGTCAAGCCGCCTCCTCGGGACGGCCGGGTCAGCCTGTTGTCCCTCCACGGCGTTGCTCCGGGATAGAGTTTACATCGTAAAACCCATGTTACCATGGGCCGGGCAGGTTATGAGCCTGCCTTTTCACCTTTCCTGCTTGCGCAGTAGTATATCTCTGTTGCACTTGTCCTGAGGTCACCCTCGGCGGGCGTTACCCGTTATCCCTGCCCTGTGGAGCCCGGACTTTCCTCATCCGCTGCCTTTCGGCATGCGTCCGCGGCTGTCCGACCTGGTCGCGGAAATATTGTACAGCAAGGAAGGGCAATTGTCAAATATCCTTGCAAATTCTTTTGGGAAAGGATATACTATGTACAAAGAGAAATTGTAGTTTAGCGGGGAAGGCCCCGCGGCCAATTCGTTACGAACCCAGGCAGGAAACCAAAGCATCCTGATTGCGCTCGACCGCTGCTACTTCGGAGTCGGATCGTAGCCATGTCGTTCTGTGAGCCAAGAAGTTGAACAACTTGC
>JAZSHO010000137.1:0-9347 GCA_045533345.1 Faecousia sp. | reverse complement strand
GGTGATCTGGATCCGCTCCCGGTCCTCAAAGCCGAAGATACAGGCACCCAGATAGCCGTTACCCAAGGGCAGGGACCACTTTTCCCAGACCCGATGCTCGGGATTGGGATAAGGCTCGGTATACATGCCGGATCTGGGGGCGGGGCTGGTGTACCATAATCTCATTTTGTTTTGTGCCATTGTCAGCACTCCTTTCCCTTTGACAGGATGAGAATTAATAACAGTATATCACAGAAAAACCGGAAGAAGAATGGATAATCGACCCATGATCTTGTATATTTTTGCCATATTGAGAAAAAACCGGCAGCCAACGAAAGTTGGCTGCCGGAACAGACTGTCAAAGAACTACCAATTCACCTCCGTTTCCTGTATAATAAGGGAAACGGGGGTGTTTTCATGGAACAGTGGAGAAAAGACGCACGAAAAGAACCAATCATCATCGATATCGATTCGTTGGTACCAGCAGACCATCTTTTGCGGAAGATTGAAAAAGTTATGGATTACGAGTGGCTGTATGAACGGCTGGATCCATATTATTGTCATGACAACGGCAGACCCGGAACGGATCCGGTTGTGCTAATCAAGATGGTACTTATTCAGCATCTGTTTGGCATTCCCTCTCTGCGTCAGACACACCGTGAGATTCAGGTGAATCTTGCATATCGTTGGTTCCTTGGGTACGGTCTTCTGGACGAGATTCCTCATTTTGCCACGGTAAGCTATGCTTTCAGCAAGAGGTTCCCGGATGAATTGACCACGGAAATCTTCGAGCATATTCTTAACAAAGCACTGAATAACCGGATGGTAGATCCCAGTACCATATTTATTGATGGCACCCATATCAAGGCCAGCGCCAACAAGAAGAAATACCAGAAGGAACAGGTTAAGAAAGCAGCGAAGGTGTATTCCGGCCAGCTGCGCCGTGAGGTAAATGCGGAACGGGAGAAGTTAGGCAAGAAACCCATTGAAGACGACCATGATGACGATGATCCTAAACCACCCACCGGCGGAAGAACTACGGAAAAGACAGTATCCACCACAGATCCAGACAGCGGTATGTTTGTAAAGGGAGAGCATGAGCGGCAATTTGCCTATGAAGCTCACACAGCCTGTGACAGCAGAGGATTCGTATTGGGAGTGGAAGTAACGGCAGGCAATGTCCATGACAGCGTAGCCTGGGACAAGGTATATGACGATGTAACCCGCAAACATAATGTACAGTTCGTAATAATGGACGCTTGATATAAGACTCCCTGGATTGCAAAGAAAACACTGGATGACGGAAAAATCCCGATTCTGCCTTATACCAGATACAAGGGAAATAAGGAAGGCTACAAACCCTGGGATTATGCCTATGATCCTGTGACAGACAGTTTTATTTGTCCACATCATGAAGTATTAAGACATACTACCACCGACCGGGACGGGAAACGAACCTACAGAAGCACTCCGGAGAAATGCAGGAACTGTCCCAGCAGAGTAAGATGCGGAGCCAATGAAAAGGGGCAGAAAGTATTCACAACCCACATTTGGCAGGAGTATCTGGATATCGTAGAGCAGATAAGAAAGACAGAGCGTGCAAAGAAAATTTATGCACAGCGCAAAGAAACCATTGAACGAGTCTTTGCGGACGCAAAAGAGAAGCACGCAATGCGATATACACACCACAGAGGTCTGGCCGCAGTTACGAGATGGGTCAGGCTGAAATATGCTGCCATGAATCTGAAAAAACTGGCAAACTGGAGTTGGATCAACTCCTGTTCCTCGCAAATATTGCTTGTTTTTTGTCCCAGATATGCCGAAACCCCAGTTTTCGCTTAACGAAAACTGGGGTTCTTTGACAGACTGAAAAAGCACGATTGAAATCAATCGTGCTTTTTTTCTGGTAACTGGGAAATAATGACCGCAGCAAAAACCAGTCCGCAACCCAGAAGTTCGGGAATTGTCATGGTTTCTTTCAAAATCAGCCAGCCGCAGAGGGCGGCGATTACTGATTCCAGACTCATAATCAGTGACGCGGTGGTAGGCTCCAGATGCTTCTGACCCACGATCTGCAAAGTGTAAGCGACACCCATGCTTAGGATACCGGCGTAGCAAAGGGGCAGCCAGCAGATCATGATGTTGCCAACATCCACAGTTTCCGTGAACGCCATGAAAGGAACAGACAACACCGTGACCACCAGGGCCTGGACGCAGTTTAACCGTAATCCGTCAAGGGCAGATGCCAACCGGTCGATGCAGGTGATCTGTACCGCGTAAGCCAGCGCGCAGCCCATGACCAGAAGATCCCCCTTATTGACTTCTGTTACGCCCAGACAGCTCAGCAGGTACAACCCGGTAACCGCCAAAATAACGCTGAAGAGGGTGGTCTTGGGCGGCTTCTGCTTCAAAAACAATCCCAAAACCGGCACCAGAACGATGTACATGGCAGTTAAGAAGCCCGCCTTACCTGCATCGGTGTATACCAGACCAACCTGCTGCAAGCTGGCTGCCACAAACAGGGCGCAGCCGCAAATGCCGCCTGCTTTCCACAGCTGGGGATCGGTCCATTTTGCTTTGAAAGTCTTCCCATTTCCCTTGTCAAACAGAAAAGACAGGGGAACCAGGAAAAGCACCGCCAATGCGCAGCGAATTGTCTGGAAAGTAAAGGGACCGATATGCTCCATACCCACGCTTTGGGCGATGAAAGCGCTGCCCCAAATCAGAGTTGCGGCCAACAGGGAAAGACTACCGCGAAGTTTCGTTTTCATTTTAATCACCGCAGGAAATGATATCATACCTGGGTAATAATTGCAAGATGCGTTGCTTTTTTGCCGATGTGTGGTATAATATAAAAAATCGAAATTAGGAGGAAATCCAATGACTGATAGGAAAAAGATCCCCTCCCGGGACGAAATCCCCATGGAGGATAAGTGGGCACTGGAAGATCTGTATGCCTCTGATGAGGCCTGGGAACAGGAAGCTGCCACCCTGGCTGCCGACCAGGAGGAGCTGGTTGGTTACGCAGGCCATTTGAGCGAAAGCGCTGAGAAACTGCTGGGCTATCTGACCAAAATGGAGCAGATCAATGTCAAAATCGAGCTTCTGGCCAACTACTGCATGCGCAAGTCCGATGAGGACACCCGTAATGCCACCTACCAGGCTATGAAGGGCAAGTTTATGAGCGCTGTCATCGGCCTCAGCGCAGCCACCAGCTTCGAAACGCCCGAAATCATGGCCATCTCCGATGAAACCCTGGACAGCTTCTATGCCGCATGCCCCGGTCTGGAGCGCTACCGCCGCTTCCTGACGAACCTGCGCCGGATGAAGGAGCATACTCTGTCTGCCGCCGAGGAAAAGCTGCTGGCTGCCGCCGGGGAAATGGCTGATGCTCCCAGCACCATTTACAACGCCTTCGGCAACGCGGATGTGAAGTATCCCGATGCCCTGGATGCTGAAGGCAATGCCCATACTGTCACCAACGGCAGCTTCGTCAGCCTGGAAGAAAGCAGCGACCGCGTTCTGCGGCAGAATGCTTACGAAAGCCTGTACCACACCCTGGGCAACTTCCGCAACACCGCTGCCGGATTGTTGGATGCCCAGAACAAGCAGCTGAAGTTCTTCGCCGAGACCCGGAAGTACAATTCTGCATTTGAAGCGGCTCTGGACCGGACCCAGGTGCCTACCTCTGTGTATCTGAACCTGATCGAAGCTGTCCATCAGAACATTGACAAAATGCACCGCTATGTCCGCCTGCGTAAGAAGCTGCTGGGTGTGGACGAGCAGCACTTCTACGATATCTATACCCCGTTGCTCCATGATGTGGACAAGAAAATCCCCTTCGCGGAAGCCAAGCAGACTGTCTACGATGCTCTGCACCCCATGGGGGATATGTACCGGGCCATTTTGAAGGAAGGCTTTGAAAACCGCTGGATCGACGTTTACGAAAATGAGGGCAAGCGCAGCGGTGCTTACTCTGCCGGTGCTTCCGTCCATCCCTATGTGCTGCTGAACTACACCGGCACCCTGGACAGCCAGTTCACCTTGGCTCATGAAATGGGTCATGCCCTCCATTCATACCTGTCCAACAAGCACCAGAATCCTGTGGATGCAGGCTATGTCATCTTCGTTGCTGAAGTTGCCTCTACCTGCAACGAGGCTCTTCTGATGGAATACCTTCTGGGCAAGACCACCGACAAGAAGGAACGGGCATACCTCATTAACCACTTCCTGGACCAGTTCAAGGGTACCATCTACCGCCAGACCATGTTCGCTGAGTTCGAACTGAACATCGGCAAGATGATCTCCGAGGGAAAGACCTTGACTGCCGATGCCCTCTGCGCTGAGTATCGCCGTCTGAACGAGTTCTACTATGGTCCCGATATGGTGGTGGATGATGAAATCGCCATGGAATGGGCAAGAATTCCCCATTTCTATTACAATTACTACGTATTCCAGTATGCCACCGGTTATTCCGCCGCCATCGCCCTGTCCCGGAAGATTCTGGCTGAGGGTGAAAGCGCCGTCAAGGACTATATCGGCTTCCTGTCCGGCGGCTGCTCCAAGACTCCCATTGACCTGCTGAAGGGTGCGGGCGTGGATATGACCGGTCCCGAGCCTGTGAATCAGGCCCTGGAACTGTTCGGTCAGCTTCTGGACGAGATGGAAGCGCTGACCAAGGAGTAAACTATGGCGGAGCTGTTTCTTCCTACGTTACACACCTTTGCCATGAACAACATCTTCACCGGCTCCTGTGGACTGTTCCGGTTCCGGGCCAAGCCCAACGTGATCATGGCCACGGCAAAGGAAGTGGACTTTGAGCAAAGCACCATCCATGTGGAGTTCTGGCACGGCCTTTTCTGCTATGAAAAAAGCGAAATGGAAGGGGAGAAGACCTTCCCCATGACCGAAGAGGGCCGGAGGGAAATGCTGGCCTGGCTGGAAAGCAATATTTAAAAAAACGAATGTGTCATTGCGAACCAGTGACGGCTGTCACTGGTGTGGCAATCCCCCAGATGAACGGAAAAACCGGAATATCCAGGGGATTCCCACGCCAGTGTACGCACTAGCTCGGAATGACATATTTTTATTGGCGGCATGTTCATTTTACCGTAAAATTAACAAAGAAAACCCTTGCAAATCCACAATAAGATTGTGTATAATATCCATAATTTGGAATTTAAAGGAGGGACGCGGATGGATCTGAAAATTTTGCATCAAATGATGGATCTGGCAGCCGAGGATGCTGCGGCAGAAGCCAACGTGGCTTATATTTCCGACCATCTGCGTGCTTACGTAAAAAAAGGCGATCGTGTTATGATCTGCTTCGCCACAGAAAAGAAAGGCGGCCTTGGCTGGCTCATGGAGCATTCTGTCCTTCGCTGCGGCGGTGTTCCTGTGGTATGGGGACCGGATTATCGATGGAAAACGGTTCTGCAGCAGGCCTTTTACAGTCATGCCAGCATTATCATCGGCCCGCCGTTGGTGGTTCTGGGTCTGTGTAAGCTGAAAAAGCATACGGGCTTGCCCCTATACATCCGCCACGCGGTGACGGCCGGCTATCCCTGTCTGGACTGGATGGTGGATGGCATCGAAAAGGGCTTGGACTGCAAGACTTCCGGCTGCTTTGGCTTTGGCGAAACGGGAATCATCGCCGGATACTCCTGTGATGACAGTCTGGGTGTTCACCTCCGCCCGGATACCTACGGCGTTGAACTTCGTGATCAGCAGGGTAATCCCGTACCGGAGGGGGAAACGGGCGAAATCTATATTTATCTGAAAGAAAATCCCGAACTTTGCATCCCCCTGGGTGACCAGGCCCGCATCGTAGGAGAAAAGTGCAGCTGCGGCAGTGATGCCAAACGGATGATGGATTTCTTCCCCGGTGAGGATGTAGACATGGATCTGATCCACTTGGGACAGCATCTGCAAAGCTGGACCAGCGTTCTGGATTGCCGGATCAAGCGGGGAGAATATGGCCTGGAACTGGAACTGATCGTATTTCCGGGGGAGAAGCTTCCCAAGCTGCCCTCGGCAGCAAAGCTGATTGTCCGCTCCTGGGACCCCGAACACGATACGCCCTTTTTCTACATGCCAACGGTAAAAAATCAGGATTTCCCCTGGGAAAGCCATTGACATTTTGCATCTTTGTGTTAAAATATCATGGATATGCAAAGACAATGCGAAAACCAAGCAGAGGAAAATCCTCCAGCGAGAAGGGGATGGTGCAAGCCCTTCGGCCATTTTTTCTGCACGCCACTTTCGCCGTCGCCCGGGAGGACCGGGACGGGCGCTCCCGTTACAGAGCATCTAAGATACCTGCTTTGCAGGTGAATTAGGGTGGTACCGCGTATTTAACGCCCCTATCTTCGGATAGGGGCTTTTTAATTGAAAATTGAAAATGTAAAATTGACAGTTGTGGTATGCCTTGGGCATGATTTCAAACTGTCCCGAAGGGACGCCATAATTTTCAACTTTCAATTATCAATTTTCAATTCTTCAATTGTAATTTAATTTGGAGGTTGAATCCTATGAATCCCAAGCCTTATGGCGTAAACGAACTGCGCGAAATGTTCCTGAGCTTCTTTGAGAACAAAGAGCATCTGCGCCTGCCCAGCTTTTCTCTGATCCCCCAGAACGACAAGTCTCTGCTGCTGATCATCTCCGGCATGGCCCCCATGAAGCCCTACTTCAAGGGTGAAGTGGAGCCTCCCCGCCGCCGCGTCTGTACCTGCCAGAAGTGCATCCGTACCGGCGATATCGAGAACATCGGTAAGACTGCCCGTCACGGCACCTACTTCGAGATGCTGGGTAACTTCTCCTTCGGCGATTACTTCAAGCGGGAAGCAATTCACTGGAGCTGGGAATTCCTGACCAAGGTGGTCGGCCTCAGCGAGGACCGTCTGTTCCCCTCCATCTACGAGAACGACGAGGAAGCCTTTGAAATCTGGAACAAGGAAGTTGGCATCGCCCCCGAGAACATCTTCCGTTTCGGCAAGAAGGACAACTTCTGGGAGCACGGTTCCGGTCCCTGCGGCCCCTGCTCTGAGATTTACTACGACCGCGGCGAGAAGTACGGCTGCGGCAGCCCCGACTGCACCGTCGGCTGCGATTGCGACCGCTACATGGAAGTCTGGAACAACGTGTTCTCCCAGTTTGACAACGACGGCAACGGCAACTACACCGAGCTGGTTCAGAAGAACATCGATACCGGCATGGGTCTGGAGCGTCTGGCTGTTGTCTGCCAGGACGTCAACTCCCTGTTTGATGTTGACACTGTCATGAACATCACCAACAAGGTCACCGAGCTGACCGGTGCTTCCTACGGTGTCAGCTACAAGATGGACGTAAGCCTGCGTGTCATCACTGACCACATCCGCGCTTCCACCTTCATGATCGCTGACGGCGTTCTGCCCAGCAATGAGGGCCGCGGCTACGTTCTGCGCCGTCTGCTGCGCCGGGCTGCCCGTCACGGTAAGCTGCTGGGTGTCAATGATCCCTTCCTGTTCAAGGTGGTGGAAACCGTCGTTCACGAGAACGAGTCCCACTACACCTACCTGCGGGAGCGTGCTGAGTATATCACCCGGATCGTCAAGATCGAGGAAGAGTCCTTCGGTAAGACCATCGACACCGGCATGGTCATCTTCAATGAGAAGATGCAGGAGCACAAGGCAGAGGGCAAGACTGTCTTCTCCGGCGCGGATGCCTTCCTGCTGTCCGCCACCTACGGCTTCCCCATCGATCTGACCGCAGAAATGGTCGAGGACGAGGGCATGACCCTGGATGTGGATGGCTTCAACAAGCTCCGCGAAGAGGACAAGATCCGCGCCCGTGAGGCTCGCAAGGCTCTGGGTGATCTGGGCTGGGCCGGTATTGACTTCGGTAAGGATATGCCCTCCACCGAGTTCGTGGGCTACGACACCCTGGTCAACGATGCCCAGATCCTGGCCATTGTTGCCGATGACGAGCTGCAGGAAACTGCAGGCGCAGGTGACGCAATTCTGGTTCTGGACAAGACCGCTATGTACGCCGAAATGGGCGGCCAGGTTGCCGACCACGGCGTTATCGAAACTGCCAATGCCAAGTTCCTGGTGAACAATGTTCAGAAGAACAAGGGCGGCAAGTATATGCACTACGGTAAGATCGTCTCCGGCGAGATGAACGTTGGCGAAACCGCCAAGGTCTCCGTAGATGCTGAGCGCCGTAAGGCCATCATGCGCGCCCACTCCGCCACCCACCTGCTGCAGAAGGCTCTGCAGAGCGTCCTGGGCGACCATGTCCACCAGGCCGGTTCCTACGTGGATCCCGACCACCTGCGCTTCGACTTTACTCACTTCTCCGCCATGACCGCTGAGGAGATCGAGAAGGTCAATGCCTTGGTCCAGGCTGCTGTTCTGGAAGGCTACGGCGTGGACATCAAGGAAATGTCCATTGACGAGGCCAAGGCCATGGGTGCAACCGCTCTGTTCAGCGAAAAGTACGGCGACACCGTCCGCGTTGTCAACATGGGCGGCTACTCCGTGGAGCTGTGCGGTGGTACTCACCTGGACAATACCGCCAAGGTCGGTCCCTTCCGCATCGTTTCTGAAGCCTCCGTTGCTTCCGGCGTTCGCCGTATTGAGGCCATCACCGGTGAAGCTTATATGGCCGATGCTGCCAAGACCCGTGACCTGGTCGGTTCTGTTTGCGCTGCTGTGAAGGCAAAGCCCGCTGACCTGGAAGCCAAGCTGGCTGCTCAGCTGGAAGAGATCAAGCAGCTGAAGAAGGAAATCGAAGCCTACAAGGCCAAGGAAGCTTCCGGTGCTGTTGACCAGATGCTCAGCGGTGCCAAGGCTGTGGGCGCTGTGAAGGTTCTGACCGTCACCGTTCCCGGTGCCGATGCCGCTAAGCTGCGCCAGATGGGCGATGTCCTGCGGGACAAGGACGAGGCTGTGGTTGCTGTTCTGTCTTCCGCTTCTGTTAAAAAGGTCACCTTCCTGTCTGTCTGCGGCAAGGCAGCTGTCAAGGCCGGTGTCAAGGCCGGTGAGATCGTCAAGCACGTCTGCACCGTCTGCGGCGGCAATGGCGGCGGCAAGCCCGACTCTGCCATGGGCGGCGGCAAGGATGCTTCCAAGATGGATGAGGCACTGAACGGCGTTGCCGATTTCGTGGCTACCAAGGTTAAGTAATATATTCGAGGGCGCTGCCGCCATGGCGGCGCCCTTATTTTATGGAAAGGGGGATACTATGCGGATTCTTATGTGGTTCAGTCTGGGCTTTGCCTTAAGCTGCCTGCTGCTTTCCTATGGCCTGAGTCTTCCGGTTTGGATCCCCCTGGTTGTGGGTGCGGCGGCTTTCTTTGTGGGACGAAGATGGAAATGGCTGCGGCC
>JAZSHO010000054.1:0-4498 GCA_045533345.1 Faecousia sp. | reverse complement strand
CGGCAGGGAATTCCCGGCAGCCCGGGAAAGCCACGGGTGCCTTCTCCCAGACATAGACCTTCACGGGGGTCTTCTTTTCAGAGGTGCGGATGTATTCAATAATTTCCTGTGCGTTCATACTTGTGTTCTCCTTTGTGCTGTAAATGATCGTTTATCTTACAATGATTACCGTACCCCTTGCCTCCCCCTATGGGGGAGGTGGCCGAGCTTTCGCGAGGTCGGAGAGGGCTTTTTACCCTCTCAGGCAGCCCTATGGGCTGCCAGCTCTCCCATAGGGAGAGCCAAGTGGCTGTTGCGCTAAACGATCATTTACATCACCAAAAGGAGTATTCTATGATTGAACTTTTAAAAGCCGTATTATTCGGCATTGTGGAGGGCATCACCGAGTGGCTGCCCGTATCTTCCACCGGCCATATCATTTTGCTGGACGAATTCATCCGGCTCAATGCCAGCGAGGAATTTAAGTCCATGTTCGACGTGGTGATCCAGCTGGGTGCCATCCTGGCCGTCATCGTTCTGTTCTTCCATAAGCTGAACCCCTTCGCCCCTTCCAAATCCAGGGATGAGAAGAAGCAGACCTGGGATCTGTGGTTCAAAGTCATCGCCGCCATCATCCCCTCCGGTGTGTTGGGCGTTCTTTTTGATGACTGGATGGAGGATCATCTGCACAGCGGTATCCCCGTGGCCATCGCCCTGATCGTCTACGGTATTGCCTTCATCCTGGTGGAGCGCCGAAATGACCGCGGCAAATATCTGAAACGATCCGAAAAGGACGGCCCAACCGTTATTTTTACCAGGGAAAAGAATGTGGAAAATGTCTTCGACATTACCTACAAGACCGCCATCCTCATCGGCCTTTTCCAGTGCCTCAGCCTGGTGCCCGGCACCACCCGATCCGGCTCCACCATTCTGGGTGCGATCCTCATCGGTGTGGGCCGCAGCGCCGGTGCGGAGTTCAGCTTCTTCATGGCCATCCCCACCATGCTGGGCGCTTCCGCCATCAAATTCCTCAAATTCATGCTCACCGGTGTGGGCATCACCGGCATGGAAATTGCTGTTCTGGCTGTAGGCTGCATCGTATCTTTCGTCGTTTCCCTGCTGGTGATCAAGGCGCTGATGGACTACGTCCGCCGGCATTCCTTCTCCGTATTCGGTGTGTACCGGATCGTCCTGGGTATTGTGGTTCTGGCATATTTTGCAGTTTTTGCTTAACATAAGGAGGAACAAACATGGATTACATCATTGAAAACGAATATCTGAAAGTAACCGTTACCACCTTTGGTGCCCAGCTGAAGAGTGTTGTCCGCAAATGCGACGGTGCCGAGCACATCTGGCAGGCAGATCCGGCGGTCTGGGGCTACTATGCGCCCATTCTGTTCCCCCACGCAGGCAAGGTCGTCGACGGTATCATCGAGGCCAAAGGCGGCGTATACGAATCCGGCCAGCACGGTTTTGCCCGGCTGATGGAGCATGAATTTGTGGAGCAGACGGAAAATACCATCGTGCTGGAGCTGCGGTCTTCTGAGGAAACCCTGAAGAAATTCCCCTATGAATTTGCCCTGTTCTCCACTTTCACCCTGGAAAACGACACGGTACATCATACGCTGACCGTGGAAAACTGGGATGCAGAAAAGCTGCCCTTCGGCATCGGCTACCATCCCGGCTTTGCCCTTCCCTTTGATGAAAAGCATATGGCCACCGACTATGAGCTGCGTTTTTCTGAAATGGAGTCTCCCATCTGCTTAAACTGCCTGCCCACGGGTCTTACCCAGAACAATCACTACTACCTGGGCAGCAACATCACCGCCATCCCCGTTGATGAGCAGCTTTTCGCCAATGACAGCCACTGTATGGTAAACATTAAGTCCGGCAAGCTGGGCCTCTATGAAAAGGGCACCGGCCGGGGCGTGGTGTGCGATATTTCCGAATTCCCTTATGTGCTGCTGTGGAGCAAGCCCGGCATGCCCCAGTTCGTGTGCATCGAACCCTGGCACAGCCTGCCTTCGCCCCAGGGCGGCAGCAGGATCTGGGAGGAAAAGCCCGCCGCAGCCATCCTGGATCCCGGTGAGAGCTGGTCCACCACATTGTCCATGCAATTTGTGAGATAATAAAAACTGCCCCCGCAAGGTAGCATCCAATAAGACAGTATGAAAACTACTGACATAGGGTAGCTGCCAAGCAGAGTGCAGCAGCAAAAACGAGCGATATCCGGTTCATTATGAACGAGATATCGCTTGTTTTTCTTTTGTCCAAATCAAATTATGACGAAACCCGCCAGTGCTGGCACACCTTACGATGCCAATCCTGGCGGATTTTCACATTTTTTCAATTAAAGCAAAAACAACTGCTTGCTGCTCTTCACTTAATCTTGCCCAACGCTCCAATAGCTTCTGCTGAGAATCAGTCAGCGAAACAGGTGCATCGACTTCGACAAATAACGGAATAAAAAGAAAACCGTCTATCTTGAAAACAACCCCAAAACTGTTATATAATTAAAGAAGAAGGTTTGAAGCAAGTGAGATTATGACATATTGCGTTATCGCAGAAATTACCTAAGGAGAACGAATTGCCATACCACTTAAGCGGACCGGTTCGCAATGACAGCTAAGAATGAAAAAAGGAGGATAATTTATGAGTTTTTTGAAACGGGCCATTCGGGATGCCGTCAGTCAGGGTATCAGCAAGGGCATCGGCGATGCCGTGGGCAAGGCCGTCCGGGAGGTGGTGGAACCCAGGGCCACCGAGTATGCAAACAAAGCTGCTGACCGCTTTGACCAGGCGGCGGGCAATGCCGCCCAGGAAGCAAGAAAAACCACATCCTCTCTGGAGGGTGCCTTTGCCAATCTGGAACGCTCCATGCAGTGCTATGCCACCCAGATGGGCAAGAACACGAAGATCTGTCCCGGCTGCGGCCAGCCTACCACAGCGGAAAAGACCTTCTGCCCCGCCTGCGGTGCCAAGCTCCCGGAGCAGACCGTAGCAGAAGGCGCGGTTTGTCCCTCCTGCGGCAAGCAGAACACCATCGGCACAAAATACTGCGAAGACTGCGGTACCAAGCTCCCTGCGGCAGTTGCCGAGGAACAGGCACAGAGAGCAAAGGATGAAGCAGAACTTAATCAATGGGACACCATGCTTCCCCAGTATCCCAAGTGGACCTGTGGCGGCAGCGAATATAATCTGGAAGAATATGACCCCGGTGTGATCTACTTCTCCGCAGGCTATAACGGCGACACCAACGCCGCCCACCGGGCCCTGGAGCAGTACCGGCAGATTCTGATCGCAGACGGTTTCCGTCCCGCAGGCCAGTACCCCAGCCCCGGACAGCTTTTCAAGCGCATCGACGGTGTGGTGTACAATGCGGACACCGAGCATGGCTTCGAGGGCGACCCGGACCGGCTGTCCATCGGCTTCTGCATCCGGGAACCCCATGGTGGCTTTGACTATGTAAAACCGGAGCCGAAGAAAAGCAGGGACATCGGTTTGGATGACCTGAAGGATCTGAAAAAACTGTTTCGCCGATAAGGACAAAAGGGCGGTGACCAATCCGGTCACCGCCTCATCTCTTTTTACGGAAAAGTATGCAAGATTCAAATTTTATCCACACTTTGCACTCCGGAAAAATTATTGATAAAATTTAGCAAACATGGGAACCATTTGTCCTTAGGAACCAGGGCGCACTTCTATACATGGTCTGCGACCATGTAGTGCGTCCTACGGAGTTTACAGCGAAGATATCTGAATATCCTCGCTGTCCTGCATCACTTTTGTTCCGTACAAGAGGCTGCACCCCTTGCGATGCTTCGCATCTATCCTTGCCCAAATAGGGCACAACCATAGTTCTGACGAACCGCATTTGTTCCCTATTTTCATTTTCAAAACAACAATCATAGGAACATCATTAAAGAGCTCTATTTGAAGGACAGCTACAACTACATTGGCATTCTTCCTGCAGCATTGCTCTAATGATATGAAAAACGGGAAATGGCATGACCGAAATCATGCCGTTTCCCGAAAACAATACACTGTTTTATTGGACAGCGCCTCAGGGGGCAGTTTTTATTATTTGTATAAGTCCTCAAGCGTACCGAAAGAATAGCCCATCTCCTTCCATTTGGTCAGCAGTTCATCGAGAATCTGAGCATTGGTTCTGGATGTGGAGTGGAGCAGTACCACGGCCCCGTTGTGGATCCGGGGCAGGAGCTTGGAAAAAGCCTCGTCCTTTGTGGGCTGGTCATCGTTGTTCCAGTCAGCGTAGGCAAGACTCCAGAATACTGTCCGGTAACCCAGTTCCTTGGCCATTTTCAGGTTATCCTCACTGTAGATTCCCTGGGGCGGCCGGTAGAATCTGGCCATTTTCCCGCGGGTGGTTTCCCGGTACAGTGTTTCCAGGTCCTGCAGCTCTTTGGCGAAGGACTCCTGTGTGGTCAGCTTGCTCATATCATAGTGGTGCATGGTGTGATTGCCTACGATGTGACCTTCCTCCGCCATCCGCTGCACC
>JAZSHO010000045.1:0-13919 GCA_045533345.1 Faecousia sp. | reverse complement strand
AAAGGTCGGGCAGGCGTACCTGCCCGACCTCATAAAAGCCTAGAATTTATAATTTAAATTATAAATTAATAGACGGTTGCCCACTCAGCGATGTTCTCTTCGGTGAAGGCGTAGGGAGGTCCAACAATGATCTGGGTGGAGTGAACACCAACGGAGGTGTCGCCAGCCAGGACAGTGTAGGTGTTGCCGTTAGCAGCGGAGAATTCCTCACCCTCAGCACCGGTGGTAGCGCCGTCGATGATGCACTGGATTGCGTAAGCAGCGGTAGCACCAACTTCGATGGGGTTCCACAGGAACATGTAGGGGCAGGGCAGCTCAGCGCCGACGTAACCGTTCATTTCGGAGGGCAGACCCAGACCAGCAACCTTGATGGAGGAGCCAGCGTTCTGGACAGCCTGTGCGCAAGCCAGGACACCAACGGTGGTGGGGCAGCAGATGACCTTCAGGTCAGCGTAGTTGGTCATCAGGGACTCGGTCATGTCGTAGGACTTCTGGGACTCGTCGTCGCCGTAGACAGTCTCAACCCAAACCAGGTCAGCGTACTTAGCGTCAGCCTCGATGATCTGCTTCATAGCAGCGATCCAGGAGTTCTGGTTGGTAGCGGTGGAGGAAGCAGACAGAACTGCGAACTCGCCAGCGCCGCCGGACATGTCGTAAACGGAGTCGACCAGAACCTGAGCGACTTCGGAGACACCAGCCTGGTTGATGAACAGCTGGGAGCCCTTAGCATCGGAGTCCAGAGAGACAACGACGATGCCAGCAGCCTTTGCAGCTTCCAGAGTGGATTCCAGAGCCTCAGCGTCGTTAGCAGCAACAGCAATGGCGTCAACACCCTGAGCAATCAGATTGTTGATAACATTGATCTGAGCCTCAGCAGAGGTGTCTTCGGGGTACTGAACGATGGACTTCACGCCCAGAGCAGCACAAGCTTCTTCGAAGCCGGAAGCTTCTCTCTCGTTGTAGGGGTTACCAGCGGACTTGGGGACGATAGCGTAGACGACTTCGTCAGCCACGGGAGCCTCTTCAACAGGAGCCTCGGTTGCGGGAGCATCAGCCTTGGGAGCCTCGGTAGCAGCGGGAGCGGAGGAGCCGCCGCAAGCGACCAGACCCATAACCATGACCAGAGCCAGCAGCAATGCGATCAGTTTCTTCATTTTGTTCTTTCCTTTCTTGTGATAGAAATTTTTATATGAACGCTTTCGCGTACATACCGTAAAAAGGGATCAAATCTTCTTGTTGTTGCGGATTGCCTGGCGGATGTTGGGGAACATAACCACGGAAATCAGCAGCGCACCGATGATGATACGGATGATCTGGGGGTTCAGATTAATGAGGCCCAGGCCATAGCGCAGCAGACCGATGATGAAGATGGAGATGATAACGCCGGGGAAGTTACCCTTACCGCCTGCAGTGGACACGCCGCCCAGAACACACATGGAGATAGCTTCCAGGTCGTAGCCTTCGGCGATGTTGCTCTTAACAGCACCCATCCAGGCACAGTAGAAGATAGCAGCCATGCCGCAGATGACACCGGTCAGAGTGAAGACGATCATACGGATCTTCTGGACCTTGATGCCGGAGTACTCGGCAGCCTTCTTATTGGCACCGATGGCGTACATCTGACGGCCAAAAACAGTCTTGTGCATGACAATACCGAAGATCAGCGCCAGCACGCAGAAGATAATGAACAGCACAGGAACGGGGCCGATACGGGCATCATAGATCTTGCCGAACCAAGCCACATTACGCATGCCCTTGGTGGACTCACCGGCCAGGATTCGCTCGGAAATACCGCGGTACAGAGTAGTGGTAGCCAGAGTAACGATCATGGGAGCCAGCTCGGTGAACTTGGTCAGAATCAGACCGTTGATGGCGCCGCACAGTGCGCCGCAAGCCAGAGCTGCTGCAATTGCCAGCCAGATGGACCCGGTGGCATTGTAGACGATACCCAGAATCGTTGCGGACAGACAGACGTTTGCGCCCACAGACAGGTCAATGTCGCCCAGCAGCAGGATGTAAGCCATGGGCAGAGCAATGAAGCCCTTGACCAGGAAGTTGTTGATGTTGGTAAACAGGTTAAATGCGTTCAGATAGTTGGGAGATAAGCTGACATTCATGACATTGACTGCCAGGAAGATGAAAACCAGCAGGGTCTCCCAGCGAACCAGAAGGTCTTTGACAGATTTCTTCTGAATATGCTCAATGGTTCTTCCGGATTTGGTAGCCATAGCTTAGATCTCCCTCCCTTCCAGAGCTCTGCGGTTGGCGGCGCGCTGCACCAGAACATTGACGATAACGGCAGCCAGAATGATGCCGCCCTTCAGTGCCTGCTGCCAGAAAGCGTTGATGCCAACCATAGACAGGGATTTACTGATGACTGCGATGGTAATAGCGCCCAGCAGAACGCCGATTGCACTGCCCTGGCCGCCGTTCAGGCTGACACCGCCAAGGACACAAGCAGCGATGACGTCCATTTCGGAGCCAACAGCCATATCGGGCTGAGCGGTTGCGTAGTAACCGGTGAGCATTGCGCCGCACAGGCCGCAGATGGCACCGTTGATGGCATAAACGGAAATGGTGATCCGGTCGTTACGGATACCGGAGATCTTGGCTGCATCGGCATTGGAGCCAACCGCGTAGATCTGGCGTCCAAAATTGGTCCACTTCAGGAAGAAGAAGAACACCACAAAGATCACGATGGTGATACAGATCAAATGGTTGATGCCCAGAATCTTACCCTGAGCAAACTTCTTGAATTCCATGCTCATTTCGGAGGTGCCGACCCAGTCACTGTCAGAGATGGCGTAGGTCAGACCACGATAAATGTACTGGAAACCAAGGGTTGCGATGATGGGAATGACCTTCGCCTTGGCGATAACCAGACCGATCAGCAGACCGCCGACCAGGCCTACGCCAATACTGACAAGGTAAACCATGAAGGGACTGGCGATCAAGCCTTCCTTCATCATGATGGCGGAAGTCATACCGCTCAATGCCAGGGTTGCGCCGACGGAAATGTCGATACCGCCAATCAGCAGCACCAGCATCATACCGAAAGCCATGACCATGGTGTAAGCGTAGTTCTTAAAAATGCCGTTGATAACGTTGGCAGTCAGGAAGTTGGGGTTACGGAACTGAATGAATGCACACAGCAGAATCAAGACCACCAGCAAGCTGATCTCACGGCTGCGGAGCAGTTCGCTGATTCTGCCCTTGTTTTGAAGCGTATTCTTATTCACAGCTTACACTCCTTCCTTGGCAGCATTGTCTTTTGCCATGGCCAGCTCCAGGATCTTCTCCTGGGTAGCCTCTTCGCGGCTCAGTTCGCCAGTGACGCGGCCTTCACACATAACGATGATTCTGTCGGACATACCCAGAATTTCGGGCATTTCGGAAGAAATCATAATGATGGCATAGCCGGCCAGGGCCAACTCACCCATGATCTCATAAATAGCTGCCTTGGCACCCACGTCGACACCCTTGGTGGGCTCGTCCAGGATCAGCAGCTTAAAGTCGGAACCCAGAGCCTTGGCCACGACGACCTTCTGCTGGTTACCGCCGGACAGGGAGCTTGCCTTGTCAAAGACGGTGACAGCCTTGGTGTCCACACGCTCAGCCAGATCCTTGGAGGACTCGTTTTCCTTCTTTTCATTCAGGAACAGCTTATTGACGAAGGAATTCAGCTCCGTCAGGGTAATGTTACGGCCAATTCCCCAGTCCAGAATCAGACCTTCGATCTGGCGGTTTTCCGGCAGCAGACCGATGCCCATGCTCATGGCTTCACTGGGAGAATGGATCTTCACTTCCTGGCCATTCCAGGAAATCTTACCGGAAGTCAGCTTTTCCACACCAAAGATGGTCTGGACAACTTCCGTACGGCGGGCGCCAACCAGACCGGTCAGGCCCACGATTTCGCCCTTCTTGATATGGAAGGAAACATCCTTGAAGTAGCCGGTGCGGCAGAGGTTTTCCACACGCAGGACTTCTTCGCCGATTTCCACAACAGGCTTGGGGAACAGATCGTTGATTTCACGACCAACCATTGCCTTGATCAGATCCGCATTGGTAATGCCGTCCACATCATAAGTACCGATATACTGGGCATCACGGAAGACCGTAACACGGGTGGCCAGAGCATACATATCTTCAAAACGGTGGGAGATGAAGATAATAGCAACGCCTTCGTCCCGCAGCTTCCGGGCGATGCGGTACAGTTCTTCGGACTCCCGCTTGGTCAGAGCCGCAGTAGGCTCGTCCATGATGATGATCCGGGCCTTCAGAGAAAGGGCCTTGGCGATCTCGACCATCTGCTGCTGAGCAACAGACAGGCTGCCCATCAGCGCATGGGAATCAAAGTCCGCATTCAGTTCCTGCAGAAGCTTGTCAGCTTCGGCATACATTTCCTTCCACTGAACAATGCCAAACCGCATCTTCAAGTGGCCGGTGAAAATGTTTTCCGCAACAGTCAGATGGGGATATGCGGTAACGTGCTGGTAAATAGCAGCAATACCGGCCTTCTGTGCATCTCTGGTGCTCTTGAAATTCACCTTCTCACCATTGAGATACATTTCACCCTCTTCTGCCTGGTGAACGCCCATGATGACTTTAATGAAAGTAGACTTGCCTGCACCGTTTTCGCCCATCAAAGCATGGATCTCACCCTCACGCAGATCGAACTGAACATTGTTCAGCGCTTTCACACCGGGGAAGATCTTGGTAATGCCTCGCAACTCCAGGACAGTTTTACTCATTATCGACTCTCCTCTCCTGCCTTCTGTATCATTTAAAAACGTTGATGTACTTTTTTGACTTTTTTGTAGTCCGGATTTCTCCGTGATTTCGCACAATGAACCATTCGTTGTTTTGTGAAAATGCACAAAAAATCAGAAAATCTTTCAAAAAAACTATACTTTATCATCGTTCTCCAGTATCATAACACCAAGTTAATGCAATTTCATTACCTTTTATTGCACGTTTTTTGCACTATCTTGCACTATACAAAGGAGCAGCAATATGCCAGCACTTTTAGATTACAATCTTGATATCGCACCGGAATCCCGATGGAATACCATTTCCGCAACAGCCACAGCCAAGGCATCTCTCATTTACGCCCAGGAGGCCGGACGTTTTCTGGCCGGGCCGGATTACTATACCACCCGAGAGGACTACGCTTCCTACCTGGTCAAAATGACAGTGGACGGCTGCGGACAGCTGGAATACAACGGGCAGGTTTATCTGGTGCCTCAGGGCCATTTCTTTCTCATCGACTGCAAAAAGAATCAGCATTACCGTACTGCCCCCGGCTGGAGCAATTGGCACAGTATGTGGGTGCATTTTTACGGTGCCAATGCCAAAGCCTATTACGACGCTTTTCTGACCCATAACAACGGCTCCCCTACCGGTATTTTCCCGGTTCCCTCCAATGCCATGAGTTTGTTTTCTCAGCTGTTGGACCTGGATCCCAAGGGGCAGAATCAGATCATGACCGATTTCCAGGCCGCCAGCCTTCTGACCCAGATTTTATCGGAATGTGTGCTTTCCACCATGACCATGGGCAAAGCCAGCGACGTTCCGGATATCATCCAGGGTGTGCGGCTGCATTTGATGAATCATTACCAGGAAAAGCAAACCCTGGAGGATCTGGGCGCCCGGTTCAATATCAATCCTTACTATTTACAGAAACAGTTCAAGCGTTATGTGGGCATGTCCCCTTCCGAATACCAGATCTATTTACGGATGAATAAAGCAAAAGAGATGCTCCGCGGAACCAAGCTTCCGATTGGTGAAATCGCTTACTCCATTGGTATGGAGAATCTTGGTTATTTCACACGGCTGTTTAAAAAGCAGGAGGGCATGACCCCCCACGAATACCGGAAGCTGTGGCCCTATCTGGATGAAAACCTCCAGGAAGTGGTCTTCCCCGAACGAAGCCAGATCAATTTGGAGTAACTTCTATTCCCCTGCCTAGCCGTTCGACCAGTACTTGCGATATTTATGGGGCGTGATATCTTCCTGGGAGCGGAATTTGCTGACAAAATAGCTGGCATTCTCCAGACCGATCTCATAGGCGATGTCACTGACCGGCATATCCGTGGTACGCAGAAGCTCCTTTGCCCGGGTCATCCGGACACCGGTAAGAAATTCCAGGGGCGATTGTCCGATATATTTCTTAAACATCCGCTGAAGGTGGTATTTGCTAACAGAAAACTGCTGGGAAAGGGTATCCAACCGGATATTTTCCTTGTAATGCTCCACCAGATAATCCCGGATATGCTGGATCACCTCCGGCATTGGGCGGTCCTCCTCCTGGCCCGATGCGGCCTGGATGCAGTAGGCCAGCAGCTGGGTCAGCTGGGCAGAGGCGGCAATGTCATTGTCTACGGTACTGTCGCTGCGGTCATAGCGGCCAATGAGGGCTTTCACCAGATCCTCACCGTTGCTGTGAGCCGGCAGCGTTCCCACAGGATTTCCCTCGTTGACGGATTGGAAAATATCATAGTAGGCCCTTGCGTTGGCACCCCGGAAATGGACCCAGATCACATGCCAGCGGCCGATTTTGGGATCCGTGTAATAGCGCTGGGGGCTTTGGCAATCGATCCAGAAAAACTGTCCGGCAGAAAGAGAATACTCTTTCCCGCCGTATTCCAACACACCGCCACCGGATAGGGTCAGCTTGATGAGGAACGAATCCAGTCCCTCTCTGTCCGTATAATAATTCCGTCCGGAGTAAAAATCTCCAACTTCCTGGACATAGATCAGATCTGCCTTGGAGGCAGGGTGAACGGTGACGATCTGCCACCGGGAGCGCTTGTCCATATCCAGTTGGTAACGTAAAAATTCAGCCATGGTCCAGGATCCTCTCTCTTACCGGGAACTTCGCAAGAAAACAACATTTTTGAGCAATCTTGATGAACTACCACTTGCAAATATATCATACTATTTATATAATAGAAATGCAAGCGTCCTGGTTCGGATTATGCATTTTGATTAAAAACTACTGCAAAGACCCTTTGGAAACCCGTAAGACGGCTTCTGCCGTACTATCCGGTTTCCTGCGCAACATTTTATGCAAAATTATTTTAATTTTATAGACGGAGGGTAAACACATGAACGAACAGAAGATCAACAAGGGTTTTGAGTGCGCCAAAGAGGCTTACGCCGCATACGGTGTGGACGTAGAAGCCGCTCTGGCTAAGGTCGCTTCCATTCCCGTTGCCATGCACTGCTGGCAGGGTGATGACGTTCGCGGCTTTGACACCGACCCCAGCAAGCCCCTGACCGGCGGCATCCAGACCACCGGCAACTATCCCGGCCGCGCCCGCACTCCCGAAGAGCTGATGGCTGATATCGACTTCGTTCTGAAGCTGATCCCCGGCATTAAGAAGATGAACCTGCACGCCAGCTACGCAATCTTCGAAAACGGCGAATGGGCTGACCGTGACAAGCTGGAGCCCAAGCACTTTGCCAAGTGGGTGGAATTCTGCAAGGAGCGGGGCCTGGGCTGTGACTTCAACCCCACCTTCTTCAGCCATCCCAAGGCCAACGGTCTGACCCTGTCCTCCCCCGATCCCGAAATCCGTAAGTTCTGGATCGACCACGGCAAGGCCTGTATCCGCATCTCCAACTACCTGGCCGAGGAACTGGGTCAGCAGTGTATCATGAACATCTGGACCGGCGACGGCTTCAAGGATATCCCCGCTGACCGCATTGGCCCCCGTGTCCGCTACATGACAGCCATCGACGAGATCCTGTCCGAGCCCTTCGACTTCAACAAGGTCAAGCCCTGCGTGGAATCCAAGGTCTTCGGCATCGGCGTGGAAGCTTACACTGTGGGCCCCGCTGAGTTCTCCCTGAGCTACGCCGCCATGAACAAGGAAAAGTGCATTCCTCTGATGGACAACGGCCACTACCATCCCGCCGAAGTGGTTTCCGACAAGATCCCCGCTCTGCTGGCCTTCTTCCCCGAAATCGCCCTGCACGTGACCCGCGCTATCCGCTGGGACTCCGACCATGTCCTGCTGCTGGATGACGAGACCAAGGAAATCTGCAAGGAAATCGTCCGCTGCGGCGGTGCCGGCGGCCGCGGGAAGATCGCTCTGGACTACTTCGATGCTTCCATCAACCGTGTTTCCGCATGGGCCGTTGGTATGCGCAACATCCAGAAGGCTCTGCTGCTGGCCCTGCTGACTCCCGATCTGACCGAAATGCAGAACGCTGACAACTGGACCGAGCTGATGGTCATCCAGGAAGAAATGAAGACCCTGCCCTTCGGTGCTGTCTGGAACGAGTACTGCACCCGCTGCGGTGTTCCTGTGGACGGCCAGTGGTTCGCTGCTGTTAAGGAATACGAGCAGAACGTTCAGCTGAAGCGCGTTTGATTTCACATCATCAGTACATAGGAGTGAATGATCATGTTTTTTAAGGAAAATGCCCAGCTCCTGCAGGAGTTCTCCCGGGTCTCCAAAACTGCAGGCGCTCGTGCTGACTATGTCCAGGGCGGTGGCGGCAACACTTCCGTGAAGCTCTCCGGCGGCCTAATGGCCATCAAGGCTTCCGGCTTCTGCCTGTCCGACATTGAGCCCGACAAGGCTTATGCTGTGCTGGACGGCGCTGCGGTCCGTGATTTCTATTTGACCAGCGAACCCGAGCAGTTTGAAAACGTGGAGACTGCCGGCTCCGCAAAGGCCAAGGAATCTGTGAAAACCATCGAGGGTCTGGCACAGCTGCGTCCCTCCGTGGAAGCCGGTTTCCATTCCATTCTGAAAACCTTCGTGGTCCACACCCACAGCGTTTACGCCAACCTGGCTGCCTGCGCTGTGAACTGCCAGGAAATCTGCGCCGCCGCTTTCGAGGGTGCTGACTACTCCTGGGGCATGGTTCCCTATGTGGATCCCGGTGCCAATCTGACCTTCGCCATCCGCAACGAGCTGCGCCGTGTGGAAGTCGCAACCGGCAAGGTCCCCTCCATTATCATCATGCAGAACCACGGCATCATCGCCCATGACGACGATCCCGACACCTGTCTGGCCCTCCATGCCGACGCCAACGAGCGTCTGGCAAAGCAGTTCGGTATTTCCGGCGACTGCTTCCCCAAGGTGGAGATCAAGGAAGTGGAGCCCGGCCTCTATGAAGCCGCTACTCCCTATCTGACCGAAGCCCTGGCCAACGGCGCTTACACCGAGCAGTTCCTGCTGGAGCAGCCTCTGTACCCCGACCAGATGGTCTTCCTCATCGGCACCTTCTCCATGGACAAAGAAACCGTGGAAGAGGGCCAGTGCGTTGCTTACAGCGACTCCGGCCGGGTCCTGATGCGCATGGACGGCAAGAAGGCACAGGTTCTGGCCGAAACCCTTACCGCTGTTGTCTTCGTCATCTCCCACATCCGTTCTGCAGGCCATCCCCTGTCCACCATGGGCGAGGCTGCCAAGCACTTCATCGCCAACTGGGAAAGCGAAAAGTATCGCAAGTCCCTGGCCGGTAAAAAGTAAGGAGTAAACTATGGAGAAAAAGCAATATCATCTGTTGGCCTTCGACCTGGGCGCCAGCAATGGCCGCGCTATCTTAGGCACCTTCGACGGCGAAAAGATCGTGATGCAGGAGCTGCATCGCTTTGAAAACAACTACATCGAAATGAACGGTGTGTTCTACTGGGATCTGCCCTACCTGTACAATCAGCTGAAGCAGGGTCTGCTGGCCTTCAAGCAGCTGAATGTGGGTGATCTGGATTGCTTCGGCATTGACACCTGGGGCGTTGACTTCGGCCTGCTGGACGAAAACGGCCACCTGCTGGGCAACCCCAGAGCCTACCGTATGGCTGTGGATGCCGACATGAACCGGGTTTGGGAGACTGTGGACTTCCCCACCCTCTTTGCCCGCACCGGCATCGCCACCATGAACTTCAACACCATCTATCAGCTGGCCAGAAGAAAGGCCGAAAAGGACGTGGCTCTGGCAAACGCCAAGACCCTGCTGCTGATGCCCGACCTGCTGGGTTACTTCCTCAGCGGCGAAGCAAAATCCGAGTACACCAACATGACCACCGGCATGGTCTACAACCCCACCACCAAGGATTACGACTGGGAGACCATCGATGCTCTGGGCCTGCCCCGGCATATCTTCACCGAAATGGACCGGGCCGGCACTGTCCGTGGCCATCTGCGTCCCGAGCTGGCTGAGGAACTGGGTCTGAACCAGGCTGCCTTCGCCGCCGTCGGTACCCACGACACCGCCTCCGCCGTAGCCGCTATCCCCGGCACCGGCTCCTTCGCCTTCTGCTCCAGCGGTACCTGGTCTCTGTTCGGCGTGGAAACCGACGAGCCCATCCTGTCTGACGCTGTCCGTGATGCCAACTTCTCCAACGAAGGTACCGTCCAGGGCGGCTTCCGTCCCCTGAAGAACATCATGGGTCTGTGGCTGATCCAGGAATGCCGCCGTGACTGGGCTGTCAAGACCGGCCGTACCTGGTCCTGGAACGAGATCGTGGAAGAAGCCCAGAAGGCAGAACCCTTCCGCACTATTATCGATCCCGACTACACCGAATTCTTCGCCGGCGGCGACATGATCCGGAAGCTGCAGGATTACTGCCGCAAGACCAACCAGCCCATCCCCGAAACCGTGGGTCAGGCTGCCCGCTGCATCTACGAGTCCCTGGCACTGAAGTACCGCTGGGCTCTGGAGCGGCTGGAAGAGATCAAGGGCCAGCGTATCGACACCCTGAACATCGTGGGCGGCGGCATCCAGAATAAGCTGCTGAACCAGATGGTCGCCGACTCCCTGGACCGCAATGTCATCACCGGTCCCATCGAAGGCGCTGCCATCGGCAACCTGCTGATGCAGGCCAAGGCTCTGGGTCTGGTGGACACCATGGACGAGGTTCGCCAGGTGGTCCGCAATTCCGAGAACGTCAATACCTATACCCCCAACCACACCCAGGGTTGGGAAGATGCATACCAGAAGCTACTTACCTTGCTGTAATATAAATTATATAAGGAGATGTACTTATGAGCGTAGATATGACCAAGTGGCAGGAACTTGCCAAGGCTAACATTCACAACCGTCCCGCCGGCGAAGGCCGACTGGCCGGTAAGATCACCATCGTCACCGGTGCCGCACAGGGCTTCGGCAAGGGCATTGCCGAGGAACTGTATAAGGAAGGCGCCATCATCGTCGTTGCTGACATGAACCTGCCTCTTGCTGAGACCGTCGCCGCCGAAATGGGCGAGCGCGCCTGGGCCATCGGCGTTAATGTTTCCGATGAAGAGAGCTGCGCCAACATGGTCGCCAAGGTCGTTGAGAAGTTCGGCGGTCTGGACATCATGATCGCCAACGCAGGCGTTGTCCGCTCCGGCCCCATCGCCGAGTTCGAGAAGAAGGACTTCGAGTTCGTCACCGCCATCAACTATACCGGTCTGTTCCTCACCTGCAAGTACGCTGCCATCATCATGGAAGCACAGCATGAGGCTGACCCCGAGGCTACTTTCGATATCATCGCCATGTCCTCCAAGTCCGGTCTGGAAGGCTCCAACAAGAACTTCGCCTACGCAGGCTCCAAGTTCGGCGCCATCGGCCTGGTTCAGAGCTTCGCTCTGGAACTGTGCGCTTACAATATCAAGGTCAACGCCATCTGCCCCGGCAACTATCTGGATGGTCCCCTGTGGTCCGACCCCGTCCGCGGTCTGTTCGTTCAGTACCTGCAGGCCGGTAAGGTTCCCGGTGCCAAGACTGTGGACGATGTCCGCCGCTTCTATGAGTCCAAGGTTCCCATGAACCGCGGCTGCCTGCCCATTGACGTTGCCCGTGCTGTTATGTACTGCGTGGAGCAGAAGTACGAAACCGGCCAGGCTCTGCCCGTAACCGGCGGCCAGGTCATGCTGAACTAAGAGGTTGCAATATGATTGATATTGCCATTCTGAATAAATTGAATGCACCTACCCGGGAAGAGCGGATCGCCAACCTCCGTGAGGTTCTGAAAGATACCGTATTCCCCGAAATGGTGCCCCAGTACATAAATAACCACATCCACACCACTTATTCCTTCTCCCCCTATTCCCCCACCGCGGCAGTTTACGCTGCCCGGATGGAGGGTCTGTGCACCGCCGGTATCATCGACCATGATTCCATCAGCGGCGCTGAGGAATTCCTGGAAGCTGCCGAGATCATTGGCATCCCCGTAACCATCGGTATGGAAGCCCGTATTTCCATGGATGGCACCCGTCTGGAAGGCCGCCGCACCAATAATCCCGACCAGGTTGGCGTCAGCTACATGACCATCCAGTCTGTTCCTCATGACAAGATCAGCACCCTCACCGAGTTCTTTAAGCCCTACCAGGCTGCCCGTCATGCCAGAAACCGCAAGATGATTGAAAAGATCAATGCACTGGTTGGCGTGGAACTGGACTACGACCGGGATGTTCTGCCCCTGTCCGAAGCTGCTGACAACGGCGGTGTCACCGAGCGGCATCTGATGTACGCTCTGGCCATTGAGCTGGTGAAGCAGGTTGGCAAGGGCCAGCCCATGATCGACAAGCTGACCTCTCTGGGTATGGGCCTGTCTGAAAAGCAGAAGACCATGCTGCTGGATACCGAGTATCCCTTCTATGAGTACGACGTTCTGGGCATGCTGAAGGGTACTTTCGTTCCCAAGATTTTCATTGATGCCACCGAAGAATGCCCCAAGCTGAAGGACATGGTCAAGCTTTGCGCCGATGTGGATGCTTACCTGTGCTACGCTTACCTGGGCGATGTGGGTGATTCTGTTACCGGCGACAAGAAGGCACAAAAGTTCGAGGATGATTACCTGGACGATGTGTTCGAGTGCCTGGCTGAGGAAGGCGTTAAGGCCGTTACCTATATGCCCACCCGCAACACCCCCGCTCAGCTGGAGCGGCTGCGTGGTCTGTGCGACCAGTACGGTATGTTCCAGATTTCCGGTGAAGACATCAACTCTCCCCGCCAGAGCTTCATCATCCGGGCCATGGAAAACCCCATGTTCCAGAATCTGATCGATGCAACCTGGAAGCTGATTGAGCACGAGAAGCAATAATTAAAATTTTCGGAGGAATTTTCCTATGATTACAAAAGCTGTTCGTATCCATGGCAAGATGGATCTGCGTCTGGACGAGGTCCAGCTGCCCGAAGTCGGTCCCGATGACGTTCGCGTTCGCGTGATTTCCGACAGCCTCTGCATGTCCAGCTACAAGGCTGCCGTCGAAGGCGGCGACCACAAGCGCGTTCCCGACCGCTGCGACCTGACCCCCACCGTGGTTGGCCACGAGTTCTGCGGCGATATCGTGGAAGTCGGTGCAAACTGGGCTCACAAGTACAAGGTCGGCGACAAGTTCGTCATCCAGCCCGCTCACTTCCACAAGGGCTCCCAGATGGCTCCCGGCTACTCCTACCAGTTCTGCGGCGGCAACGCCCAGTACGGCAACGTTCCCATCGAAACCCTGCTGGAGAACTGCCTGCTGCCCTACAACTCCGATACTTACTACTACGGTTCTCTGGCCGAGCCTCTGAGCTGCGTCATCGGTACCTTCCACGCCATGTACCACACCAAGGCCGGTTCCTATGTCCATGAAATGGGCATCAAGGAAGGCGGCAAGATGGCTCTGCTGGCTTCTGTGGGTCCCATGGGTCTGGCTGCCATTGACTACGCCATCCACTGCGACCGCAAGCCCAAGCTGCTGGTTGTCACCGATATCGACGATGCCCGTCTGACCCGTGCCGCTTCCATTTACACCGTGGAAGAAGCCGCCAAGAACGGCATCGAGCTGCACTATGTCAACACCCGGATGGAAAACGCCACCGCTTACCTGCGGGAGCTGACCGGCGGCACCGGCTACGACGATGTGGTCTGCTTCGCCCCCGTGAAGCCTCTGATCGAGCAGGCTGACGACATTCTGGGCTTCGACGGCTGTCTG
>JAZSHO010000061.1:0-3090 GCA_045533345.1 Faecousia sp. | reverse complement strand
CGACTTATGAAGATTTCGGAATACTTTGTGTATTGCGGAATCTTCATAATGCACAGTTAGGGCAAATGAACCAGCCAAAGCCCAAAGGAAGTGTTTTTTGAGGTTGCCAATATTTATGAGAGAATTTATTCCGATTTTGCAGGATTGTCCCCTGTTTGACGGGGTAAAGCCGGAGGATTTGTCCGGTATCTTAGGCTGTCTTGGGGCGCGGGTCGTAGCCATTCGCAAGGGGCAGCCTGCCTTCCGGGAGGGGGACACGGCTGTGTTCATCGGCATCGTGCTGACCGGCTCCGTCCAACTGGTCCGGGAGGATTACTACGGCAACCGCAGCATCGTCACCCGTATCGGTCCTGCTCAGCTGTTCGGAGAGGCCTATGCCTTTTCCGGGGCCGCCGCGCTGCCTGTCAGCGTAGTGCCGGATGCGGACGGACACATTCTGCTCATTGACAGCCGCCGTATCGCTGTCCGCTGCGCCAATGCCTGCGATTTTCATAACCGGGTAATTTACAATCTGCTGCGGCTGGTGGCCAACAAGAATCTGATTCTCCATCAAAAAATCGACGTTTCCTCCAAGCGCACCACCCGGGAAAAGTTGATGACCTATCTTCTGATGCAGGCGAAGCTTCATGACAGCACCAGTTTTACCATCCCCTATGACCGGCAGGCTCTGGCGGATTATCTGGAGGTGGACCGCAGCGGTCTGTCCGCGGAAATCAGCAAGCTGCGCAAAGAGCGCGTGCTGGAAAGCGAAAAGAATTGGTTTCGGTTACTGTGATTTTGGAGTGACCCGTCGGGGACTCGTTGCATTTTCTTCCTCCATGGGGAAGAAAATTAAGGTGTCGCCGGGGCCCTACCCGGCGAGTGACAGTCCACCGGACTGTCACATTTCGTTTTTCGAGTCCCCGACAGCAAAAAAGCAGATACCCCAAGGGGTATCTGCTTTTTTGGTGACCCGTCGGGGACTCGAACCCCGGACCCACTGCTTAAAAGGCAGTTGCTCTACCGGCTGAGCTAACGGATCATATGGCTGGGATGGCAGGATTTGAACCTACGAATGCCAGAGTCAAAGTCTGGTGCCTTACCGCTTGGCGACATCCCAATGTAGACGTGGCGCCCTTTGGCCGGACACACTCGGTATTATATCACGGCAAACCTCGTTTGGCAATCCTTTTTTTGCGATTTTCCCCGCCCTATTCCCACAAATTTCTCCGGTTTTCACTGTATTTTTTCGTGATTTTGCAGGAAACCCCGTCCAGTCGGGCGGGGTTTCGGGCATCTTCTTTAGCAGTGATTCAAAAAGTCCTGCAGATTATCAAACTGCGGCTCCCGGGAAGCCAGCACCTGATTGCTGAACTCCCGGTTTCCCAGATTCTCCATCTGGGCGATCCAGCTGGGGTGCTGCACCAGGGTAGGATCCTTGGTAAACAGCCAGAAAAATTCACTCAGCGCCTGTTCATCAGGATCTTTTCCGTAAACGGTACGGTACTCCTGCACCAGCTGTTTTGCTTCTGCCAACTGTGCCTGCTTCCGTTTTTCATGGTATTCTTCCAGGGACATGAGCACCCTGGCAGGATTTCCCGCAACAACGCAGTTATCCGGAATATCCTTATTCACAAGACTTCCGGCACCGATGATCACATTATTGCCGATGGTGACTCCTTTCAAAATCGTGGTTCCCATTCCGATGAAAACATTATTTCCTATGGTCACTTTCCCCGCAGAGCCAAGCACATCGCCATAAACGCCTTTCAGCACAGCCCAATCATAGCCATGGGTCAAAATGCGAACACCGTAGGTGATCTGTACATCGTCACCGATCTCAATCAGCCAGGGGCGGCTTTCGTCGATGACGCAGCTGGCAGGCGCAAAGAACGTGGTTCGTTCACCGATGCGCATACCCAGGTTTCGCAGCCGCTCCACCATTTCTACGCCGGGATCCTTGGGTTCTCCATACAGGATCCGTTTCACCCGTGCTTTTAAATGTTTCATAGTCTCACCTCACGTTTTTCACCAGTATACCATAAAACCGAAATTGTCGCAAGTAGCGATGGGGAGCGAACCGAGCGCTGCCGGTGGCATGTTTTAGGCAAGACGAACCCCCAACCTTTCGGTTGAGGTTTTGTGTTCGCGTTACTTATTTTCCCGGGTAGGCCAAGTATTGTCCTGCCGTCGCAAGTGTTCGGTGAACACTTGCAGGCAGAAAAAGAGCCAGGCTTTTGCCTGGCTCTTTTATTTCCCGATTGGTTTATAGGATCATTCCGGCCTGAGGAAGTTTTCTTCCACCGGAAATCTGTATCAAAAAGAAAGAACCAAGCTGAAGCTTGGTTCTTTGTGTTCGCGTTACTTATTTTCCCGGGCAGTCGCCCGCCAAGTATCGTCAGCGTACATGAGCTTAACTTCTGTGTTCGGGATGGGAACAGGTGGACCCTCATGACAATCAACACGAACTATTCAAGGGATGTACCCTGAAAACTGAACATCGTCATTTCTTCTGCAATTAAGATCTGGCTGTTTCTCACTGAGCCTGCGCTTTGGTCAAGCTTTCGGCTTATTAGTATCAGTCAGCTACACACATTACTGCGCTTCCACCTCTGACCTATCAACGACATAGTCTACGTCGAGCCTCAGTGGAGATCTTATCTTAGGGAGAGTTTCACGCTTAGATGCCTTCAGCGTTTATCTCGTCCGCACGTAGCTACCCAGCCATGCCCTTGGCAGAACAACTGGTACACCACAGATGCGTCCATCCCGGTCCTCTCGTACTAAGGACAGCTTCCTTCAAGTGTTTGTTGTTCAAGCGCTTAAATGAAGCTTTCGACCTATTAGTATCAACAACCTGCATGTGTTACCACACTTCCAGCGTTGACCTATCACCTGGTAGTCCTCCAGGGGTCTTACTCCTTGCGGATGGGAGTCTTATTCTTGAGGTGGGCTTCACGCTTAGATGCTTTCAGCGTTTATCCCGTCCATACTTCGCTTCCCTGCTATGCCGTTGGCACGACAACAGTTGCACCAGTGGTATGTCCATTCCGGTCCTCTCGTACTAGGAACAGCTCCTCTCATGACTCCTACGCCCACGATGGATAGGGA
>JAZSHO010000077.1:0-20422 GCA_045533345.1 Faecousia sp. | reverse complement strand
TCTCTTGCTTCCAGTTCGGAGCAGTTCTGGTGCTTCAGAATGACGGAGGTGATCTGCTTGCCGATGGTGATGATGGGGTTCAGAGAGGTCATGGGGTCCTGGAAGACGGTGGCAATCTTGCCGCCGCGGATCTGGGTCCAGTCCTTGCCGAACTTGACCTTTGCCAGGTTCAAAATACAGGTGCCGTGAAGCTGCTCGGCAGTTTCATCCAGGTACTTGACGCGGAACACCACATTGTCAAAGACAGAGCTGCGGATTTCGTCATTGTCCAGGTCCACGCCCATGGTCATGGCCTTCTTCATGCACTTCAGCAGTTCCTGGATAAACTTCACGCGCTTGCCCAGGGGGTAACGGCCAACGGACAGGTAGATCTCCTTGGCGATGATCTCATTGCGGGCCTTGGTGGCTTCGGTGATTTCAGCAGCAGTTTCCTTAGCATAGGTTTCCTTCAGCGCATGCATGGTCTGCTCAAACTGCTGCAGGTAGGCGGTATCGTTCTTCACGGCCTGCTTGTTTGCAGCGATGGCAGCTTCCCGCTGCTTCTTCAGCGCCTTGATTTCTGCGTCCATGGCATCGATCTGGGCAGCCACTTCCTTATAGCGGGCCTTTTCCTTGCGGGAATCGATGGTCTGCTTCTGGTTGAACAGTTCGGTACGGCGGAAGGTCAGATCGTCGATCTTGGCAGTGGTGGCCTGCTGTTCTTCCTCACTGAGGTAGGACTTGGCCTTCTTCTCCGCCTCCAGATTGCACATTGCCTTGTAGGTTTCTGCGCCGAACTCCAGCTTGGAATAGCTGTTCAGCTTCTCCCAGGCATTGGCAATCAGCTTCTCGGCGGTGTTGTCCAGCTTGACAACGGTATCGGCCAGTTCCTCATCATTGAAGATGATGGAACCCTGGCTGATGTAGCCGTTGGAATCCAGCATACCGGCAAAGGTCTTGGTGAAGACAGACTTACCGGAACCGGACTCGCCAACGATAGCGACGGATTCATTCTCGTAAAAATCCAGAGAAATGCCCCGGATGGCAGACAGGGTTCTGCCGCGGACTTTAAAATTCACATGCAGGTCCTTAACGGACAGCAATACTTTTCTATTTTCCATATCGCGCACCTCTTACATGTGGGTTCTGGGATCAGAAGCGTCGCCCAGGTTCTGACCGACCACATACAGAACGACGGTAATGATGGAAGCAACAGCAACGGGGCTCCAGAATTCGATTTCCCAGCCGGGAGTCTGCATAGCATTCTGGGAAGCCTCGATCAGCTTACCAAGGGACATCTCGCTCAGGCCCATGCCGATATAGCTCAGGAACACCTCGTAAGAAATGTAGGAGGGAATTTCCGTAGCGGCCAGGGTCACAATGACGGAGGTCATGAAGGGCAGGATGTTCTTGGTGGCGATCCGGGTGATGGGGGTACCCAGGCACCGGGAAGCCAGGTTGTACTCACGGTCACGAATGATGATGACCTGGGTACGGATAAAGTAGGCAATGGCGATCCAGCCGGTGATGGTCAAGGCGAAAACCATGGTCCAGAAGCTGGCGGACATGATCAGCACGATGACGGAGATCAGCAGGATATAGGGAATGTTGGCAATGACGTTGTACACTTCGGTCATGAAGATGTCGAACTTCTTGCTGAAGCCCCACACGGCGCCAACCACAACGCCGATGGTCATATTGATCAGCGCGCAAACCAGCGCCATGGAAACGGAAATACTGGAGCCGTACCAGATGGCGTCAAAGGTGGACTGGCCGGCGGCACCGGAACCCAGGATCCAGTGGATGTTCTCACCGAATTTTGCCATGGCGGCCTGGGGATTCAGATGCTTTGCAGTGCTGTCCATCAGATTGATATAGGGATCCACGGATGCATCATAGTGGATGACCATAGGATAAATATAGGTGAAGGCCAGCAGGATTGCCAGAATAATCAGAACGATGGTGTTGATCTTCTTCCGGAAGAAGACACGGAAGACACTGTGCCAGTAGGAATACCGGGGAGCGGTGATCTTTTCGGACTCCAGCTCATCATGGTTCACAGGGGCGAACAGCTCGGCATCGGACATATTAAATTCAGACAGGTCGATTTTGTTTTCAGACATAGTCGATTACCTCGCTTTCGTGGTGAAGGAGATCCGAGGATCCATAATGGACATCAGAACGTCACCCAGGATGATGGAAGTTACGGTCAGAATGGCATAGAACAGAACCATACCGACGATAACACCATTGTCGTAAGCGTTGATGGCACGGGTCAGCATATTACCGACACCGGGAACCACGTACACACGCTCGGTGATGATGGCACCGGTCAAGGCACCCAGAACGGAGGAAGGAATGCCGTGAACCACGGGGATGATGGCATTCTTCAAAATGTGCTTGGTGAAGATCTCACCCTCGGAAAGACCGCCGGTACGGGCGAACTTGACGTAGTCGGAATTCATCTGGTCGATCATATACCGGCGCAGCCACTTCATCAGGTTGGCAATGGAAGGCAGAGCCAGGGAGATGATGGGCAGCACGTACATCAGCCAGGTAGGCTTCTCCATATCGAAGGTGGTGGGCAGGCCCATCTTGCCGCCAAAGGACTTGAACAGGAAGATATAAGCCAGAGAAGGCACGGCGGTGATGAACACGATATAAATGGTGCCCAGCTTGTCCAGCAGCTTGTCCTTCCGCAGGGCCATGGTGATGCCCAGAGGAATGGCCAGCAGGTAAGAAAGGAACACAGCAATAATACCCAGGGTGAAAGAGTAGCCCATACGGGACATACCGCTCTTGTGGGTAGAAACGTTGGTATAGTCGTCGGTGAAGTTATTCTTGATAACGGGGGTACCGTTTTCCAGAGAACCGGCAACATAGGTGGCAGAGTGCAGGTTGTCCGCAGATTCTTCCACTACACCGCTGGGATAGGTAACGGTGGAGTATGCAAAGGAACCCTGGGATTCCGTCATGGTGGTGAACACGTCGATACCCTGACGGATGGAGTAGGACATACCCAGGTTGATCTTCACCAGGTTCTGATGGATGTAGGGGAAGTTGTCATCCATGTAGAACAGGTACTTATACTGGGTGCCGTTGCCCATGATGGCAGGAGAGAATTTTTCTCCGCCATAGGCAGGGTCATACATAGTGAAAGTCAGACCGCGGTTTTCGATTTCTTCCTCCACATAGTGGATATTGTCCACGCTGATCAGACCCGTAAAGTAGTTGAGCAGGCGCTTCATAACAGGGATATCCTTGTAAGCATACAGGCGAGGCTCGCCGCCATCCTGGTACTTCTTGGTTTTGCCCTTCATGTCAGCGTCTTTGCGTTCCACCTCATAGCCCTGGGACTTATAGTATTCGGTGAATTTGGCCACAAATTCGGCCACTTCCTCCTTGTCCTGCTCGGGTTTGTTGCCGAACTTGACCACGGCATTATAAGTGTCCTGGTCGATCTCGCCCTCCCGGAGAAGGCCCTTCAACCAGTCAGCATAGGGAACATAATCCAGGTAACCGTACTTTTCCCACTGCTGCATCATATAAACAGCCTTGGCATTGGACTTAACGTGGCTGAACTGGGGGTCCTGGGCGAAGATCAGGTTTCTGTCCAGAGCAGAATAGATCATCACCATGACAATGCCCACAACGATAACCACGGAGCAAAGGCTGCGCAGAATTCTGTTAATTAAATACTTTGTCATAGAACATCTCTCATCTCGTATTGTGATAGGAGTTTACTGCCATTTTCGAAAAATATGGCAAGGGAGCTGCAGAAAGCACTGCCCTCAACGAATTCGCAAATGTGAACCATGCGGAAGCGCTGAGGGCAGCGCTCTATGCAAGTCTTCACAGTGCTTTCGGCATAATACGCGCATAGGAGGATGGACATAAAGTCCATCCTCCACCGCGTAAATTCAGAATTTCACAGAGTCAGCAGATTAGTACAGACCAATCATCTTGACCATGTAGCCTGCGTAGTCGGGCAGGAAGGTATCCAGGTAGGACTGAGGATCACCGTAGTCGGGGCCCCAACCGGAAACGTCGTAAACGTCGTAGTTGCCTTCGTAGCCGTAGTTGCAGTAGTAGCCAGCGTAGTACCAAGCAGAGGAGTCAACACACTCAACCAGGTTGATGATGACAGCGCCGCCCAGGACGGACTCGATGGACTGCTTGTAAGCATTGGCACGGTTGCCGTAAGCTTCGGAGCCGGAGAAGTAGGGCAGATCCAGGTAGATGGGGTTCTCAGCAGAGATTTCAATACCCTGTGCGCCCAGTTCCTCGATGGCGATAGCCAGCTCAGCAGCTGCAGCCTCGGGGTTGTACCAGCCGTCGAACTGAGTGGAGGAGCCGATGCCGCCGTCAGCAGCGGGATCCCAAACCTTCAGAGCAACGCCGTCAGCGTCGATCTGAGCCTGGACGATGGCGCCGTACTTGGTGCCAGCTGCGAAGGTGGTAGCGGTGCCGTTGATGTCAACGGTGACGTCCTCTTCCAGAGTGACGAAGGTGCCGGGGGTGTAGGAGTTGATGATGGAGGTCAGCTTCAGGTCTTCGCCAACGGTCTGTGCGTTGTAAACGCCACGGTCGGTAGCCTGCTGGACAGCCAGACGGAAGTGCTGGTTCAGCATAGCAGCGTTGGTGCGGACGATGTCCTCTTCGGACTGGGGAGAAGCAACGGCGCCGTCGTTGAAGTTGGACCATGCACCACGGTTGACATTGAAGAATGCCATGAAGGAGGTAGCATCGGTAGCGGAAACGTAAACGATGGTGTCGAAGTGGCCGTCAGCCTTGGCAGCTTCCAGAGCGGAAGCGTTCAGGCCGGCGCCGTCCAGAACGCCGGACATGGTGTCGTTGTAAGCCTTCAGAGCATCCTCGCCGTCGTTGTACAGCCAGGTAATGGTCTTCATGGTGACGTTCTCAGCATTCCAGTAAGCGGGGTTAGCGGAGAAGACGATGGTGTTCTTTTCGGTTGCATTGGAAACGGTGTAGGGACCGCAGTAAGCAATGTCGTTGGGGGTCTTGCCGTAGGTGTAGTCAGCAGCAGCTGCGTCGAAGTCAGCGCCGAACTTACCGCCCTTGGAGACGTAGTACTCGCGGGACATGGGAGCGAACACGCCGTAGCCCAGCATGGTCATGAAGAAGGAGCAGGGAGCTTCCAGGGTGTACTCGACAGTGTAGTCGTCGATAGCCTTGACACCGACTTCAGCGAAATCGGTAACTTCGCCGTAAACGTAAGCGTCAGCATTGACGATGTTACAGCCAGCTGCGCCGACCAGGTATTCCAGGCCGCCCTGTGCGTCCATCATGTGGTGCATACCGGCGACGAAGTCGTCAGCCTTGACATCAGCGACCTTACGGCCCTGAGAGTCAACCCAGGACAGGCCCTGCTTGATGGTGAAGGTGTAAACGGTGCCGTCCTCGGAGACGGTGTAGCTCTCAGCCAGAGCGGGGGTCAGAACGTTCTCGGAGTTGTACTCGTACAGGCCGTCGTAGGTGTTGACAATGGCCTCGGAGTCAGCTGCACGGGAGGTAGCCAGGACGTCCCAGGTCTGGGGGTCGGAGGAGTAGCCCAGGGTGTAGGAATCCTTCAGGGTGTAGCCCTTGGACTCGACCAGAGCCTTAGCCTCTGCTTCCCAGGTGCCGGTACCAGCCAGCTCAGCCCACAGGGCCTTCAGCTCGTCGCGGTCAGCGGCGGAAACGGGCTCGGTGGTAACCAGAACGTTGTGGTAACGGTAGGAGTCGTTGCCCCACAGGGTGGAGGTAGCAGTGTTGGGAACCACGCGGGAGATAGCGTAGTTACCGCCGTTGGAAGTCAGGGGCAGCATAACGCCGGACTCCAGCAGCTTGGCCTCGGCGATAGCCATCAGTGCCCAGCGCTCGGAGACGGAAGTTGCGGACTTGGAAGCCTCGTAAGACTCAGCAAAGCCGCCCAGAACATCATAGTAGATAGCTTCGGACAGAGCATCATAGTCCTCACGCACGTCAGCATAAGGATCGACATAAACAGCAGCAGGAGCCTCGGTAGCGACAGGGGCTTCCGTTGCGGGAGCTTCGGTTGCAGGAGCGCTGCTGCCGCCGCATGCTACCATGCTCAGCATCATTGCCAGTGCCAGGACCAAGCTCATGATCTTGTTGAACTTTTTCATTCAAAAGTCCTCCCTCTTATAATTTTATGACAATTGCTCTTATTTATGTATTTGGTCAAGAGCAATGGCCTTACAAGGTTTATTCTTTTTCCCATAGGGAAAAAGAAATTTGGCGGCGCCGCCAAAGCCAAAATAATAGCCAAAACGGACACTGTCAAGTATTAATATTATAACTGTCCACGGCTGGATGTCAAATGTTTTTCAATGTTTCTTTGTTTTCAACAAATCCCCGGGAACGGCAGATTTTGTTTTTGTCAAAAAAGACGAAAGGTCAAAAATTGACACCCAAAAATGTACACAGACTGCGGATTTTCCGTGTAAGTCGTATTTTCCTGTCAAAAAAGGGGAACGGTTTTCCGTCCCCCTTCTCTTAATTCAGTTTTCTTGCCTTATATAGTTTGTACATTTCTTCCACAGCCAGTCTTGCCTTGGCCACAGGCACATTGCCCTTGGGGAAGCAATAGTACAGATGCTCGTTGTCGCCGATGCAGATGGTGTCGGCGATCTCGTACCAGTAGTAGTCAGCGTAGAGGCCGTAGCAGGACTGGGGCTTCTGGCTGTATTCCAGTTTGCCCTCGCAGCCGGTGAGCCGGAAGCCCTGGCGGTCATGGACCAGGTGTCCGCTGCCTACCTTATAAATGGCTTTGAAATCCACCAGCATGGCAATATCCACGTCCACATCCAGCTTGTAGGTGTCCTCCTCAATTTCCTGCCGGACCCGGTCCCGCTCCCAGGCGTACCAGTCCGGGATATGAGAGAACTCCGTTTCCCCTTCCAGAGCCTTCAGTTCTCCCAGAGGGGTCAGCTCCCACTGCTTGCCGCAATGGTTGCAGGTAAGGGTTGTACCCTTGCCAATCGTCTGGCCTTCTGCGCCGCAGTGGGGACATTTATAAAGGATCCGGTTCAGACCGTCGGCACGGAAGTCGTCGTGGATTTCCAGGCCCTGTTCCTTCTGCCACTTGAAATGGTCGAAGCCGAAGGCCGCATCCAGACCGTCGGACAGTTCCTTGACGGACTTTTCCTTGATCTCTTCCCGGGTGTACAGCAACGTTGCCTTGGCGGATACAGGAACGCCCTTGCGGACCTGCAATTCATTATATAAAGGATTCCGGGAGAAAGCACCGAAGGTTTCGATCATCACAACCGGCACATCGAACTTTTTCAGCAGTACGCCCATCTTCCGGGGCAGCGCTGTGGCCGTGCCGTCGAAGGAATAGCTGGCTTCAGGATACATAAGAATACTGGTGCCTAATGTTTTGAAACAGTAGTTCATATCCTGGATCAGGCCGATGTCTGTAACAAACTTCTGGGTGGGAAAACAGCCGATGGTTCGCATGACCCACTCCATAAGGCCCCCCAGACCCACAAAGGAGTCGGAAGTGGCAATAATATTGAAGGCACGGGGGTAGAGAATGCGGTAAGCGATCTGCATATCCAGGAAGCAGGAGTGGTTCATAAGGATCAGGCAGGGTTCATCCTTCTTCAGAAGATCCATCCGTTCCGTTTCGTAGGTAAATTTGGTGCCGGCCATACCGATGTAGGTCAGCAGTTTGATCAGTGTCCGCCAGAAGATACCGGGCTTCCGGGGGGCTTTATGGGGATAGCGGGGCAATGCTATGACCTTGTCAAAGTCCATTTTTTTGACTGTGGTCTTCATAAATGCGCACGTCCTTCCTATATTATATACAAAAACACGAAATCATTATATCGGATAAAAATCCGTTCGTCAAGAATTGTTCATAATTCGCCCTTTTGTACGTTCAATACGGACACACGTAAGCCCAGGATGATCATTTTCCCGTTTATTTATCCGTGTTCTTGCAGAATATACGCATATTTATACATTACTATTTTGTATGCATCCACTGTATATTCGGTTATTCCATGCATTTTTGAATATTTTTGTGTATTTTTTCCGAGTGAAGCATGGTTTTTTCTGCCAACATTGGGAATTTCCCCAATTGACGTTGCATATTATTCGCAGTATAATTCAGTCATCAAATCCCCCCTGACCAAGGGGACAATGAAAAGGAGAACATGATTATGAAGAAGATTATTGCTATGCTGCTGGCTGTTCTGATGATGGCCTCCCTGTTTGCAGGCTGCGGCGCCTCCCAGGCTCCCGCCACCGAGGCTCCCGCTGCTGAAAGCTCCATCAAGACCATCACCCCCGGCAAACTCACCGTGGCCATCTCCCCCGACTTCGCTCCCATGGAGTTCGTCGACCCCACCAAGGAAGGCCAGGACATGTACGTTGGCTTCGACGTGACCCTGTCCAAGCACATCGCTGAGTCCCTGGGCCTGGAACTGGTGATCATGCCCATGAGCTTCGATGCTTGCCAGACCGCTGTTTACGCCGGCACCGTTGACATCTCCGTTTCCGGCTTCAGCTGGACCGAAGAGCGTGCTGAAAACTACAACATCTCCAACTACTACCACGCAGGTGACAACGAAGATCAGCAGTGCCTGATCACCCTGGCTTCCAACGGCGACAAGTACGCTACCGCCGAAGGCCTGGCCGGTGCTAAGATCGGTGCTCAGAACGCTTCCCTGCAGCAGTCTCTGACCGAGGAGCAGCTGCCCGACAACGAGCTGATCCTGTTCACCGACCTGGGTACCGCAGTTCTGCAGCTGAAGAACGGCGACTTCGATTGCATGGCAGTTGCTCAGGGTAACGGCGACGCTATCATCGCTTCCAACCCCGAAATCGCTCACTCCGGCTTCAACTTCGTGGTTGACGAGAAGTACACCGGCAATGTCATCCTGATCCAGAAGGGCAACGACGCCATGACCGAGGCTGTCAACGCTGCTCTGGATTCCTCCAAGGATCAGTGGGATGCCTGGTACAAAGAGGCTAAGGCCATCTCCGGTATCGATCAGTCCTACGACGACGAGGGCAACGCCATCACCGACTAATTTCATACCGCTTATCAAAGGACCGGCAGCCAATCGGTTGCCGGTCTTTATACGGCGGTTTGGTATCTTTCCAAAAACGAAGAAATGCTTCTGCGTTTTTGGAAGAATATCAGATAATTCCCCTATTACCACATATCTTATTTAGACGAAAGGAACCTTATTATGGATTTCAGCCTGTTTATTCCCAATATGATCAAGATCTGGGGCAAATACTGGCAGGTATTTCTGCTCACGGGTCTTAAAAACACTCTGCTTTTGACCTGCATCTCTGTGGCTCTGGGTACTCTGCTTGGTACCGTCATCGCCATGGCAAAGATGTCCAAGTTCAAGCCCCTGCGGGCTCTGGTCACTGTGTACGTGGAAGTACTCCGGGGCACTCCCATTCTGCTGCAGCTGTATGTTTTCTACTTCGTGCTGCCCAACATTTTCACTTTCCTGAAGCTGAGCCAGTTCATGTGGGTGTCCATCGCCCTGTGTGTCAACTCCTCCGCTTACGTTTCCGAGGTCATCCGTTCCGGTATCCAGGCCGTTGACAAGGGCCAGATGGAAGCCGCCCGGAGCCTGGGCATGAGCGAAAAGCAGGCTATGATGAAGATCATTCTGCCCCAGGCCGTGCGCAACATTCTCCCCGCCCTGGGCAACGAGTTCATTATGATGCTTAAGGAAACCTCTCTGGCCTCCACCTTCTTCCTGGGCGATCTGATGACCTCCTACCAGGTGGTCAAGGGCGCAACCTTCCTGACCCTGGAGCCTATGACCATCATCGCCATCATCTACCTGTGTCTGACCTATCCTCTGAGCAAGGTCGTGGAGCGGTTTGAGAAGAAGATGGCAAGCCCCAACAGCTACAAGAAGCGCAACAAAAAGTTGATGTCCGGAGGTAAGATCTGATGGAAATGATCAAAACTGTTAATCTGCATAAAAGCTTCGGTGATCTGAAGGTCCTTACCGGTGTCAACCAGACCATTCACAAGGGTGAAGTGGTTTCCATCATCGGTCCCTCCGGCGGCGGCAAGTCCACCTTCCTGCGGTGTCTGAACCTGCTGGAAAAGCCCGATCAGGGTAAGATCTTCTTCAACGGCACTGAAATCACCGGCAACCTGACCAAGGAAGAAAAGAAGCTGATCAAGGCCGGCGAAATGCCCAAGCCCGTAAAAATCAACATCGACATCCACCGCCAGAAGATGGGCATGGTGTTCCAGCAGTTCAATGTGTTCCCCCATCTGACTGTGGCGGAAAACATCACCCTGGCTCCCACCATGCTGAAGGGCAAGTCCCAGGCAGAGGCCAACGAAATGGCCAAGGAGCTGCTGAACAAGGTCGGTCTGATTGAAAAGTACGACGAAATGCCCGGCAACCTGTCCGGCGGACAGAAGCAGCGTCTGGCAATCGTCCGGGCCCTGGCCATGGAGCCCGAGGTCATGCTCTTCGACGAGCCTACCTCCGCTCTGGACCCCGAAATGGTCGGCGAAGTTCTGGACGTTATCAAGGGCCTGGTGAATACCGGCATGACTTCCGTCATTGTCACCCACGAAATGGGCTTTGCAAGAGAAGTTTCCGATCGGGTGCTGTTCATTGCGGACGGCAATGTGCTGGAAGAGGGTGCTCCCGAACAGTTCTTCACCAATCCCACCCACCCCAGACTCCAGGATTTCCTGAAGAAGGTTCTGTAAAATCGATATTTTTGGTGTCATTGCGAACCAGTGACCGCTGTCACTGGTGTGGCAATCCCCCACGGCTCCCGGACAGCCCGGACAGTCCGGGGGATTCCCACGCCAGTGTGCGCACTGGCTCGGAATGACACCTTTTTTCTATCATCTAATATAAGGTTGTGATTTCATGAACAAACAGCAGCTTTACGACATCATTGAAGCCAAGGCCCCCCTGCTGACAGGTTTAAGCGATAAGATTTGGGAATACGCAGAGCTTTCCATGCTGGAATATAAATCTGCCGCGGAATACTGCAAGGTTTTGAAGGAACAGGGCTTTACTGTGGCCGAGGGCATCTGCGGTGTTCCCACCGCTTTCTCCGGAACTTACGGCAGCGGCAAGCCTGTCATCGGTATTCTGGGCGAATATGACGCCCTGTCCGGCCTTTCCCAGGTGGCCGGTGCGGCAGAGCATATCCCCCTGGAAGAGGGTGGAAACGGCCAGGGCTGCGGCCACAATATGCTGGGCGCAGGCGCTCTGGGCGCTGCCATTGCCATCAAGGAAGCCATCGCCGCAGGGGAATTGAGCGGCACCGTGATTTTCTACGGCTGTCCCGGTGAGGAGGGCTGCGCAGGCAAGACCTTTATGGCCCGGGAAGGCGAATTTGCCAAGCTGGACGCTGCCATCACCTGGCACCCCGGCGATGTGAATGAGATCATGGTGGGCTCCAACGCCGCCTGTATCCAGGTGGAATATTCCTTCCAGGGCATCGCAGCCCACGCTGCCGGAGACCCCTGGAACGGCCGCTCCGCTCTGGATGCCGCGGAACTGATGAATGTGGGCGTCAACTTCCTGCGGGAGCATATGAAGCCCAAGGAATCCATCCACTACTCCTTCTCCGATGCCGGCGGCATCTCTCCCAATGTGGTGCAGCCCACCGCCAAACTGGTTTACATGGTCCGTAGCGATACGGTCCGAAACGCCAAAGCTCTGCTGAAGCGGGTGGACAACATCGCCAAGGGTGCTGCGCTGATGACGGACTGTGCCGTTACCTGGCGACAGATCGACGGCACCTCTGACACCCTGTCCAACCAGGTGCTGGAACAGCTGATCCAGGATAATCTGCTGGCCGCTCCCCTGCCCCAGTATACCGAGGACGAAGTAGTCTACGCCAAACAGCTGAAGGCCACCTTTGTAGCCGACCGGCTCCCCGGCACCATGACCTATGACAATCTGCAGGTGAAGAAGTTTGTGATGGAGCAGACGGACAACGGCAACGCTCCGCTGAACAACTTCGTTATGCCCTACGTCCCCTCCATTGCCTACAACCCCGGGTCTACGGATGTGGGCGATGTCAGCTGGCTGACTCCCACTGCCCAGTTCACCGCCGTCACCTGGCCCTCCTGCAGCCCCGGACACTCCTGGCAGAATGTGTCCTGCGGCAAGACCCCCATCGGTCACAAAGGTCTGCTGCTGGCTGCCAAGGTTCTGGCAGGCACCGCATACGATCTGATGACCAATCCCCAGTATTTGAAGGATGCCCGGGAGGAATTCGATCTCAATGCCGCCGATGGCTATGACTGCCCCATCGGCAAGGATCTGGAACCCAAGCCCCAATAAGCGCAAAAAGCACCGCGAAAGCGGTGCTTTTTCAGTGTGGAGAGTGAAGAGTGTAAGCAGTGGTTCTTTTTTAGGGAATGATCCGGTCAGAAGAGATTCAGGCCGTAATGGCTGCAGACAGCCTTGAGTCCATCCAATATTTCCTCGCGGCTGAAGTTCCCCTCTTCCAGCTGTGCATCGGAAAGCTGGTTCAGATCCATATAGAACCGGACCGCAGCCGAAGGAACCTCCGGATCCCCTTCCTCCATAGCAGCAAAGAGGAGGTTTTCCCCTTCGCAGAACTTACCTTGTGTTACAAGCTCTTTCAGCTTTTCAAAAAGAAGGCCGGAATCGGCTGAATTGCGCCGATTCTCTTCTGTCGAAACCATTTTGGGCTTTTTCCCCGTCAGCATATAGGCCAGCATGGCTGCGATGGTTTCAATTTGGCGCATAAGCCAATCCTGATGATATGACATAAAGCTTCCCTCCTGGCTTCAGTATAGCATGAAGACTCGAGATGTTCAAGGAAAAGCGGGAGGGTCAAGACCCTCCCCTACATTTTGTATTGTATCTGTTACGCTCGAGGGGCCCTAAGGATACAGGATGACAGGCCATGTGCGAAACGCAGACGGCTTACATTTTTTCCGGGGCGGAGAAGCCAAGAATGTGGATACTGGTTTCCAGGATGCTCTTAGCTAAACCGATGAGGGCGATGTGGCCAGCCTTCACTTCCTCGTTCTCCTCCTTGAGGATGGGGGTTTCGTGGTAGAACTTGTTGACGCAGCCGGCCAGTTCGTAGATGTAAGCACAAATCTGGTTGGGTGCGCTGTTCTGCAGTGCCATTTCCATGGTGGGGCCAAACTTAGTGATGGCCAGCATCAGATCCTTGGCGCTGGCGTTGGCGGGAACCTGGATGGGCAGATTCTCCCAGGTGCCGTAGCGGGACAGAATGGACTTGACACGGACAATGGTGTAGAGAATGTAGGGGCCGGTGTTGCCTTCAAAGGCAGCGAACTTGTCCATATCAAAGACATAGTTCTTGGTAGGCTGGTTGCTCAGATCGCCGTATTTCAGAGCGGCCAGTGCAATCTTGGCGGTGGTGGCTTCCACCTCGGATTCCTCCACGATCTTGTTCTCGACCACCTTGGCCCGGACAAACTCGGTCATGTCGGCAATCAGCTGTTCCAGACGCATAACGCCGCCGTCACGGGTCTTGAAGGGCTTGCCGTCTTTGCCGTTCATGGTGCCGAAGCCCAGATGGGTCAGGGGGAAGTCTGCAGGCACAATGCCGCCCTTCTTTGCAGCACGGAATACCTGCTCAAAATGCAGGGACTGGCGGCCGTCGGTGATGTAGAACATTTCATCGGGCTTGAAGTCCTGCATACGCTGAACCATGGTGGCAAGGTCGGTGGTAGCATAGATGGCGGAGCCGTCGGACTTCACCAGAATACAGGGAGGGACTTCCTTCTTGTCGGTTTCCTCCGCCACAGGGATGACCCATGCGCCCTCGCTCTGAACTGCCAGGCCTCTTGCCTTCAGGTCCTCGACCATGGCAGGAATGAAGGGATCCGCATCGCTTTCGCCCAGCCATGCTTCAAAGTGGACATCCAGATTGTCGTAAATCCGTGTCATGTCCGCCACGGACATTTTCATGATGTGCTGCCAGATGGCCCGGTAGCCCCGGCGGCCCTGCTGCAGTTCGAAGGTTGCGGTGTGGGCTCTTTCAGCAAAGGCCTCGTCCTCTTTCTTTTTGGCAGAGGCGGCAGGATAGATTTCCTCCAGCTCTGCCAGGGTGAAGGGCGCTTCTGCAGGGTATTCACCGGTATAATCTGCATCAAAGTAGCACAGGTCGGGCTTCCGCTCCTGGAGTTCCGTGATGATCAGACCCATCTGCAGACCCCAGTCGCCCAGGTGAATGTCGCCGATGGTGTTATAACCGAAGAACTTGTAAAGACGCTTGATGCTCTCGCCGATGATGGCGGAGCGGAGATGACCGATGTGCAGGGGCTTGGCAACATTGGGTCCGCCGTAGTCCACCACGATGGTCTTACCGGCACCAACCTTGTTGACGCCGAAATCCTCGGCGGTGCGCATTTCTTCCAGATAATTGCGCAGGAAAGCGTCAGAAAGCTTCAGATTGATGAAGCCGGGCATGACCGCATCGATCATGGAAAAGTCACTGGCGTCCAGCTTTTCCGCCACAGCCTTGGCGATCTGGATGGGGGCGCACTTATACTGCTTGGCAGCAGCCAGGGCACCGTTGCACTGGTATTCGCACAGGTCGGGCCGGTTGGATACGGTGACCCGGCCGAAGGATGCATCATAGCCGGCATCAGCGAAGGCCTGCTGCATCTTGGCGGTGATGATATCTAAGATTTTTTTCATGTGTATTCCTTTCGTAGGGGGCGCAGCCCACATCGCCCCGGTACGGTATTTCAGTGTGCAAAGGGCCGATGTGGGCATCGGCCCCTACGGGTACAAAACCTCGTTTTACTGCTTCTTATTCTGAGCCATCCACTCCAGGTAATCATCGTAGGTGCCGTACTTGTCGATGATGGTGCCGTCGGGCTGGAAGGCGATAACGCGGTTACAGGTGGAGGTCAGCATTTCGTGGTCGTGGGAGGCAAGCAGGACAACGCCGGGGAAGGCTTCCAGACCCTTGTTGACAGCCTGGATGGATTCCATGTCCAGGTGGTTGGTGGGCTGGTCCAGCAGCACCACATTGGCGCCGGAGAGCATCATTTTGGACAGCATGCAGCGGACCTTTTCGCCGCCGGAAAGGACATTGACGGGCTTGAAAACATCTTCGTTGCTGAAGAGCATACGGCCCAGGAAGCCACGAAGGTAAACATCGTCCTTCTTGGTAGAGTACTGGCGGAGCCACTCCACCAGCTCGCACTTGTTGCCCTCGAAGTACTCGCTGTTGTCCTTGGGCAGATAGCTGCGGATGGTGGAAACACCCCACTTGATGGAGCCTTCATCGGGCTCCAGTTCTCCCATGTGGATCTTGAACAGAGCGGTCTGGGCGAGCTCGTTCTCACCTACGAAGGCGATCTTATCGGTCCGGTTGACGGAGAAGTAGACCTTGTCCAGCAGCTTCTCGCCGTCGATGGTGACGGAAACGTCCTTGACGGTCAGCACATCCTTGCCCAGTTCCCGCTCCTGCATGAAGCCCACGAAGGGATAGCGGCGGGTGGAGCAGGGCATTTCTTCGACAGTCAGCTTGTCCAGCAGCTTCCGGCGGGCGGTAGCCTGCTTGGCCTTGGACTTGTTGGCGGAGAACCGCTGGATGAACAGCTGCAGTTCTTCGATCTTTTCCTGGTTCTTCTTGTTCTTGTTGCGGATCATGGCCTGGACCATCTGGGAGGACTCGTACCAGAAGTCGTAGTTGCCCACGTACATCTTGATCTTGCCGTAGTCAATATCCACCGTGTGGGTGCAGACGGTATTCAGGAAGTGGCGGTCATGGGAAACGGCGATGACCATGCCGGGGAAGTCCAGCAGGAAGTCTTCCAGCCAGTTGATGGCTTCGATGTCCAGGTTGTTGGTGGGCTCGTCCAGCATGATGATGTCAGGGTTGCCGAACAGCGCCTGGGCCAGCAGGACCTTCACCTTCAGTCGGGGGTCGGTGTCACCCATCATGTCGTAGTGCATGTCGGTGCCGATGCCCAGACCCTGCAGCAGGCGGGAGGCGTCGGACTCGGCTTCCCAGCCACCCATTTCGGCAAATTCTGCTTCCAGGTCGGCCGCCCGGAGACCGTCCTCGTCAGAGAAATCGGGCTTTTCGTAGATGGCGTCCTTTTCCTTCATTACGTCATACAGGTGGGCATTGCCCATGATGACGGTGTCCAGGATGGTGTGTTCGTCGTAGGCGTTCTGGTTCTGCTTCAGAACAGAAACACGCTTGTCGGGGTCGATGGCGATGTGACCGGTGGTGGATTCCAGTTCACCGGTGAGGATCCGCAGGAAAGTGGATTTGCCTGCGCCGTTGGCGCCGATGATGCCGTAGCAGTTGCCGGGCAGGAACTGCAGGTCAACGTGCTGGAACAGCCACTGGCCGCCAAACTGCATACCGAGATTGGATACTGTGATCATGTCTTACTCCTTATATCTTCATTTTTAATTATCAACAGGTTTCAGCGCTCATGGCGCATAGTCATACAGTATAATGATATCATAAAATACGAAATAATCAACGAAAAAACAGAAAAATCGGGAAGAAAAAAATGATTTAGCTGTACGATTCACCTACAATGCTGTCATCCTGAGCAAGCATAGCGAGTCGAAGGATCTTGGCACTGAATGAACTGCAAAAGGGAAACAAATGCGAATACTCCTCGACTTCGCTGTCACTTCGCTCGGAAAGACATGCCTTTGCTTCTATGCTTATGTCCAATGATTTACTGTACCGGGAGTTTGCACAATTGTGAATAATCGGAGAACTTTTTCCTTCGCCCCTTGCATTTTTCTGCGGGTGCGGTATAATGTTAGCACTCCGATAGCTTGAGTGCTAATTTCGAAAGGACGTAAGAATTATGGAAAAAATGCAGTTCAAAGCAGAATCCCAGCGGCTGCTGGATCTGATGATCAACTCTATCTACACCAATAAGGAGATTTTCCTCCGGGAAATTCTGTCTAACGCCTCCGATGCCATTGATAAGCTGGCCTACACCGCACTGACCGATGACAAGGTAGGCATCAGCCGGGATCAGTTTGCCATCACCATCACCCGGGATGCGGACAGCCGGATTCTGATGGTTTCCGACAACGGCATCGGCATGTCCCGGCAGGACATGGAGGAAAACCTGGGTGTCATCGCCAAATCCGGCAGTCTTGCCTTCAAGCAGGCCATGGAAAAGAATGAGGACATCGACATCATCGGCCAGTTCGGCGTGGGCTTCTACTCCGCCTTCATGGTAGCTTCCTCCATCACCGTTGTTTCCCGGAAGTACGGCGAGGACCAGGCCTGGAAGTGGGTCAGCGACGGTGCTGACGGCTACACCATCCAGGAATGGGACAAGGCTACCCCCGGTACCGACATCATCATGACCATCAAGGCCGATACCGAGGAAGAGAAGTACTCCGAATTCCTGGAGGAGTATGAAATCCGCTCTCTGGTTCGCAAGTATTCCGACTATATCCGCTACCCCATCCGCATGGAGGTCACCAAATCCCGGCCTGTGGAAGCTGTGGGTGAAAACGGCGAAACCAAGACCAGCTACGAATCTTACACCGAACCGGAGACCCTCAACTCCATGGTTCCCATCTGGCAGCGGCCCAAGAAGGACGTTACCGACGAAGAATACGAAAGCTTTTACCGGGAAAAGTTCTTCGACTACAACAAGCCTCTGCGGACCATCCATCAGAGCGCGGAAGGAAGCGTTTCCTTCAAGGCGCTGCTATATGTCCCCGGCAAGGCCCCCTATGATTTCTACTCCAAGGAATTCAAGCACGGTCTGCAGCTGTATTCCTCCGGTGTCATGATCATGGAAAACTGCGAGGACCTGCTGCCCGAGCATTTCCGCTTTGTCCGGGGTGTTGTGGACAGCCAGGATCTGTCGCTGAACATCAGCCGGGAAATGCTCCAGCATAACCGCCAGCTGACCATCATCGCCCGGAACATCGAAAAGAAAATCAAATCCGAACTGAAGCAGATGCTGGAAAAGGATCGGGAAACCTACGAAGAATTCTTCGCCGCCTTTGGCCGTCAGCTGAAGTACAGCACTGTGGCCGACTACGGCGCACACAAGGATGCTGTTCAGGACCTGCTGCTGTTTTACAGCCACAAGCAGAGCAAGCCGGTTTCCCTCAAGGAATACGTGGAAGCCATGGCTGAAGGCCAGGAAAAGATCTACTTCGCCCCCGGTGAAAGCAAGGACCGCCTTGCCAAGCTGCCCCAGGTGGAGACCCTTTCCAAGAAGGGTTACGATGTGCTGCTGTTTACCGAGGATGTGGACGAGTTCATCCCCCAGACTCTCATGAACTATATGGAAAAGTCCTTCTGCAACATCTCCACCGAAGATCTGGGTCTGCAGACCGAGGAAGAAAAGAAGGAAGCAGAGGAAAAGGCTGAGGAACTGAAGGGTTTCCTAACCTTTGTCAAGGAATCTCTGGGTGACCAGGTTCGGGAGGTCAAGCTGTCCTCCAATTTGGGCAGCCATCCTGTGTGCATGACCCCCGCTGACGGCATGAGCTTCGAGATGGAGAAGTATATGAAGCGGGCCAATCCGGAATTTGCTTTCAACGTTGGCCGGATTCTGGAGCTGAACGCCGACCACGAAGCGGTCCGGGCCATGCAGCGGGCCATGACCGAGGACCCCATCAAGGCAAAGGATTACGCCCAGCTGCTGACCTACCAGGCACAGCTGATGGCTGACCTGCCTCTGGAGGATCCCTTCGCTTATACGGAGCTGGTCTGCAAGCTGATGCGATAAATTAGATTTTAGCTAAGATGTAAAAAAGAAGTATGTCATTGCGAGGAGGGCCACCACATGTGGCCCGACGTGGCAATCTCCAGCACAGTACTCCCATTTTACTTTGGGCCAATTAACATGGTATATCTCACATACTCCATGTTAAGATACACATCTGCAAAGTCTGGCTGCACTGCAGGAGATTCCCACGGCCCTTTGGGCCTCGGAATGACATAACTTTTACTATTATGCGTGTACACAATCATTTACTGTCATAAAAACAGTTCCCAAATGGGACAAACTATGTTATACTACCGGTATCTATGATCCGGAGGAATTCCTATGAAGCATTGGAGCAATAAGAAAACTCTCACTGTCGGTCTGATCATCATTGGTGCCTGCCTTTTGATAGCTGCCGCTTATATGGTGATGAACCGTTCCACCAAGCGGGAAGCCACCCAGGCGGAAATCGAAGCTTACGCCCCCTACGCCGTGGATTGGCAGTCCGTTGGGGAAGGCACCGATAAAGAAATCATTCTCAGCTTCTGCCAGGCAGGAGAAAAGCAGACCATCGGGGAAAATGAGTACCACATTTACACCTCCGAAACCCTGGGTGACCATCTTTATAGCTTTGCGGAGATGATGGAGATCGCTCAGCTGGAGGATGTACTGTACATCCAGTACACCACCCCCGAGGGAGGCATGGTCACTCTGGGCTATTCCGATGACGGACTGGTGGAAAAGGCCGTCTATGATCTGGAAGCCGACACCATGTTCTACGAAGCCAATGGCACCATTGAGGTCTGGGAAAAGTTCCGCAACGGTTTCCAGTGGGGCGCATAAGAAAAGGAGAATGAACCATGCATTATGAATATTCCTATGCCATGGAAGAGGGGCTGGGGGTCCTGGCCGGGCTGATTTCCGGTTTTCCCGTGACCCTTTTGAACATTGCTTCCTACGTTCTCGGCGCGCTGGCTCTGTACGCCATTGCCCAGCGCCGCGGGATCAAAAATCCCTGGCTGGCATGGATCCCCGTGGTAAACTGCTGGATTCTGGGCAGCCTGTCTGACCAGTACCGGTATGTGGTCAAGGGCGAATACAAGGCCAAGCGAGTCAGCCTGCTGGTGCTGAATATCATCAATTCCGCGCTGGTCCTGGCACTGACAGTGCTGGGCATTGCTGCCATTGTTGCAGTTGGTTCCGCCGGTCTCCCCTTTTCCATGATGCCCGGCTATACCGCCATGACGCGGCTTGCGGGACTCGGCATCGCTGCTGCCTGTTTGGGTCTGGCCGTTGCCGTTATTTCCATTGCCGCTATGGTGATCCGCTTCATGGCACTGAATGATATCTTCCATTCCATGGACCCGGAAAACGGCGCCCTGTTTTTGGTGCTGAGCATCCTGTTCAATGTGACGGAGCCCTTCTTCCTGTTCTTTAACCGGAACAAGGAGCTGGGCATGCCGCCCCGCCGGGACCAGTTCGTCCGGCAGGAGCCTGTCTGGCAGGAAACCCAGGAACCCCGGGAGCAGGAAGAAAGCGAATATCTGTAATCAAAAAGCAACCCCGGAACCGTTCGTGAACTGCTCCCCGTCAAGTAGACGGTGAAATAAAACAAAATATTTTTGTACTTCCGGTGACTCGGTTCGGGTTGCCGGAAGTTTTTTATGCAGCCAACGGATAACTGTAGTGCTTCTCCATTGGTGTCAGAACACCCAG
>JAZSHO010000068.1:0-14736 GCA_045533345.1 Faecousia sp. | reverse complement strand
AAACAGTTCTGCAGTACCCCAAAGAATGGCGGTTGCGATAGAAAAGAATAACCAAGACATAAATAATTCCTCCTTAGATTTTTACAAGGCCTGCGTCTACCATCTTTTGCAGGCTCATTAATATACCAAGTTTAGCGTGGCACCAGGTCAAACCACCCTGGAAGTATACGGCGTAGGGCTCCCGGATGGGACCGTCAGCGGAAAGCTCAATGGAGCTGCCCTGCCCGAAGGCACCTGCTGCCATGATGACCCGGTCCAGATAGCCGGGCATATCGCTGGGCCAGGGCGTGGCGAAGGAATCCACGGGCGCGGCGGCCTGGATGCCCTTGCAGAACGCGATCATGCCTTCCTCGCTGCCCAGTTCCACAGCCTGGATGATGTCGTGGCGGCGCTCAGTAGCATTGGGAACACACTTGAAGCCCAGAGGCTCGTAGAGATTGGCGGCAAAGATGGCTCCCTTTTCCGCGCTGGCGGTGACGGTGGGGGACAGGAAGAAGCCCTGGTACAGCTGGCCCATGAGGCCGAAGTTGGCGCCCACCTCCTGGCCCAGGCCGGGAGCGGAGAGTCGGTAAGCGCAGCGGTCGATGCAGGCTCTGGTACCGGCGATATAGCCGCCGGAGGAGGCAAGACCGCCGCCGGGATTCTTGATGAGGCTGCCCACAATCATATCGGCGCCCACATCGGAGGGTTCGATCACTTCCACGAATTCGCCGTAGCAGTTGTCCACCATAATGATCACATCGGGCTTGCACTGCTTGCAGAAGGCAATCAGTTCCCCAATCTGGGTGACGGAGAAGGTGGGGCGGGTGGCGTAGCCCTTGGACCGCTGAATGGTGATCATCTTGGTCTTGGGGTTGATGGCCTTTTTGATGCCCTCGTAGTCGAAAGTGCCGTCGGGAAGCAGGTCCACCTGGTTATAGGATACGCCATACTCTGCCAGAGAGCAGGGAGAGGGGCGGATGCCGATGACCTCCTGCAGGGTATCGTAGGGCAGACCCACGGGGGACAGCAGCTCATCGCCGGGGAGCAGGTTGGCGCTGAGGGCGATGGTCAAGGCGTGGGTGCCGCAGGTGATGTGGGGGCGAACCAGAGCGGCCTCCGTGTGGAACACGTCGGCGTAAACCTGCTCCAGCTTGTCACGGCCTTCGTCGTTGTAGCCGTAGCCGGTGGATGCTGCGAAGCAGGTGGCGCTGACCCGGTTCTTCCGGAAAGCGGCCAGAACCTTGGCCTGGTTGTATTCGGCAACCTGGTCGATTGCCTCAAAACGTTCTCGCAGCCGGGCGATGGCTTCCTCGCCGTAGGCATACACGGCAGGGGAGATGCCCATCTGCTGATACAGTTCAGTTATTTCTTTCATATTCAGTCCTCTTCTTCTACGGATTTGAAAATCTGGCTGGCCAGATCATTCAATGTTTCGGGTTTGGTTACGATCAGTCCGGTTTCGTGCTTTCCCAGGATCAGCAGGGTGTCTCCCGGCTCAATGCCGAAAAACTCCCGGGCTTCCTTGGGGATGACAATCTGACCCCGGTCACCGACCTTGGCGGTACCAAATACCCGCTGCTGCTTTCTTTTGCCGAGGATATGTTTGCCTCCGGGCATTTCATCCCTTCTTTCGTAAAATCACATTTTTCATACTTTTCACACCGAGGAATTATAATAAATTCCGCCCTGCTTGTCAAGAGCAGAGCGGAAAAATATGGCGAATTAAGGGGTTACGGTGAAGGTATCATTGAGAACATCTTCGGCCATCCAGTCATTGGAATCATAAACCCGGACGGGCAGGCTGATGCTTTCCACTTCCGTAATGCCGCTGTTTTCAAATTCCGATTCTGTCCAGCTGATGGTGGTATTGCTGCGCTTACCGGGTGCTACGGTCTTTGCCCAGAAGGGATCCGCCATAAAGCCATTGACGGAGGCTCCGTCGATGCTGAACATCAGCGTTTTGTCGGTCTTGTTTTCCAGATACACATTCAGCGTGTAGCCCCAAATGCTGTCGGGATCAAACCCGGTGACGATCATGGTGACGTTTTCGTCGTCAAAGAGGACCCTTTCGCCTTCAACAGCTTCCCGGGTGTAAGGCTGAACAGCCTCTTCTCCCAGGGGAAAAATCGTGAAGGTGTCGGATACCAGATGGTCTGCCATCCAGTCGTTGTTATCGTAAATGTCCAGTGTAAACGCGATTTCGGTCACATCGGTGATGCCGTTTGCCTTGAAATCGGAATCGGAGAAGCTGATGGCTTCATTGGCCTTCATGCCGGGAGCCACAGTCTTGGCCCAGAAGGGGTCGCACATAAAACCGTTGACAGATACGTTGCTTAAGGAAAACATTAGTTCCAGGTCTGTCTTGTTTTCCAGAAAGGCCTTCAAGGTGTAGCCCCAGGTGCTGTCTTCTTCGATGGCGGTGATGGTGAAGGTACAGTTTTCGTCCTCCACCAGGACAGTTTCTTCGAAAAGAATGGCCGGAACGGTAGCTTCAGTGGTTGCCTCCGTTGCAGGAACGGTGGTAGGAACCGTAGTTTCCGGCTGAGGTGTGCTGCTGCAGGCGGCCAGAGAAGCAGCTGCCAGCAGGGCAGAGATAAGAGAAATGATTTTCTTGTTCATGGGATCTCCTTATGCATGGGATCGGACACATCGGCCCGTGGGCAAAAGAATACCATGTCCAAAGCGATTCTTCAACCGGAAACTACTGGATAAAAAAGCAGCGCCCGGTGGGCGCTGCTTGAATGTTTTTATAATTATACACTGTATTTTGTGCGCAGAATGTCAAGAATTATGTCGGCGGCTTCCTCGACGAAGGTATCCATCTCTGTTTCCGTCAGATAAGGGTATTCCCGGTCCAGGTTTTCTTTGCCCTCCAGATACCATCCGGTGATATAGGTTCTGCGGTTATCAAAGGCATCGGGGCTGAATTCCTCCATGAAGGTGTTTTCGAAGCCCACAGCCTTCAGATAGATTCGGAAAGACCGGAAGTCCGGATGATCCCGCAAATACTTGAAATCCAGATCGTACCAGTCTTCTTTGACCTTGGCAGTGAAATGTATCGGATCCGAAGCCCGAAGATCCGCAAATTTTGCTTTTGCGGGGTGGTAGATCTTTTCTGCCCATGCCACATCGGTCAGCAGATGGACCAGATACCCCAGAAAAAAGGCATACTCCCGGTCACCGTAACCTTTCTGCTTTTCTTCTGTCCAGTATTTTGCGGCAAAAACTTCGGGATTGGTGTTTTTTGCACCATTTTTGAAATGGGAAATTGTGGTGGGCGGGGAAAAGGCAGACCAGTCCTCGTTGGGAACGCCGCTGTCCGGGGCGATATTGCCAACGATAAATTCGGTGGGGGACAGACCGGGGATCCGATCCAGTAACTTGTCCGCGATGCGAAGATGTACCATCCAGGATGCCATAGTCAATCTCCTTCCGTCAGAATCCGCTTTGCTGTTTCGTATTTTTTCTTCCAGTAAGCCAGCTGATCTTCCGTCAGTCCGGAGCCGATGCACCGGCTTTGGTCGGAATTGTGGGCGATGTCCGCCAGCTTTACTTTCACCGCAATGGGATTTGCCTTGATGGCCCGGACATAATCAAAATAATCCACATCCTCGGCATGGGTCAGAAGTTTCAAAACATCGATCACATCCTTGGGAAACGCCCGTGCCAAATCTTCCATGGACACGTCCGTATCCTCCACCACATCATGTAGGAGGGCAGCACAGCAGGAAATCTCATCCTCCATCTGTTCCGCCAGATGGGTGGGGTGGAAGATATAAGGGATGCCATTGTAATCTACCTGCCCATGATGGGCAGCGTAGGCGATACGCATGGCCTTATTGGTTAATTCCGTGTAAATCATCAGTCTCTTCTCCGCCGGCCGCCGAAAATCAGAATCAGCCGCAGCAGCTGGGCCAATGCCACGGCGGTGGCGGCCACATAGGTCATGGCAGCGGCAGTGAGGGTCTTCCGGGCACCCCGCTGTTCCTCTTCCGTGAGAATGTTGGCGCTTTCAATGGCGGCCATAGCCCGACGGCTGGCGTTGAATTCCACAGGCAGAGTTACCAGCTGGAACACCAGACTCATACCGAAGGCGGCAATGCCCAGATACACCAGCATGGTGGAAAATTCTCCCAGGAAAGTGCAAACAATGCCCAGCAGAATCAGCGGCATGGCAATTTTGCTGCCGAAATTGGTGACAGGGATGATAGCGGCCCGAAGCTTGATGGGGGCGTAATCCTCCGCGTACTGCACCGCATGACCGGCCTCATGGCAGGCAACACCGATGGCAGCGGTGGAGGTAGAGCTGTAAACGCTGTCAGACAGGCGGATGACGTTGGTCTTGGGGTCGAAATGGTCCGTCAGATTGCCGCTGACCCGGTCGATGCGGACACCCCGGACGCCGTTGGCGCTGAGAACCCGCTGGGCCGCTTCGGCGCCGGTCAGGTGCCGGGAGGAAAACTGCTTGGAATACTTCTTGAAGGTGGAATTAACATTGGCACTGGCCCAGAGGGAAAGGATGATGCAGGGCAACACCAGGACAATGTAGGTCCAGTCGAAGCCGTAATAATAGGGATAATACATGGAATAACCTCCGATTATAAATTATGTTTCCGGCTCCATGGCGTCGTGGAGTTCGTCAGTGATGGCACCCCGGAAAATGGAATTGGCCTGGGAATGGAGGGTCTGCATGGCACCGGCGGACAGATTCACCGGCAGCTGTCCGGGAAGGAACAGGTCCTGGTCAAAAATGAATTTGATTTCCTTGTCGGTCTGGCCGTTTTTCTTCACCAGTCCGGGACCGGCATGGAGCTTTACCCGGCAACCGCCCCGGAGGGCCATTTCCATATCCACGCTGCACCGGGCGACGGTACCTTCCATCACATCCTCTTCCGCCAGAGGACCTAAGTAGCAGGGGGCAATCAGCTGATGGAAAGGCGTTGCCCCAAGACCCAGTTCGCCCCGGGAGATGAAATTCACATACCGCAGGCCCACCCGCTCAAAATAGGCAGGCTTATAGACCTGGATAAAGGCAGCCAGAGGCTTGTCAAGCTTTCCGGCAAACTCCTCCCAGCAGGTATAGCGGCTGCAGGACAGGGAAATGAATTTGCCCGTCAGATTCACCCGCCAGACACCGTCGGCGGAAGCAAACTGATAGTTGACGGTGGCAGGCTGATTCTGCAGCGTCATATTGCCGGGAATGCCGGAAATCTTAGGCGCTGCTATGTCCATGCGACGCTGAAACTGGGGGAATTCTTCCCGGATGGCCTCCTGGAAATCCACAGGGGCCTTTTCAGAAATGGCAAGGATCTCGGGGAAGCGCAGCTGGCAAATCACTTCGGAAAGCTGGTTTCTGCGGTAACGGCAGCGGGTTTCTTTGGAAAACATGTTCATTCCTCATTTTTTGTCATTTTTGTTTTTTCTATTATAACCAAATACACCCAAAATGGCAAGGGGAGCGGGTGGAAGACTTATGGCGAAAATGTAAAATATGGCAGGGGAAAAGAAACGGCAAAGAAGAAAACGTTCACAAAATGTTCATATAATTATTCTGGCTAACTGGTATACTTAACATAACAATGCACAACAGGAAAGATGTGATACTATGCTGGATCCCAGAAAAAGACGTTATCTGTATTTTATGCTCTCTGGCTTTGGCGCTATCAGCCTGAGCGTTTTGTTGTTCCTTGCTCTGGACAGAATGGAAACCATTGCCGGGGCCTTCAGCAAGCTGAAGGATATTCTGGCACCTTTCTTATATGGCGGCGTGGTGGCCTATCTTCTGCGGCCTCTGTGCAACCATTATGAAAAATTCTTTGCCAACCATCTTCCCGGAAAGCTGAAAAAACTGGCCAATTCTCTGGCTGTGGGATTGAGCTTGGTTTCCGGCATTCTGATCGTGTATGCCTTGATCATCATGATCGCTCCGCAGTTGTATGAAAGCATCCGCTCCCTGTGGGACAGCCTGCCGGATAAGATCGACCAGTTTTTGAAGTGGGCAATCGCCACCTTTGGTGAGGATGAAGAGCTGCTACACTTCTTCAATACCAGCTATCAGGCTCTTTACGCGGAGTTGGAGGCCTGGGCCCAGAACACCCTGCTGCCCTACATTTCCAACATTGTCAGCATTGCCGGGTCCGGCGTGCTGAAGGCGCTGAGCTTCGTTTATAATTTGCTGATTGGTCTGATTGTGGCAGTATATCTGCTGGCCAGCCGGAAAAAGTTTGCCCGGCAGAGCGTTTTGATCGTCCGCAGCGCTTTGAAGCCCAAGTGGGCAGATATGTTCCTGGAAGAGGTTAAATTTATCGACCGGATGTTTGGCGGCTTTATTGACGGCAAAATCGTGGACTCTGCAATCATCGGTGTCCTGTGCTATATCGGCTGCCTGGTATTCAAGTTCCCCAATGCGCTGCTGATTTCCGCCTTTGTGGGTATCACCAATGTGATTCCTTTCTTCGGTCCTTTCATTGGCGCCATTCCTTCCGCATTCCTGATCCTTATCGAGGATCCTATGAAAGCAGTCTGGTTCAGCCTGTTTATTCTGGGTCTGCAGCAGCTGGACGGCAATGTCATCGGACCTGCCATCCTGGGCGACCGTACCGGTATTTCCAGCTTCTGGGTGCTGTTCACCATTATCCTCTTTGGTGGACTGTGGGGCGTCTTTGGCATGGTGGTGGGCGTACCTCTGTTTGCGGTCATTTATGACACCATTAAAAAGCTTGTCCGCCGGGGCCTGTACAAAAATGAGCAGCAGGAAGTCTGGGAGCAGTACAAAGCAGACTATCCCGACGAGGATCTCAAAAAGTAATACAGCAACCAAGGCCGCTGCTTATGCAGCGGCCTTTTTCACAGGGAAAAGAATACGGTGGAAATCTGTAAGTCTTTGTGTTATACTGGTACTATCTTTGGATAGGAGGCGACCTATGGGAGTATTGTATTTCCTGGAAGAGATCCGCATGCCGGTTCTGAATGAATGTATGCTGTTAATTACCAAATTCGGCGAAGAAACGGCATTTCTGGTGGCGGCGCTGATCGTTTTCTGGTGCGTGGATAAATATAAGGGCTATTACCTTATGGCGGTAGGCTTTCTGGGTACCATGTTCACTCAGATTCTGAAACTCGCCTGCCGGGTACCCCGCCCCTGGGTGCTGGACCCGAATTTTACCATTCTGGAGCAGGCCAGGGAGGCTGCTGCCGGTTACAGCTTCCCCAGCGGTCATAGCCAGAGCGCCGTGGGAACCTTTGGCGGCATCGCCCATACCACAAAAAACCGCTGGGTCAAAGGCCTCTGCATTGCCATTGCGGTGCTGGTACCCCTGTCCCGGATGTACATCGGCGTCCATACTCCGGCGGATGTGCTGGTTGGCTCAGCCATTGCCCTGTCGTTGGTGATCGACCTGCGCAAGCCGGTGCTGGCACAAAAAGAGAGAAATATGAAGATCCTCATTGCTGCTATGCTGGCTGTGGCGGTGGGTTTCCTGCTGTACGTATCTCTGTACCACTTCCCGGCAGACTTTGATGCCCACAACCTGGAATCCGGTACGAAAAATGCCTACACCATGCTGGGCTGCCTGGTGGGTGTGGCTATTGTTTACGTGGCGGAGCGCCGGTATGTAAATTTTGATACCAAGGCCATTTGGTGGGCTCAGATTCTGAAAGTGGTGCTGGGCTTGGCAACGGTCCTTGCCATCAAGGAAGGCCTGCGTACACCTCTGGAGTGGCTGCTGCCGGTATATCCCGCCCGGGCGGTGCGGTATTTCCTCATTGTGGTCTGGGCAGGCTTTGGCTGGCCCTCCACCTTCCGATTCTTTGCAAAACTAGGAGCAAACCATGAACTACGCGACAATCAAAAACTGTGACATTGCCAATGGCCCCGGCGTCCGGGTGAGCCTGTTTGTATCCGGATGTACTCACCGGTGCCCCGGCTGTTTTAACGAGGTGGCTTGGGATTTTAACTACGGCGAACCCTTTACAGAGGAAACCATCGAAACCATCCTCAATCTGCTTCGCCCGGCCTATATCCAGGGCCTTACTCTGTTGGGTGGAGAACCCTTTGAACCCCAGAACCAGGAAGCGGTTGTGGAACTTCTGCGCCGCATCAAGCAGGAACTTCCGGAAAAAAGCATCTGGGCCTTCTCCGGATATTTGTTTGACAGGGACATCCTTTCCGGGCGGCTGGGAGATACCTCGGAATATCTAAGCTATCTGGATGTTCTGGTGGACGGTCCCTTTGTGGAAGCGAAAAAGAACCTGTCTCTGCGGTTCCGTGGCTCTGAGAACCAGCGGCTTATTGACGTAAAAGCCTCTCTGGCATCCGGTAGCATCGTGCTGTGGGAAGACTGGCAGGGAGAGAAGAAAGGATTGAAATAATGGAAGCCATTCGTGTTAAGATTTTGAGAGAGGGTGCCAAACTGCCTACCTACGGCTCTGCGGAAGCAGCCGGTGCTGACCTCTATGCCTGCCTGGAAAAATCCATTACAATCGCCCCCGGTGAAACCGCATTCATCCCCACGGGGATTGCACTGGAGGTGCCCAGAGGCTGTGCAGGGCTTGTCTATGCCCGCAGCGGCTTGGCCTGTAAACGGGGCCTGGCTCCTGCTAACAAGGTTGGTGTTGTGGATAGCGACTACCGGGGAGAAATCACCGTGGTGCTCCACAATCACGGCTCCGTCAGTCAAACCGTTGAAAACGGTGAGCGGATTGCCCAGTTTGTGATCACGCCGGTGCTGCAGCCGGCCTATGAAGTGTCCCAAACCCTGTCTGATACCGCCAGAAACACCGGCGGCTTTGGTTCCACTGGAAAATGATTGTAGCATTTTATAAAAATGCGCCAAAAAATCTGTAAAATTTAATGATAATTTGTCGCTGTACTTTTAGAGGCAAATTTCTTATAATGGTATTATGCCCAAGGTTGGGCGTGAAATCCGATGGATATTAGGAGTTTCTTATGGAGATTATTAGTGCGATTATTTCCATGCTGGGCGGCCTGGCCATGTTCCTCTATGGTATTGAGATCATGGGCGACGGTCTGAAGAACAGCTCTGGCGAAACACTGAAGAAAGTTCTTGAGAAGGTTACCGGCAATGTGATCATGGGCGTTCTGACCGGTGCACTGGTTACTGCTGTGATCCAGAGCTCCACCGCAACCATCGTCCTGGCGGTTGCACTGATTGGTGCGGGTGTTCTAAACCTGCGGCAGGCGGTGTCCATCGTTATGGGTGCCAACATCGGTACTACCATGACAGCCTGGATCACCACCCTGGCTTTCGTGGAAAGCGATGGCCAGAACTGGCTGCTGTGGCTCTTTGACACGGATACCCTTGCTCCCATTGCGTTGTTTATTGGCATTGTTCTGATTATGTTTATCAAGAGCAACAAGACCAAGACGGCTGGTGATATTTGCATCGGCTTTGGTATTCTGTTTGTTGGTCTGATGAATATGACTGGCGCCGTGAAGGGTTTTGCCAACAATCCTGCATTCCTGGATATGCTGGCAGGCCTGGGCGATAAGCCCGTTCTGGGCATTCTGGCCGGTCTGGTTCTGACTGTTATCGTACAGTCCTCCTCCGCTACTGTTGCTATGCTGCAGTCCCTGGCTGTTACCGGAGCGCTGGACTTCTCCGGTGTATATCCCATGGTCATGGGTATCAACATCGGTACTACCCTCGTTACTGCTTTCTATTGCTTCCTGGGCGGTGAGAGCCGTGACTCTAAGCGTACCGGTGTGGTGCACGTGGTGTTCAACTGTATTGGTACCGTGGTCTTTATGATCATTCTGAGCGTGATGCAGTCTCTGAATGTCTTCGGCAGCGGCTTCTGGGGCATGACCGTCAACAGCAATGTCATCGCTCTGTTCCAGACGGCGTTCAACGTCTTCACTGCCGTTCTGCTGATCCCCTTCACCAATGCCCTGGTGAAGCTGTCCATCCTGCTGGTGAAGGACGAGCCCGAGCACGAGCACCGTCATCCCGAACTGCACACCCTCAACGAGAACCTGTACATTTCTCCCGCTGTTGCTGTTGCGGAGGCTACCAAGGCTGTTGCTGCTATGGGTAACATCGCAAAGGCCAACATTGCCAAGTGCTGCGACATTCTGATCACCGGTGATATCAAGGATTCTGAGCAGATCTATTCCGACGAAGAGTGCCTGGACCAGTTTGCTGACCGGGCTGACCGGTTCCTCATTGGCCTGTCCAAGGCTGTGGAAACCCAGATGGATGACCGCCAGGTGGATATGCTGCTGCAGACCGTTCCCAGCTTTGAGCGTGTGGGCGACTACGCCACCAACCTGTTTGAACTGGCTGAGCGTCTGAAGGCTGAGAATGTTGAGTTCTCTGAAATGGCCAAGAAGGAGCTGACCATCATCTGCGGCGCTGTCAATGAGATTCTGGACATTACCCTCCATGCCTTCTCCACGGATGATGTGGAGGCTGCCAAGAAGATCGAGCCTCTGGAAGAAACCATCGACGATATGGTCATGATCCTCCGGGACCGCCATACCAAGCGTCTGAAGTCCGGTGCCTGCACCGTCAGCAGCGGTCTGGTGTTCATGGAAGCTCTGACCCATCTGGAACGTGCTTCCGACCACTGCTCCTCCATCGCTGTCATGATGGTTGCCAGAACCAATGAAAACATTCTGCACAACCACTATGAGTATCTGAAGGAACTGCATACCGGTAACGATGCCGCTTATGCCAAGGAGCGTATGCGCCGCCGTGAGCAGTATATCCTGCCTCTGAAGGAAATCCAGTAAGAACAAAAGGATCCCCCGGAACCGTTGGTTCCGGGGGATTTTCCATCAATTGGTGAGGGAAGCCAGTTCCTGGGCAACGCTGTCTTCGCAGCTGCGCATGGCCAGGATAGTCTTTTCCATCAGTTCCTCCAGGGTCCAGCCCAGACGCTCTGCACCCTGGCGGATCACATCCCGGGAGCAGCCGGCGGCGAACTTCTTGTCCTTGAACTTCTTTTTCAGAGAGCTCAGTTCCATGTCGCAGACGGACTTGCTGGGCCGCATTCGGGCTGCAGCGCCGATGAGACCGGTCAGCTCGTCCACGGCGAACATGATCTTCTCCATGGGATGTACGGGCTCTACATCGCTGCACAGGCCGTAGCCGTGGGAGCAAATGGCGTGAACCATGTCATCGCTGGCGTTGATTTCTGCCAGCAGGGCAGGGGCAGCTTTGCAATGCTGGTCGGGATACTGCTCGAAGTCCACATCGTGAAGCAATCCGCACAGGCCCCAGAATTCTGTGTCCTCGCCATTTTCCTGGGCGAACCAGCGCATAACGCCCTCGACGGTCAATGCGTGGAGAATGTGAAAAGATTCCTGGTTGTATTTGCGCAGCAGGTCCAGTGCCTGCTGGCGGTTGATGGTCAGTTCCATAGGGTACCTCCGTATGAATTTTTCCTTTATTTTACGCCAGAACCCCTCTTTTGTCAATTACAGTGAGAAGTGATACCAAAATATGGTGGAAAAATTCATAATTGTATGCTATGGTAGCAGTAAAAGGAGGTGTTCGCCGTGGCGAATATGATGGACTACATCCGCTGGCGCGGAGACTTGACCTTTACCCAGGATCCACCCAACAGCGTGGATGCTTTGATTTTCTCTTCGCTGGCATATATCGATTTTGGCGGCAGGGTGGAAGCGCAGCCCCACACGCCCATTTATCTGCGGGATGCGGCGGAGGAGTATTTTGCCCTTGCTGACCACGAGGAACGGGTTCGGGTAAAAAATGACCTGGATCTTTTGCATGCGGCAGCCACTTCGACCCGGTTTGGCTTTGCGAAAATTTATCTTTACCGGGATCAGCTGATTCCGGAACAGGAAACCCAGTTTGCGGCTATGACGTTCCTGCTGGATGATGGAAGTGCCTTCCTGGCATTCCGGGGAACGGACTATTCACTGGTAGGCTGGAAGGAAGATTTCAATATGAGCTTCCAGCAGACGGTGCCTGCCCAGCGGCTGGCAGTCCAGTATGTCCGGGAAGTGGCTGCGGAATATTTGGCCCCCCTGCGGCTGGGCGGCCATTCCAAGGGCGGTAACCTGGCGGTTTTCGCGGCAGCCAGAAGCGCACCCATGGTGCAGCAGCGGATTCTGGAGGTCTACAACAACGACGGTCCCGGCTTTACCAAGTATATGATGGGGGACCCCGGGTATCTTGCCATGGTGCCCCGGATCAAAACCTACATTCCCCAATCTTCCGTCATCGGTATGCTCCTGGAGCATGAGGAACCTTATACAGTGATCAAAAGCAAATCCATCAGCTTACTTCAGCACGACCCCTACTCCTGGGAACTGATGGGCCGGGAATTTGAGCGGATGCAGGATGTGACAGAGGGCTCCCAGTTCCTGGACAGTACCATCAAGACCTGGTTCGCGGAGATGACCAATCAGGAGCGGAACCAGCTGGTGGATGTGATGTTCACCCTTCTGGGAACCGGCGGTGTGGACAATGCCCTGGATATTTTCCATCCGAAAAACACGCTGAAATACCTGAAAACCCTCAGCGCCGACGATAATATGCGGAAAATTTTGTCCGGCGAGTTCCAGAGCTTCGTGGAGGCGGCAAAAAAGACCCGTAGCCTGATGGAAGCGGAACGGACAGCTGATCTGTTGCCGGAGGCGGAGAAATAGGAAGGGGATAGAAACATGAAAAGAATACTGGCAATGACCATGGTATTCACATTGGTCTTGACAATTGTCGGTTGCAGCAACGATGCTCCCGGCGGTGAGATCCAGGTGAGCGATCATGTGGAGTTTTCCGGCGTTACCCAGGTGAAGCTGATCAACGGACACAACGGATACGCCACCCTTATCTCCGATGAAACGGATATTATGAATATCGTCGCCTTTGTGGGTGGAACCTGCGGAAAACCTATGGGAAGCGGAAAGGGCTACTATGAGGGAACCTATTCTGTGGTTTTTTACTATGAAAACGGAGAAGAATTTCTTCTGACCTACGGCGACGACAATGTCTTTTATATGGGTAAGGGAGAGGATGGTTATCCCATCCGCTACCGCCTGACCAACATCACGATTTCCGAGGATGTGCTCCCGACCTTTACGCTGTACGATGGGAGCGGTATGGAGTGGGAAACTTCAAAGTGATGGATTCCTTAGGCCCCCTTTACACAAGGGCGCCTGGGGCACCGTAAGCGCCAGTTAAGTGTACGAAGGAGAAAGACAATATGATTGTACCTCAAAAAAGGGACAACTGCCTTAACCTGTTTAAATTGATTGCGGCTCTGCAGGTGATGTATGTCCACATGGTCGTGCATTTGGAAATAAGCAGCAATCCTTATTTCGACAGATTTTTTGGCATTTTTCTAGGCGTTCCGATTTTTTTCGTTTTGAGTGGTTTCCTGATTTGGTTTTCCCTTGAGCGCGCTGACAACCAGGGGGAGGCCTATTCCAAGTATCTAAGAAAACGGTTTTGGAGAATTTATCCGGAGATGTGGGTTGCCATTGCGGTGGAAATTATCGTGATGTGCATTCTCTACCGCGAATGGAATGTCAAGGATACAGCGCTATTTACATTGGCACAATCAACCTTCTTTCAATTTTGGACGCCGGCTTCCTTAAGGGGCTATGGATGCGGAACGCCCAATGGCTCCTTATGGACCATATGTGTTACCGTTCAGTTTTACATCATTGCTTGGATTCTTTACAAGTGGATGAAAAACAGAAAGTGGTATGTGTGGGTGCTCGCTGTCATTGGAAGCATCCTAGTCAGTGTGCTGGGTGAAGCGGTTGCAGGATGGATGCAGAATGAAATCCTCGTAAAGCTCTACGGACAAACCGTAATCAGATATTTGTGGCTGTTTCTTTTTGGCATGGGCTTAGCTTGTTTCTTTGACAAAGTCATCCCATTTTGTAAAAAGTGGTGGCCTATATTTGGTTGTGCGTGCGTTTATGTTTTCATGAAAGGTTTTGACTTTATAGCTGGATACAGTGTACTAAGAACGCTGTTTCTTCTCTTAGCCATCGTTGGTTTCTCTTATCAATTCCCCCGGCTGAAAGGGAAGCATGATATCTCCTTTGGCCTGTTCATCTATCATATGACCGTTGTGAATGTCATGATTACATTTGGATGGAAGGGTAGATTGATCCATTTGCTGATAGCAGTCGCTATTTCCTGCGTTCTTGGCTATGTATCAACCATTACAATCGGAAAGTACTCCGCAAAGAAAAAATGAGAATCATGACACCCGGAAGAAAACCCTGTGGGCATTGTCAGCGCAACGCTTTGGGAAGAAAGCGGTATGGTAAAGGAAGTAAAGACGGTTTGCCTCGATAATATCTATGTATTGCCTGATCATCGCCGCAAGGGAGTGGCAACAAAGCTGTTTACAGAAGTTGAGTTGTGGGCGAAAGAAAAGGGCGCGATCCGCCTGGATTTGTTCACCTGGGATTTTAATAAGGATGCCATTGCGATGTATCAAGCCATGGGGATGACACCCCAGCGACATGTATTTGAAAAGAAGCTTTGATGCAAAACAATTAGGATTATTCCAAGCTTGCTTTGCTAAATGTACGGTAGGGCGGCTTGCCCTCAAGCCGCCGAAACCCAACGAAAATGAGCATTTCGTTTTTTATACTAGCGGCAGTTTTATGCTGTTTTGCAGTTGTGTTATTGCACATTTGCGGCGAAGATAAGCAAACTGCCCTGCTGAAAATAGTGCGACAAATTCGATTTGATCTAACAATTTTTGAAAGTACAAGAAAAAAGCCAAGCTGCAATGCAGCTTGGC
>JAZSHO010000014.1:0-7030 GCA_045533345.1 Faecousia sp. | reverse complement strand
TTTTCATTAAAGCTGTCGATTGCCAGATAGTAGTCCGTATCCTTGTTGATCATTCCGATGTCCAGAGAGGACTGTTCGTACACCTGCCAACTGCTGTACAGCTTGTCCGGTGCAATGCCGTAACGGACATTGTATCCGATTGCCCCATCTGCCTTCTGCCAAGAGAGCAGAAGATTCAAATCGCCCTGCCTTTTCACATTCACAGATGCTACCGCATCAGGCAGAGTGCCATCACCCTTGCCGAATACCCGCAGACCGCTGACGGCGATCGCCCCGCCCATGGGTACGGACATACTGCGAAGCCTCAGGTAGCGCATCTTTCTGACTTCCGGAAGCACGATAAAGTCATGAGCATAGTCCGTGTTTTCGCTGCGGTTATCCCGCAGAACGGTCCAGTTTTCCTTATCAGAGGAACACTCCAGCACATAGCAAGTCTTTTGCTTTTCTAGATAGATTTTTCGGTAACCGATATTCTCCTTGACCATTTCAGACTTTTTCAGGTCGGGTACAATCAGCTTATGGTCGGCGAAATTGATCTGGACGCTATGGACGGCGTGTTCTTTTCCCAGATCCATAATAAGCCATTCCTCATGGCTGCCTGTCTCTGCTGCCCACCAGGTGCGGATATTCTCGTCGGCTGCGTTGGTTCCCTCAAAACCCGGCTGCGCAGAGGAAGTTTCCACCTTGGCCTTATAGGACAACAGCATCCATTCGGGGGTTGCAGTCATACGGTCTGCCCGATCAAGCTCTATGGGATAGTCCGCAAAGTTCTGGTTGCAGTAAAGAATCCCATCCGCATCGAAATCACAAGGGAACAGACCCACACGGCGCTCATAATCATCATTTACACTGATTCGCATGGTAGCAGCATGCCACCACCTGCCCTGATGATCCCGGAAGGTACTGCCATGCCCAGCTGCAGCGATAAACCCGCCGGGCTTGGAAGAGAAGGGATTGTGGGACTGATACATGAACGGGCCCAAAGGCGATTTGCCAACGTATACGCCATTGCTGTACACATTGTGCTGGGTATAGGGCGTTGCGTACTGCATGTAATAGAGTCCATTGTACTTGGTCATAAAGGCACCTTCAATGCAGGGCTTGGTGCCCAATGCAAAACGGATCAGCTTATCACCAAAGGTCTTCGGAGCTTCCAATTTATTATTCTCGCCAACCCGCTCCCATCCATGGATGCTTTCCTGTTCATGGATGATAGCCGTTTTCTTGCCAATGGGAATCATGGTTTTCGCATCCAGCTCGATTCCCCAGATAGGTTCTCTGGTGGAGCAACCCCAATAGAGATAGACTCTGCCATCATCATCCTGGAAGATAGCAGGATCCCAGAATTTCAGCGGCTGGGATACCAAAGTAAAAGGCTCGTGCAGGGGGTCATTGCTGACATAGATACCACACTTGTGATCCCGATTGGAGGCACAGAATACGACTTTGTCACCCATCACATGAACATCCGGGGCATAGTCGTATACAGGCAGCTCCGGGGTTGCTTTGTATGTCCAGTCCACCAAGTCCTCTGAATACCAGAAGCCGCCGGACATGGATGCAAACAGCAGATATTTGTTTTTGTATACCACCATGGTAGGATCCGCCGCTTCCCGGTAACAAGCGGTGTTCAGCGGAGACTTCTTCACCTGATAGCGGTATTCCAGATTCAAAGGATTACAGATCATCTTGCTCATTTTATATCTCCATATGGGCAGTGAAAAGAATACTGCCCGCTTTGCAGGATATGTATTTCACCATTGGGAAGTACCATTGTACACTCTGTAGACACAGGCACCTGTATGGTAATGTGGAATGTTTTGTCGGTGATTTTCCAATCGGAACTCACGGTGCCAAACGGTGTCTGCACCTGACCGTTGGCATAGGTCAAACCACCACCGGGCATGGGCGCAATGCGGAATTTCCGATAGCCACCTTCGATGGGTTCCATGCCTGCCACCCGGCGGTACAGCCAGTCACCCACGGCACCGTTGGCATAATGGTTAAAGGATACCATTCCACCATCGTCACCGCCCAGACCCATATTCACAGTTCCGTCGGGCTTCAGTGCATCCCAGCGTTCCCACATGGTGGTGGCACCGGCCTTGACCGCATACAGCCAACCGGGGCAACCCTCCTGAAGCAGCACCCGGTAGGCATCCTCCAGATGTCCGTGATCCGAAAGGGCAAACAGCAAATATGGTGTTCCGGGGAAACCGGTGCCCACCTTGTAGTCGTTCTTTTTCAGCAGTGCGGCCAGATTGTCGGCCATTGCCTTTGTTTCTTCGCCATCTGTCATGCCAAAGTGCAGGGGCAGCGTGTAGGCTGTCTGGAATTCGTTTTTCAGTTTTCCTTTGCCATCAGTCAGTTTCTTCCTGTGGGCAAGGATAATCTTGCTTCTGATTTTCTCGTAATAGGCAGCGTCCTGATCTTCTCCAAGGAGCGCTGCAATTCTCGCCATGATGTCGCAGGAATTTGCAAAGTAGGATGTGCCCACCCATTTAGCACGCATGACCCAGAACATAAAGTCTCCACCGGGCGCGCACCAGTCACCAAAGTGGAACGGCGGATAACCCCAGATGTACCGACTATGGCCAATCGACAAGAGATTCGCCCAGCCCTTAACGGCTTTCAGGAATTTCTTCATAGTGGGATATTGCCTTTTTAGAAGTTCCATATCGCCACGGGCCAGATATTCTGCCCATGGGACAAGAATACAGCTATCGCCCCAGCAGGAAGTGGCACAGACCGTCCACTCGTCACCCTGCTGCGGGATCACCATGGGGAATCCACCACCGGGACCTTGCTCGGCGGACTGGTCCCGGAGCCATTTGTCATAGAACCGGCTCATATCGAAGTTGAAGCAAGCGGTGGAGGCAAAAACTGCCGCATCGCCTGTCCAGCCCATCCGTTCGTCCCGTTGGGGACAGTCCGTGGGGATATCCACGAAGTTGGATAATCCTCCCCAGCGGATATTTTCGTTCAGTTTATTCAGCAGTTCATTGGAGCAGGCAAACTCGCCGGTGCGCTCCAATTCACTGTGCAGCACCAAGGCAGTCAGTTCCAAATCCTCCGGATCAATGCCGGAAACACCTGCATACCGGAAACCCATATAGGTAAAGTGAGGAGAATATGTCTGCTCCCCAGCTTTGCAGGTAAAGGTCACAGTTGCCTTGGCGGTACGGAGCGGCTTTACAAACAGTTCCCCATCCACCAGCACTTCCGCATGTCGAACGGTTATCGTCTGTTCCTTGACCGTATTTCGGATTTTCAGACAGACGATTCCGGAAAAATTCTGACCAAAGTCATAGATCCATTCCCCACTGGGCGCTCTGGTGCAGGATATCGGCTTCAATGTTTTGCTCGCCCGAACAGGCGGGCCGTACTGAGCCAGCAGTTTCGGTTCGCCCTGGGGGACGGTAATGGTGGCATTTCTCCAGATTGCTTTATCTGTATTGAAGGTAGCGTCAAAAGTTTCACCATCGTACCACTCCGCCAGAGAGTACGGGGAATCCTCTGTCACCTGCCAGCTTTCATTTGTGCCGATAATCTCGATTGATCCGTCCTCGTATTCCAGATGGATCTCACCAAGGAAGGCCTGCCGATCGCAGGAAATATGGCTTTTGCGCTTCATGGTAAAAACCCCTGCTGCCCAGCCGCCAGCCACAGTGACGGAAAGCTGATTCTGCTCCTGCAGAAGCTCCGTCAAATCGTAGGTCTGATACTGGATTTGGTGTGCATAGCTGGTGAAGCCGGGTGCGAAATAGTCCTGCCCCACTTTCTGACCGTTCAGATGCAGCTCGTAGATGCCCAGCGCGGTGGAGTTGATCCACGCTCTGCGCAGCGGCCGGCAGATGTGAAATACCTTCCGGAACACCATCGGCACCGGAGAGGTTCCCTCCGGGAAGGAATAGGCCTCATCTGTGATCCACTTTCCCACCCAAGGTGTGTCCAGCCGGCCCGTGGAAAATGTGATTTCTGCCTCGGCTGTTTCTCCACTTTTGCCGACTGCGTGAATATGGACTGTATATGCTGTAAATGGCAGCATATCGCCGTCATAGGTATTATTCAGTTGGTCGTTAGTTTCGATTGACCAGTCGCCGCAGGAGATCACGGCACGATCCAGCGTCTCTCCCGGAACATCGGATTCCAGGGAAAAGCGAATGTTGGGCCGTTCATCGGTAATACAGTGTTCCTTGCAATGACCGATCCGGATGGAAGAAATACGCAGCATATGGAATCCCTTTCTATAAGGAAAGGACGCAGGGAAACCCGGAAAGGGCTTTCGCACTGCGTCCTTTGCTAGTCTTAATTACTCTTTGCCCAGTGCTTTCTTCATGTCGGCACGGACTTCATCCGTAACGGGGTATTTTCTCATAATCAGCAATGCGATACCGCCGCATACACAGGGAATCACAGCCAGGATAATGATAAACCAATTGAGCAGAGAGGGCATTGCAGCCAGATCACCCAGATAAGTATCGGTTGCGGAATCCACAACATAGCCAACAGCAGTCAGCGTAGCACCCACAGCAGCGGTGGCAAATGCAGACTGGGCCTTGGACAGCAACTTGCCCATGGTATTGATGGTTGCAGCACGGTCACGGCCGTTCTTATACACTTCGTAGTCCATAGATTCCATGGTCAGAGCACCGCCGGGAACAAACTCCGTGCCCAGAGCTGTTGCACACAGGGCCAGACTGATAAAGAAAGGAATGGGAGTCAGCAGACCGGTGAAGTGCAGAACTGCAATCAGACCACAGCAGGTAGCTTCTGCCGCAATGACGAAACGCATCATGCGAATGGGAGATCCAAATTTATTCATCAGCGGTATAGAGATGGCCGTGCCGACCAAGATAGGAAGGAACATCATCATGGAGCTGATCAGAAGGAACACGCCGTACTGTGCGGTATCCACCGCACCGGTGGTCAGATCGGCACAGAAACCCCATTTGATGTAGTAATTGGTGGTGGCAAACACGCAGGTATAAATAAAGCCTGCAAACACACCGGAACATAATCTGTTGCGCAGGGAGTCATTGCGCTTCAGAACATCAATCACGTCGGTGATCTTGACGACCTCTTCTTTATCCCGCTCCACAATATGGCGCTCCTTGAACACGCTGATACCACTGAGTGCAAGGACTGCCACCAAAGCCAGGAAAACCAGTACGGTAACACCAAAGGCGGTGTGGTAGTTGTTGAAATGGATATTGACTGCTGCAACGATGGAAATCAGAGAAGAGACGATCATGCCCATAAACATGGTCAGAATACGGGGAGCGATCATCAGCTTTGCACGTTTGCCGTCATCCATCGTCGCAGACCGGTACATGACTTCAGGAGAGAAGAAGGAATAACCGATATCATAAATCAGATAGAACACGATAACCCAGATCGCTACCGCAATCTTGCTCTCAAAGGTAGGAATAAAGAACAGACATGCAACACCGATGGTCTGCATGATAATGCTCAGGAATACAAAGGGACGGTATTTGCCGAATTTGCCGGGTTTTGCGCGGTCCATGATCCATGCTTCAAAGGGATCATTGATGGCATCAAAGAAACGGGCAAAGACCAGCAGCGCACTGCCGAGGCTTGCCGCCCAGGAACCCAGACCGGAATAGTCCGTCAGGTACATCATAAAAAAGCTGCTCATCAAAGAGGATGTCAGAGCTTCGGTTGCACCCATGGTTGTTGTGCCATAGTAAGTGCGGAATCCCAAGCGTTCTGTATCGTTTGTTTTCTGTTTCATCACGAAGGCTCCTTCCCATATTCATCGCGCTTATAATCCACGATATAGTGCTATTGTATCATGGGGAGAATTGTGCATCTATAAGGATTATACTTGATTTTTGTAATATTCTACTATAATATTGAAATTAGAGTATAATTTTACTTTTGCAAGGGAGCTGATTCCGTGAATATAGAGCAATTTATCTCTAATCTCGCAAAGAACATGGATTTATCAAGTGAAGATGCAGCAGCATCCATGTTCGATGCATTCCAGCATTTCTTTCAAACTGACAGAATACAAACTGATATGTCGGATTCTCAAGAAGATCCTGCCTATGACATGAACCACGAAATGCAGCTGATCGATGCCCGGTATCGTGCGGAAAACACTCTGCTGGAGGCAATTGCCAGCGGCGATGAAGCTGCCGCATTCAAGGCAATTCTTGACTACGGAACACTGATGCAGTCTCCCACACAGAAAGCCGCACCGACCACTTCCGATGTGGTTCGTGACTTCAAAAACAGTGCCCATACTATGAATACCCTGTTCCGAAAAGCCATTGAAAACAACCATGTCCACCCGATCTATATTCATGAATCCTCTTCGGATTTCGGTACCCGGATCGAGCGCGCAGAATCTCTGCAAGAGCTGGCGTTGCTGATTGGAGAAATGATCCAAAGATATTGCTATTTGGTCAGAAAGTATTCTGTGGCTGTATACTCAGAACCGATCCGCAGAGCCATCCTCTTCATCGATCTGAATCTTGCAACTTCCATTTCCACCAAGGACATCGCTGCCGACCAATTCTTGAGTCCCAATTATTTGTCCGCCCGATTCCATGAAGAAACCGGCAAAACGATTTCAGACTTCATTCTGGAGAAGCGGATCAAGATGGCATGCAAACTTCTGAAAACTACGAAGCAGTCTATTCAGGAAGTTGCAGCATCCGTGGGAATTGGAGATGCCAGCTATTTTTCCAAGCAGTTTAAGAAGATTACAGGTATTTCTCCACTTCAGTATCAGAAAAAAGTCAATTTGGACCGAGCGAGTTGAGATGCATTTGGATTTGACGTACTGTTCCGCTCTGTCGGAACATATTTCGGTGTTCAGATCCAAGGTGTTCTGAGCATCCTTGCAGAGCACTTGTGGGTCAGGCATGTAACGATTTTAAAGCGAAAAAATGTTGCAGGACAATTACTTTTATCTCATAATGAGACGTTTGAGAACAAACTGGTGTCCGTACCGAAAAATGGCTGATAAACGCGTTACAATAACTTATCCACAGCAAGAGAA
>JAZSHO010000130.1:0-4871 GCA_045533345.1 Faecousia sp. | reverse complement strand
ATCCCGACGTGAAGGCCATCGTTGTGTGCCAGGCTGTTCCCGGCACCAAGGCTGCCTTAGACAAGGTCCGCGAGCTGCGCGGCGACGAAGTGCTGCTGGTTGCCGGCACTCCTCAGGAAGACCCCGCTGTTATCTCCGCCGCTGCTGACGTTGTCATGTACGCTGACGAGATCGCTCAGGGCGACACCATCATGGAGACCTGCGCCAACTGGGGCATCGACGTGCTGATCCACTACTCCTTCCCCCGTCACATGGCTATGGAGCTGATCGTGGGCCGTCACGAGCTGCTGCAGGCCAACGCTGATGCTCTGGGCATCGAGCTGGTTGACGTGACCGCTCCCGACCCCACCGCTGAAGCCGGTCTGTCCGCTTCCCAGCAGTTCATCCTGGAAGACGTTCCCCAGCAGATGGCCAAGTACGAGGGCAAGAAGGTTGCCTTCTTCACCACCAACTGCGGTATGCAGCCCTCCCTGCAGGCTGCTGTCCTGGAACAGCCCAACGCTTACTATCCCCAGCCCTGCTGCCCCTCTCCCTACCATGCATTCCCCGCTACCCTGGGTCTGGAGCTTGAGATCGGTGGCGACGACGAGGCCGCTCTGAAGCAGATCGCTGCTAAGCTGGCTGAGCATGACGCTGTTGGCCGTTTCTCCACCTGGGCACATCCCGTTGCCATGTCCATCATCGCCCTGGGCGTCACCTACGCTAAGGCTTACATCGATGGCACCATCACTTCCCGCAACGACGCCGACGCTCTGGCTGCTCTGATGCAGGAGAAGGTTCCCGGCGCTGTCCTGTCCAACTACACCGATGCCAACGGCACCACCTTCGACAACTACTACACTGTCCTGCTGGCTCCCGTTGCTTTCAACGATTACCTGGGCTAATCACTTGTAAATCCTAGCATTGTCGGGTCCTTCCGATTACCGGAAGGACCCGCATTCCCCGCTACCCTGGGTCTGGAACTGGAAATCGGCGGCGATGACGAAGCTGCTCTGAAGCAGATCGCTGCTAAGCTGGCTGAGCATGACGCTGTTGGCCGTTACTCCACCTGGGCACACCCCGTTGCTATGTCCATCATCGAGCTGGGCGTTAAGTATGCTAAGTCCTACATCGATGGCGAAATCACCGAGCGCAACGATTCCGCTGCTCTGTCCGCTATGATGGAAGAGCTGGTTCCCGGCGCTGTGGTCGACACCTACACCGATGCCAACGGCACCACCTTCGACAACTACTACACTGTCCTGCTGGCTCCCGTTGACTTCAACGATTACCTGGAGTAATTCATAGGGTCTAGTAAAATCTGCACGGGTCCTCCCATATTTTTGGGAGGACCCTAATTCCCCATTCAGACAAAAGGGCACCACTAAAAACTCCCCTTTTGGGCTTTGGGCGAAGCTTTCAGCCCAAATCACCAAAAAGCAGTTTTCAGAGGTTGCCAATAATCAGAGGATCCGATGCTGATGTTGGATGAAAGGTATTAAAAAGCTGTGCGTTCTGTTTTCCCGTACATCTGCGCTGCGGCAAGGGGCGGCGATTCCTGCCGGGCAGGAGGGCCAAGGCTGGTTAATATTTTTCATTGGATATCAGATAATAGTAAGGAGGAACGGAGAGAATGCAAAACGAGTTCGTTTTGGAAATGAAACATATCACCAAGGCTTACGGTAACAATACCGTGCTGAGTGATGTTTCTCTTTCTGTAAAGCCGGGCGAAATCCACGCCCTGCTGGGTGAAAACGGTGCGGGTAAGTCCACACTGATGAACATCCTGTTCGGTATGCCGGTGATCCACAGCACCGGTGGTTTTGAGGGTGAAGTATACCTGAATGGAGAGAAGGTCAATATCGCATCTCCTCTGGATGCCATGCACAAGGGTATTGGCATGGTCCACCAGGAATTTATGCTGCTGCCCGGCTTCAACATTGCCGAAAATATCAAGCTGAACCGTGAGATCACCAAACCCAATCCCATCAGCCGCATTCTGGGCAAAAATCTGGAAACCCTGGATACCGACCAGATGGCATTCGATGCCCGTAAGGCTCTGGATAGCGTTGGTATGAACATCGATGAGTATACTATGGTCCATGGTCTGCCTGTCGGTTACATGCAGTTCGTTGAGATCGCCCGTGAGATCGATAAGACCGGCGTGAAGCTGCTGGTATTCGATGAGCCCACCGCGGTTCTGACCGAATCCGAAGCGGATCAGCTGATCTCTGTTATGAAAAAGATCGCCGAAAGCGGCATCGCCATTATTTTTATCACCCACCGTCTGGATGAAGTTATGGCCGCTTCCAACAACATCACCATCCTCCGGGACGGCAAGCTGGTGGATGCCCTGCAGGTCAAGGATACCAACATCACCGAGCTGGCGGAGCTGATGATCGGCCGCAAGGGTGAGTCTGTTGTGGACGTGCAGCACCGTACCACCCACAGTGACAAGGTTGCCCTCCATCTGGAGGATCTGCATGTGGATATGCCCGGCGAAATGGTCCGGGGTGTGACTCTGGATGTATACGAAGGCGAAATCTTCGGCATCGGCGGTCTGGCCGGCCAGGGCAAGCTGGGTATCCCCAACGGTGTCATGGGCCTTTATGATGTGGAAGGCGCTGTGGAACTGTTTGGGGAGAATCTGAAGGTGGGCGATACCACCGCTGCCCTCCATGCGGGCATCGCCATGGTCTCCGAAGACCGTAAGGGCGTGGGCCTGCTGCTGGACCAGTCCATTGAGGACAACATCGTGTTCAACGCCATGCAGGTTCGGGGCGATTTCCTGAATAAGATCGGTCCCTTTACCTTGAAAAATACCAAGGCGGTCCGTGCCAACGCAGAGAAAATGATCAAGGAGCTGGATATCCGCTGCTTTGGCCCCACCCAGGCTTCCGGCACGCTGTCCGGCGGCAACCAGCAGAAGGTTTGCATCGCCCGGGCCCTGTGCATGAACCCCAAGTTCCTGTTTGTTTCCGAGCCCACCCGCGGCATCGATATCGGTGCCAAAAAGCTGGTTCTGGAAACCCTGGTGAAGCTGAACCGGGAGCAGGGCATGACCGTTGTCATCGTTTCTTCCGAGCTGCAGGAGCTGCGCAGCATTTCCGACCGCATTGCCATCGTTTCCGAGGGCAAGCTGGTGGAAATCCTGCCTCCCAATGCCAGCGATGCCGACTTCGGTCTGGCTATGTCCGGCATCAAGCCCTCTGAGCACAATAAGAAAGAAGGTTGAGCGCAATGACAACAAGTAAGTTAAGAAGAGGCATTGCTGTTGCCCTTTGCGTGGCCTGTCTGGTTATGCTTGTGATCGGCGGCATCAACCTGCCCAAGAAGGACAAGGCTGCGGGTCAGTCCATCCTCAATGATCTGCGGACCCAGTCCCTGCTGAATGCCACCGGCGAGGGCGTTGTGGAAAGCTACGTCAACATCGCCAAGAAAGAGGCACAGGAAAAGGCCAAGGCCGAAAAGGCCGGCATGGCTGCCCTCCGCGAAGCTGTGGCAAAGGCGGAGGAAGAGACCCGGGCCAAGTATGCAAATGTAGAATTCAGTGCCAACGTCACCGCTACCCCCGAGCTGAAGGAACTGGTTTCCCAGTACAACAATGCGCTGACGGCTTACGGCAGCGTTGAGCAGACTGCAAAGCAGGCTTACATCGACGCCCACTACGAAGAGGCGCTGGCAGAAATGGAAGCACGGCACGAGCAGCTGCTGGCCTCCGGACAGGATGTTCCCGAGAATGAGGAACCCCAGGTGGATATGAGCGGCTTCGTAGCCACCGAGGAAATGATCCGGGCAGAGGCTGCCACCCTGGAGGCTTATCTGGCTCTGTGTGAAGAACTGAAGGTTCTGTACCCTATGCTGGATGATGCGGCTCTGGAATCTCTGCGGGAAACCATGGCGGACATCGTCTACCAGGAGGGCGACACCTTTGACTCCCAGTTTGACCGTTACCGGGAGCAGACCGGTGAAAAGATCACCGCTGCTGCCTATCTGATCCGTCATGCAGACGATCTGATGTATGTTGGTTTTGCGCTGCTGGTCCTGGCCGGACTGGTTGCCTTCTATGAACTGCTGGTGAAGAAGCTGGGTATCCCCAGAGTTATCATTGGCGTGTTCTTCATCCTGCTGTGCTTCATGTGCCTGTGGTACGACCTGTCCCTGTCCACTCTGCTGAGCAATACTGTGGTACGTATGGGCATGAACTCCATCATGGTTCTGGCCATGGTTCCCGGCATCCAGTGCGGCATCAGCCTGAACCTGGGCCTGCCCATCGGTCTGGTGGCCGGCCTGATCGGCGGTCTGCTGACCATCGAGCTGGGTATCCCCGGCTGGTGGGGCTTCCTGTTCGCCATTGTGGTGGGCAGCGTTCTGGCAGCCATCTGCGGCTATCTGTACGCACAGCTGCTGAACCGTCTGAAGGGCGAGGAAATGTCCGTTACTACTTACGTCGGTTTCTCCATCGTTTCTCTGATGTGCATCGCCTGGCTGGTGCTGCCCTTCCAGTCTCTGAAGCTGCGCTGGCCCATGGGCACCGGTCTGAGAAATACCATCGGTCTGGACTCCACCAACTTCAAGCAGATTCTGAACAACTTCCTGTCCTTCAGCATCGGCGAGTTTGTGGTTCCCACCGGACTGCTGCTGTTTATGGCCCTCTGCTGCTGGCTGGTATGGCTGTTCTCCCGGAGCAAGACCGGTATCGCCATGCAGGCAGTTGGCAACAACCCCCGGTTTGCCGAGGCTGCCGGTATTAACGTGGACAAGATGCGTATCATCGGCACCACCCTTTCCACTGTGCTGGGCGCTGTGGGTATTCTGGTCTACTCCCAGAGCTACGGCTTCATGCAGCTTTACACCACCCCCCGTCAGATGGGCTTCGTGGCTGCTTCCGC
>JAZSHO010000088.1:0-15201 GCA_045533345.1 Faecousia sp. | reverse complement strand
ATTCGCCCTTAAAGAGCAACCCTCGGTGATACGAATTGTATCATCGAGGGTTATCTATTTGGTGCCGGCAACCGGACTCGAACCGGTACGCTTTTTACGGCGAGGGATTTTAAGTCCCTTGTGTCTACCGATTTCACCATGCCGGCGGCTTAGGTTATCATAGCATATTTTTTTCGAAGCGTCAAGGGTTACAGCTGGTCCAGATTCAAGGTGAAGGCCTCCAGGCAGTTATCCAAAAACCAGTTCAGTTCCGGACGGTCCATAGTCTGCATGGCTTCCCAGGTCTGGCGGGCAGCAAAGTCGAAGTCTGTGTTGCCGGCCTTCTGCTCCTCCAGGCACTTTAAGTATGCAGACAGCTTATCTGCCTCCTTAATGTAGGGCAGGGCTTCCATGTCATCCTCCAGCACCAGATGCTCATAGCTGCTGCGCAGCTCCGGGGGCAGCATGTCCAGCAGCCGGTTACCTGCAATCTTCTCCACCTGCTTATAGGCAGCTTTGATATCTGCATTGTGGTACTTGATGGGCGTGGGCATGTCGCCGGTGAGGGTTTCGGAAGCGTCATGGTACATAGCCGCCACAGCGCAGCGGTCCGGGTCGGGGGCATCCAGGTGCAGGATGTCCCGGCGGATCAACACCAGGGCGTGGGTCAGCACCGCCACCTGGAAGCTATGCTCTGCGATATTTTCCGAAAAGGTATTGCGCATCAGACCCCAGCGGGTAATGTAGCGCATTCTGCTCATCAGAGCGTAAAATTCATTTGCCATTGGTCAATTCCTCGATTTTTTCAACTAGTTCCTTGGGATTTTCGCAGAAATGGATACCGCCTACGGCTTCCATATCCTGCCGGGTACGGAAGCCCCAGAGGACGCTGACGCAGGGCATCCCTGCATTTTTTGCCGTCAGCACATCCACCTCGCTGTCACCCACATAGATACATCGGTCTACGCCGATGGCTTCCATGGCTTTGAACACCATGTCCGGGGCAGGCTTTCGGGGGCAGTCAGCGCTTTCCCCCCGGGCATAGATGCCGGGGAAATATTGGTCGCACAGCGGCTTCACCGCTGTGTCCGGCTTATTGGATACGATGGCCAGAGGGTACTTCTTTCCCAGAATTTCCAGAGCCTCGGGGATGCCGTCGTAGGGCTTGGTCTTCTGCTGGCAATGGGCGCTGTAATAGGTCTGGAACGCGGCGAAGGCCGTATCCACATCGCCGCCCTCCGGCAGCGCCTGCTCCATCAGCCTGCGGGCGCCGTTGCCCACGAACCGCAGAACCTCCGCTTCCGTCCGCAGAGGATGGCCCATCTGCTCCAGCACATGGTTCACACCAGCCGCGATATCCGACAAGGTGTCCAGCAGAGTGCCGTCCAGATCAAATAAAATACCGTTCATGGTCACAGCCCCCGATTTTTCAGAATCCGGATGTCCTCGCCCACAAAGCTCTTGCCCACAAAGCCGCCGTAAATCCGGGAGGCGATCTGGGGAGAATAGCGGCGGGTCATTTCATCCTTGTTCAGATTCGTGGTAATCAGCATGGGCTTTCCGGCCAGCAGCCGGTCATTTAAGAGGCTGTAAAGCGCCGCGGTGGTGAACTGGCCGGGCATCTCGGTGCCCAGGTCGTCAATGATCAGCAGGTCGCACATCGTCAGCTTTTCCGCCTCCCGGCGGTTTTCCTCATTGGGGCTGAATTTCGCCTGCTCCAGCTTGGAAAACAGGTGGCTGGCAGTTTCATAGACCACGCTGTAGCCCCGGTCGGCCACGGCTCGTGCCACGCAGGCTGCCAGGAAGGTCTTGCCCAGACCCGTGCCGCCTACGAACAGCAGATTGTCGGAGGCAGGAGAAAAGGTCAGTGCGTACCGGCGGACATACTGGAAATTCCGCTCCATGATGGTCCGGGGGCTGGCACCGTATTTGGGGTCAATGCGGTCGGGATAGTAGTCCAGCTTGAACTGGGCAAAGCTTTCCTTACCGCCGGAGAGGATGGTGATTTCCTTTTTCTGCTCCTGGCGGCACAGCTCCAGCAGGCACTCGCACATGCTGGTTCCCACATAGCCGCTGCCGCCGCAGTTATCGCAAATGGGGCTTTCGTCCAGGAAGCCCTCCTCAAAGTTTTCCCGCGCCAGAATGGCCCGCTCCTGCTGCAGCTCCAGATTCTGAAGCCGCACTTTTTCCAGCAGTTCCCGGCCATCGCTGCCCTGGAGAAAAGCTGCCTGGGCTGCCTGGGCCATGGTCCGCCGCAGTTCCATATCGATTTCCCGAATCCGGGGCACCCGGGCATAAGCCTCCGCCAGATGCTGCCGGTTTTCGGACTCCCGGTCTTCCTTGGCCTGGGCCAGACGGGCCCGGGCCCGTTTCACGATTTCCGCACTATATGCCATGGGTTACCCCTCCTTCAATGCTCTTTGAATGAATTCCAGTTCCGCCTCACCCAGTTCGCCGGAAGCGCCCTTGGGTACCGGCTTCCGGTCACCGGACTGGACCGCTTCTGCCGTGTGCAGGCCCTGTTCGTGCCAGCGGGCCAGAATCTTGTTCATGTAGGCCCAGTTGAGGCCACCGGTGTTTAAGCAGGTCCGCTCATAGGCCATGGAAAGGGCATCCTCTTCAAAGCCCATATCCAGCCAGCTTTGGGCATAGCGCTCCTCTGCTGCCGTAAGGCTGCGGCCCCGAATCTGCAGAATATTCATCAGCCGGTACAACCGGGAGTTGCGGACATTCTGGGCCTGGATAAAGGCAGCTGCCTCCTCCACAGTGTCAATGCCCCGCTCCGCCCAGGCGTAGGCTTCCTTTTCTATGGTCCGCAAGGAAGGATTGCGGAAGCTGCCCCGCTGACGGGCCCGGTCCTTGCAGTAGCATACCAGCACGGAAATCACATCGGCGCTGAGGCCCAGATACCGGACAAAGCCCAGCAAAATTTTCAGTTCTTCCGTATTGAGGCTCCGGCCCAGCAGCCGCTGGACTTCTCCGTAAAGGCCCCGGAAGGACATATCCTCTTCCATGGCATCCAGCACATCGGTTTCCGAATAGCTGGGCCGCTCTCCGGGGGCAATATGGCTGGGCCGTTCCTCGGGCCACAGGCCCAACTGCCGCAGCGTGGCGCTGGCGCAGCCAAGCCGGGAATCCGTGAGCCGAAGCTCCGCCGCGGCATCCTCGGGACGGTTGCCGCTACTTAAAAATATGTAAAGCAGCGCCGCATCGGGGCTGGCTGCGCTTAAGAGCTTGCGCACGTCGCTCTGGGGGATGGTAACCTTTTCCGTGATCATTTCCGTTCCTCGCATTTTCGTCAGTTACGGACATTATAACACAGGATTTTTCCCGGCACAACGGCAGAAAGGCGGAGAATTTCGGAGAAAAACCGTCACATTTTTTGGCGCACCACAGCATATTGTGGGTGAAAGAAAAATAAAACGCTAGTGAGAAGCTAAATTATTGTTTGCCGGGGCGGCCCGGCAGCCAATGCGCACGTGGTACAGTGGTGATCGTTACCCGTTCGCTCTGCCCGGTAACGAACCTGCCGAGGTAAATTATTGTTTGTGGGGATGGCCCCACGGCCAATGCGCACTGACTGCGGACATTGTCGTTACCCGTTAACTCGGCCCGGTAACGATACTACGGCGGTAAATTATTGTTTTGCGCAGTAAGAAATAGTATGTCATTGCGAGGAGCGATAGCGACGTGGGACCGAAGGGAATGCCTGTGGTGCAATCTCCAGCACCGCACTTGGCCACTGTTTGGCACCGATTAACATGGTATACCCAACATATTCCATGTTAATATACGCATCTACAACATCAAACTGCGCAGCAGGAGATTGCCACGTCGGGCCATTGTAATGGCCCTCCTCGCAATGACATGTGTTATCTTACATTGTACCGTAAACTACATTTTTCCTCAGCTGTATCGAATCGGGCCTAGCCGCCGCAGCGGCATGCAGAGCGCAACCGACCGAAGGTCGGCTCTTAGCGCGGAGCTGACCGCCCAATGGCCTTGGTCTACCAGCCATCCAAAGGCCCGAATTGGCCGCCGGGCCATCCCCACAAAGCAATTCTTTGCCACCGCAAAAACGTTACCGGGCTGAGTGAACGAGTGAAGATCACCGCCGCACCCGGTGCGAATTGTCAGCGGCGACTCGCCGTGAAAAAACCGGGGCGTCGCCCCGGTTTTCGTTTATTCGGTTTTGCTTTGTGGCAGAATGTATGCAGGTGAGCTGTTCCCTTCTCCCCTGCGTTTCGCATCAAACCGCTGCGCTGTCGGTGATACCCTTGACAAGCATCGGTAACAGGGGTTCCCATCCGTCGTCACGGTTGGTTTCTGTTTCTTTGCTGTCCGGGAGTAGTTTGCCCGGCAGAGTGACCTTTATTCGGAGGTGCCTATGGAAAAAATTGTTACATTGCTGATTCCCGGTCTCATGGCCATTTTGCTGGTTCGTGTGATGGTGATCCCCTTAAAATCCGCTTTCCGGATTGGAATCCACTCCGGCTGCGGTTTTCTGTGCCTTTGGCTTCTGAATTCTATTTCCGGCTTTACGGGCATCGGGTTTCCCATCAATGCCGTCTCGGTGCTGATTGCAGGCTTCTGCGGCCTGCCGGGCATCGGACTGATGGCACTGCTGGCTGTCATTGGAACATAAAAAAGGCACGCAAAGCGTGCCTTTTCCTTATTTGTCCAGATGAACATTCAGATGGGGATAGGTCATGACCACGCCCTGCTCGTCGAAGATCTGCTTGACCCGCTGGGTCACCAGGAAGTAAACATCCCAGTAATCCTCGGTCTTGACCCAGACCCGCAGGGAATAGTGGATGGCGCTGTCGCCGTAGCCGGTGATCACTGCCACAGGAGCGGGCTCCAGCAGCGCATTGTCAACGGTGCCGGCCAGAGCCAGAGCATCGATGACCTTCTGGGTGGGAACGTCGTAGGAAGCGGAAACCGTCACCTCCACCCGGCGGGTGGGTTCGGCGTTGTAGTTGACGATCTGGGCCGCCACCACAGCACTGTTGGGGATGGAAATCACCTTGTTATCGGGAGTAGCCAGTTTGGTGTAGGTCATATTGATCTCCTGGACGGTGCCGGACTGGCCTGCGATTTCCACAAAGTCCCCGGAATGGAAGGGGTGGGTATACAGCAGGGTGAAGCCGCCGATGATGTTGGACACCATGTTCTGCAGCGCCAGGGAGAGTGCCAGAGTCAGCACGCTGGCCAGAGCCACAATGCTGGTCACATCAATGCCCACAGTGGAAGCCACGATCAGTCCCAGCAGGATGTACATAGCTGCCTTGGTAAGGGAGGTAATGAGGCTGTAGGCCGCCTTTTCCAGCTTGGACTTTTCCAGGGTCTTGTTGAGGATTTTCAAAACAATCCGGGTGGCGAAGATACCTACCACCAATATGATCACCGCGGTGGTTACGTTTTTAAACAGTTCGCTTTCAATAAATTCTTGCAGCATTCCGATCATGGGGGATGCTCCTTTCCATTGGTTTCGCTCCATTATATCCCTTTCGGGCCGGAAATGCAAGTGCCGGGAAATGCCTTGACATTTTTTCCATGGGTAGTATAATAAATACGGAATTTTTCATAGAAGGAAGGTACTTCCATGTATTATCATATGACTGTTGCGGGCCTGGAGCGGGACCTGCCCATCTGCCCCGTTAACGACAAGCTGTACATTGCCGGTTTTGTTATTTTCGGCGACCAGGAACTGACCGTGGCCTGCGCCCGGGACCTGCTGGCAAAGGCACCCGAATATGACTACATTCTCACCGCGGAAGCCAAGGGCATTCCTCTGGCCCACGAAATGGCCCGCCAGGCCGGCGACGCCAAGTACATTCTGGCCCGTAAGGGTCCCAAGCTGTACATGCGGGATATTTTCAGCGTCACCGTCAACTCCATCACCACCGCCAAGGAGCAAAAGCTGTACCTGGACGGTGCCGATGCCGCTCTGATGAAGGGCAAGAAGATCCTCATCGTGGACGATGTGATCTCCACCGGTGAAAGCCTGAAGGCTCTGGAGGCTCTGGTTGAAAAGGCCGGCGGCGAAATCTGTGCCCGGATGGCCATTCTGTCCGAGGGCGATGCCATCGACCGGGAGGACATCATCTACCTGGAGCCCCTGCCCCTGTTTAACCCCGACGGCACCGTCATGGAATAATTGCAAATGGTACAGCCGCTGCATTTTGCAGCGGCTGTTCTTTATTTTCTGTCCATTTCCTCCCGGATTCGCTGGAACAGCAATCCCTTGGCAAAGTACATGGTTTCGTATTTCAGATACATCAAGGCGTTTTCATCCCACAGTATCCGCAGGTTCGGCGGAAATTCCTCATCTCCGAACCACAGATGCAGCACGATGCACAGCCCCTCAAACAGATCGATGGCATAGGCCGCGTCGCCCATGGGCAGGGGCTTGCCTCCCAGAGCAAGGCAAGCTCTCCGGAAGCCCTCGGGGTCATTCTGGAATCTTTCTGCCCAGGGGTCACCGCTGTCTTCCAGCAGGTTCCGGTGGAACATCAGTCCGAAGTCCCGCATATTTTTCCACCGAAGGGTCAGCCAGCGGTCCTCCCGGCTGTCGCAGACCAGATCCAGCAGGGTCATCACTTCCCCGTAGGAATTGCCGTCCTGCCAAGAACCATCCCGGAAGTATTCCACATCGCCGGTGGTCCGGCTGAGCCGGTAGGGCCAGGACAGGAAGGTCATGTAGAAATAGTCCGCATCCCCTTTCAGCTTCAGCTTTTCCATCAGCTTCTGCTGGTCATAGGTCAAAAACCGTTCCTTTGCCTGTCGGGCGTGGATGGCATAGTTGTCCTTTCGTTCCATTGCCGGCTCCTTTCTTTTTGGGGACACCTCCGAAAACTCCCCTTTTGGGCTTTGGGCGAATCTTCCAGTCCACAAATGCGTTTTGAAAACGCCACAATACACAAAGTATTCCGCCGTTTTCAAAACTTTTTCTGGGCAGAAATCTTCTGCCCAAATCACAAAAAAATAGTTTTTAGAGGTTGCCTTTTGTTTCTAGAATACCAGATACCAGAGCAAACATCAAGGAAATCTTAATCTCTTTTTCCCTTGCGGCAGTTTACTTTTTTCACTTTTTGTGGTAATATGGGAAAAACTATGTCTAAGTGAGTTGATCATCTTTGAATTTCGATAACACCCGGGTTGAGATCAATCTGGATGCCATCGGGCGGAATTTTGAGGCTGTCCGGAAAAAGGCCGGGGTTAAGGTAATGGCTGTCATTAAGGCCGATGCCTATGGCCACGGTGCCATCCAGGTGGCCCGGCTTTTGCAGGACCAGTGCGCTTTCTTCGGCGTCAGCTCCATGCTGGAAGCCATGGAGCTGCGGCAGGCCGGTCTTTCCACCCCCATTCTGATTTTGGGTCAAACCCCGGTGAAGGCCTTCCCTACCGCCATTCGCGAGGGAATCCGTCCCACCATTTTCCGCTGGGAAGATGCCCTGGCACTGTCCCAGGCCGCACAGGATGCCGGAATCGACGCCCCCTTCCACTTTGCGGTGGATACGGGCATGAGCCGTATCGGCTTCCAGGCAGACGAGGCCTCTGCCGATATCTGCGCCAAAATCGCCGCCCTTCCCGGCCTTGTGGCCGAGGGTCTGTTCAGCCACTTTGCCACTGCCGACTGCGCAGACCTCAGCCGTGCCAAGGCCCAGGCCCAGCGATTCGCCGCCTTTGATGCCATGCTGAAAGCACGGGGCGTGAACATCCCCATCCGGCATCTGGACAACAGCGCGGGTCTTATGAACTTCGACTGTCATTATGAGATGGTCCGCTCCGGCATTGTCACCTACGGCATGTATCCCAGCGGCGAGGTATCCCAGAACCTGCTGGATCTGGAGCCTGCCCTGACCTGGCTCAGCCGAGTGACTTATGTGAAAACCCTCCCCGCAGGCCGGGAGATCAGCTATGGCGGCACCTACGTCACCACCAGGGAAACCACCGTGGCCACCATTCCCGTTGGCTACGCCGATGGCTACCGCCGGAGCCTTTCCGGAAAATTCCACGTCCTCATCCGGGGAAGGCGGGCCCCCATCCTGGGCCGCATCTGCATGGACCAGCTGATGGTGGACGTGACGAACATTCCCGGTGTCGGCGTGAATGACCGGGTGGTGCTGGTGGGAAGCTATGAAGAAGAAACCATCACCATGGAGCAGATCGCCGAAGCGGCGGACAGCTTCAACTACGAATTCGTCTGCGGCATCAGCCGCCGTGTTCCCAGAATTTACGTCAGCGGCGGAAAAACCGTCCACGCTGTCCATTACCTTACCGATTCTTACAAGGAGGATATTTAAATGTCCCGAAAGCCCAAACGCAGTTATACCGGCTTGAAGGTGGTGCTGATCCTGCTGATCATCGCCATGATCGCCGCCACTGCCTTTTTGATCAAGCTCTGCATTGATATCCCCGGCAAGGAACCCACCGGTAACCGGATCGAGCTTCCTTTCGATCTGCCCCAGGTGACCCTCCCCGCAGAGAATGAAAACCCCACAGAAACGGAAGAAACCGAGGAAACGGAGGCCCCCACGGAAACCACCATGCCCGAGCCGGAGCATGTGGTGTCCACCGCAACCATCGCCTCCACCGGCGACGTGCTGATGCACATGCCCGTCATCAATTCCGGCGCCCAGAAGGACGGAACCTACAGCTTTGATTATATGTTCCGCCACCTGGCTGAGTATTCCTCTGCCGCCGACTATGCCATGGCCAATCTGGAAACCACCCTCTGCGGCACTGACAACGGTTACCCCTACCACGGCTATCCCAACTTCAACTGTCCCGATGAGATCGTGGACGGCGTTCAGAGTGCCGGTTTCGACATGTTCCTCACCGCCAACAACCACAGCTACGATACCTCTCTGGTGGGTTACAAGCGGACTCTGGAGGTTATCCGGAGCAAGGGCATGGATACGCTGGGTACCTACGCCTCTGCCGACGAAACCAAATGGACCATCAAGGAAATCAACGGCATCAACATCGGTATGCTGTGCTACACCTACGCTTACAGCGTCAACGACCAGGGCTGTCCCTCTCTGAACGGTATGCCCCACATCGCCGAGCCGGGCCTTTGCAACTACTTCCACGGCGACAATCTGCAGAAATTCTATGACGAAGTGGATGTCTATATGGAGGAAATGGAAGCCGCCGGCGCTGAAGCCACCATGATGTTCATCCACTGGGGCGTGGAATATCAGACCTATGCCAACGACCAGCAGAAGGCCATCGCCCAGAATCTGTGCGATCTGGGTGTCGACGTGATCGTAGGCGGCCATCCCCACGTGATTCAGCCGGTTCAGCTTCTGGAAAGCACGGTGGATCCCAACCAAAAAACCGTCTGCCTGTACTCCATGGGCAATGCCGTTTCCAACCAGCGTCTGGGCAATATCTCCTATGTAAAAACCGCCCACACCGAGGACGGCCTGCTGTTCAGCGCCACCTTTGAAAAGTACTCCGACGGCACCGTGTATCTGCAGAATGTAGACATCCTGCCCTTCTGGGTCTTTATGGATGCCACCAAGTACCCCAACACCTACCACATTATCCCCCTGGACCAGAGTACCAGGGAGGAATGGGGCACCAAGTACGAGCTGTCCGAAAACAATCTGAAGGCCGCCGGCAGATCCTATGACCGTACCATGGAAATCGTGGGTGAGGGTCTGGCCGCTTCCCAGGAATATCTGGCCCAGCAGAAGGCCGACCGGGAGCAGTATTACTACGACCTGGTATTCCACCCCGAAAAGCTGGCCACCGAGGCTACGGAAGCAACCGAAGAAGTTACTGAAGAAGTTACCGAGGCAACCGAATAAGAAAACAGGACTGCTGCAAATGAATGCGGCAGTCCTTCTTTTTTAGGGGAATGTAGGGCGCTCACTGAGTCCCCGCGGGCGATTGACAATCGCTCCTACAAGTTCTATCGGAAATAATCTCTTATATCATTGCATAAGAAAAACCCCGGTATCGAATGACACCGGGGTTTCCGCGAAAGGGTTTGGAAAGAAGAGAGGTAGAAAAGAGGATCTACGGAGTTGAAAGGGTCGCGGCTCACGGCTTCCGCGTCCTTTCTGTTAGTATCATAATCAGCGCTTTTGAACATCCCATAACGGAATTGAAAACAAAAAACGACATTTTTATGAACAAACATTCAGCGCTGTTTGCAGGCGTAGAAATAAGCCTTTTGGAAGTCCCCCAGTTCCCGGAATGCCGCCTCCAGCAGCGGGGCGATTTCCTTTGGATAGCCTTCCTCTGCCCGCTGCAGATAAGGAATCGCTGTGGCGTACTGCTTCTTCAGCAGCAGCGTTTTCCCCTGCAAGAGATTCCATCGGGGAGATTCTCTTTCCTCCGCTGCCGCCAGCAGCGCTTCCGCCCGGTCCGGGTCCTCCCGGACCAATGCCGCCTCCGCCCGAAGGTACAATTCCTCCTCCAGCCCGGGAAGCGCCTCACAGAGCGGAATCAAGTTTTCTCCCGGCAGACGGCCCAGAAGCAGAAGTCTCCGTCGCTCCAAATCAAACGGTGCCTCCCGGAACGCCTTTTCCGCCCGTTCCAGCAGCTGCCGGGCATACAGGAATTTCTCCTGGGCGATGGCGTCCTCCGCTTCTGCCAGCAGAGAAATGCCCTCCAGCAGCTGATAGCCGGATGGCTGCACCCCATCCTCCAGAAAATAGCCCACGGGCTTTTCCAGTCGGGATGCCAGATATTGCAGGGTTTTCATGGAGGGCTGCGCAGTACCGTGTTCAATTTGGGACAGCATATTCCGGGTGATCTCCTCACCGCATAATTGCCGCTGACTGAGGCCCGCTTCCAGCCGGGCAAGGCGCAATTTTTCTCCAAGTTCCATGGTCATTTCCCTCCGGGGTAATTGCAATTTACCTCATTGTACCATGAATTTCTGCTTTTTTCTACTGTTACAAAAATTTCATTTGCTATTTCTTATAGATTGGTTTATAACTTATAGTAATTAGCGGCGAGTCGCCGCGGACAATTCGTTACGAACACGGTTAGTTATCCTACGCATCTTGATTGTGCTCGACTGTTGCCGCGTAAAAAACGCAACGCAATAAGCAATAACATACTCCCAAATAGGAGATCATTATGAACATTCGAAACATTCGACAAATCCATGAAACCACCGCCCAGCGGCTGGAGCAGGCCCAATACAAACAACAGATCATTCTGATTTACGCCGCCATTTCTCTGGGGCTTTCCGCTGTGGTTTCCGTTGCCACCTATTGGCTCAGCAGCCAGATTTCCCAGACCGGCGGTCTGAGCAATATGGGCCTTCGGTCCATCCTGTCTACTTTGGAAACCCTCCTGCCGATTGTGCAGAATCTGGTGCTTCTGTGCCTGGAGCTGGGCTTCCTCAACGCCATGATCCGCATGAGTCGGGGACTGTACACTTCTGCTCAGTCCCTGCGGGCAGGCATCTCCCGCTTCTGGGCCGGCTTCCGCTGTTCTCTGCTGATTTCCTTCCGGTATTTTCTGACAGGTATGGTCAGCTTCTATCTGGCGCTGATGATTTTTGGCTTCAGCCCCCTGTCCAATGATGCCATGAAAATTCTGACGCCCATTGCTGAGCAGATGACCGTGCTGGACTCCCAGGTGATGGTGGATGATGCCACCGTATTTGCGCTGATGGAAGCGCTGAAGCCCCTGTTCGTTATTGTGGGCATTGTCCTTCTGCTGATGCTGATTCCCCTCTTCTACCGTTACCGGCTGGCCAACTACATTCTGATGGACAAGCCTTCCTACGGTGCCCTGCGGGCCATGACGGAGAGCCAGATTCTGATGCGCAGAAACTGCTTTGCTCTGTTTAAGCTGGACCTCAGCCTGTGGTGGTATTATCTGCTCACCGGGCTTTCCCTGGCTATTTGCTATGGCGATGTGATTTTTTCCATGCTGGGTATCGCCCTGCCCTGGTCTGACACCGTCAGCTATTTCCTGTTCTACGGGCTGTTCCTTGCGGTGCAGTTTGTCCTCTACTATTTCTTCGGCAACCGCATCGGCGTTACCTACGCCCTGGCTTACGAAGCGCTGAAACCCAAGGAGGAAGCCTCCGACGGCGTAGTACTTGGCAACATTTTCCAAAATTAACAAACAAAAAATGCGAGCCAAAATTGAAGTGGCTCGCATTTTTTATTTCGTTTCTTTTAAGAGATCCGCAATGGTGATGCCCTCGAAGAAGTCATCGATCATCTTATCCAACTTGTCCCACATGGGTTTTGCCTGGCAGCACTCTGTCCGGGAACAGGCTGCCGCACCCTGGGATGTACAGGACACCGCCGCCAGACTGCCCTCCGTCAGCTTCAAAATGCTGCCGATGGTGTACTCCTCCGGACTGCGGTTCAGCCGATAGCCGCCGCCCTTGCCGTGGACTGCATCCACGAACCCGGCCTTGGAAAGGGTGGTCATGATGGATTCCAGATATTTCTGGGAAATGCCTTCCGCTTCCGCGATCTCCTTCAGGGGGATAAATTCCTCCCCGCCCCGCTGGGCAAAATGTACCATAACCCGCAGGGCATACCGTCCCTTGGTCGATACGATCATAGGCTTATTCGCAGTGGGCGCAATGCTCGCAGTCGGGGAACTGCTTGGCATCGTAGGGGATGTTGTTCTTGTCGAAGTAGTCCTTCAGTGCGTTCTTGATGGCTTCCTCTGCCAGAACGGAGCAGTGGAGCTTGTGGGCGGGCAGACCGTCCAGGGCCTCGGCAACGGCCTTGTTGGTCAGCTCCATTGCCTCGTGGATGGACTTGCCCATGATCATCTCGGTGGCCATGGAGGAGGAAGCGATGGCGCTGCCGCAGCCAAAGGTTTCAAACTTCACATCCTCAATGATGTCGTTTTCGATCTTCAGATAGATCTTCATGATGTCGCCGCACTTGGCGTTGCCCACTTCGCCAACGCCGCTGGCGTTTTCAATAACGCCCACATTCCGGGGGTTCATAAAATGGTCCATGACCTTTTCGCTGTACAGTGCCATATTGTATTTCTCCTTTAATTCTAAAATAGGTATCCCTGTCATCGCGAACCAGTGCTCACACTGGTGTGGCGATCCCCTATGGTCTCCTGGAGTGTCCGGGGGATTGCCGCGTCGGGCCGCTTTGGCGGCCCTCCTCGCAATGACATGCGTTGTTTTTACAGAATATATTCTCTCTTACCGGTCTGCAGATCCCGCCACACAGGGCTCATGTTCTGCAGATACTGGACAACCTCGGGAACCACCTTCAGAATGTGGTCCACTTCCTCGTCGGTGTTGTACTCGCTCAAAGACAGCCGCAGGGAGCCGTGAGCCACGTCATGAACACGGCCGATGGCCAGCAGCACGTGGCTGGGGTCAAGGCTGCCGGAGGTGCAGGCAGAGCCGGAGGAAGCGCAGACGCCCTTCATATCCAGCAGGAGCAGCAGGCTTTCGCCCTCGATGCCCTCGAAGCAGAAGCTGACATTGCCGGGGAGGCGGTTGACGGCATCACCGTTTAAGGCGCAGTGGGGAATCTTCTTCAGGCCCTCAATGAGCTTGTCCCGCATGGCAGCCACCTTGGGCATATTCTCGTCGATGTGGTCACAGGCATCCTTCATGGCAGCTGCCATGCCGCAGATACCGGCGATGTTCTCGGTACCGGCACGCTTGCCCCGCTCCTGGGCGCCGCCTTCAATGACGTTCACCAGGGGGAAGCCACGGCGGACATACAGAGCGCCCACGCCCTTGGGGCCGTGGAACTTGTGGCCGGAGAGGCTCAGCATGTCGATGTTCTGTTCCTTCACGTTGATCTTGATGTGGCCCACAGCCTGGACCGCATCTGTGTGGAAGGGAACCCCTGCTTCCTTGCAGATGGCGCCGATTTCGGCGATGGGCAGCACGGAGCCGATCTCGTTGTTGGCGTACATGACGGTGACCAGGCAGGTGTCCTCCCGGATGGCGTCCTTCACCTGCTGGGCGGTGATGTTGTGGCCGTTGCGGACATCCAGATAGGTCACGTCATAGCCTTCCTTCTCCAGTCGCTGGAGGGTGTGCAGTACGGCGTGATGCTCAAAAGCAGTAGAAATGATGTGCTTCTTTCCCTTTCGAGCACCGAACCGGGCGGCGGAGAGAATGGCCTGATTGTCGGCCTCGCTGCCACCGGAGGTGAAGATGATCTCCCGGGGCTCACAGCCCAGGCAGTCTGCCACAGTCTGACGGGCAGCATCCAGGGCTTCCTTGGCCTCCTGGCCCACGGAGTGGAGGGAGGAAGGATTGCCGTAAATTTTATCAAAGTAAGGCAGCATGGCGTTGATGGCCACCTGGCTCATTTTCGTTGTTGCAGCATTGTCTGCGTATACATGCATATGGGGAAACCTCCTGGTTAGGATTATTTACCTAGTAATTCCATGGGTAATATAGCACGTATTACCTACCTTGTCAATAGGTAAACAAGCGTCTTATAAAACATGCTCCAAAACGGTCACAAACCGCTCAAGGCCCGCCCGGTCTGCCTCGGAAAAGCGGCCGATTGTGGGGCTGTCGATGTCCAGAACGCCCCAGATTTCGCCTCTAACATGGATGGGAACCACAATTTCGGAATTGGAAGCGCAGTCGCAGGCGATGTGTCCGGGGAATTGATGGACATCGTAAACCAGCTGGGTCTTATCCTCCGCCACAGCGGTGCCGCAGACCCCCCGTCCCACAGGGATTTCAATGCAGGCAGGCTTGCCCTGGAAGGGGCCCAGCACCAGAATACCATCGGTCATTTTATAAAATCCCGCCCAGTTGATGTCCGGCAATTCCTGCCACAGCAGGGCGGAGGCGTTGGCGAGATTGGCAACCTCATGGGGGATGCCCTCGGTCAAAGCAGAAAGCTGCATAATAAGCTGATCGTAATTGGTCATGATAAGTTCCTCACATAAATTATTATTTGCCGGGGCGGCCCGGCGGCCAATGCGCACCGACTGCGGCGATCATCGCCACCCGTCCGCTCGGCCCGGTAACGCTTTTGCGGTGGTAAATTATTGTTTGTGGGGATGGCCCCACAGCCAATTCGCACGAAATACGGCGGTAATCGTAACCCGTCCGCTCGGCCCGGTAACGACACTGCGACGGTAAATTATTGTTTAGCTTAGCAGAAAAAAGGAGTATGTCATTGCGAGGAGGGCCATTGCTATGGCCCGACGTGGCAATCCCCTATGGTTTCCAGGAGTGTCTGGGGGATCGCCACACCAGCGTGCGCGCTGGTTCGCGAT
>JAZSHO010000111.1:0-28193 GCA_045533345.1 Faecousia sp. | reverse complement strand
TGCCGGTGGAATCTAAAGATAGAGGTGGAGCAGTTGAAGATCATTCTTGACGCCATGGGCGGCGATCATGCCCCCGAAGCTCCCGTACTGGGCGCAATTGAGGCTGCAAAGCTGTATGGCACCGAGATCACCCTGGTGGGTCGCGGCGAAGCTATTCTGGAAGTGCTGCGTAAGCACAAAATCGAAAACCTGCCTGCCGGTCTGGAAATCGCCAATGCCGACGACGTGGTGGATATGCACGACGATCCCGGCAGTGTTATCCACAAGCGGAAGAATTCTTCCATGATCGTGGGTCTGAAAATGCTGGCCGATGGCCAGGGGGATGCCTTTGTTTCCGCCGGTTCCACCGGTGCATTGCTCACCGGCGCTACTTTGATCGTCAAGCGTGTCCGGGGTATCCGCCGGGCAGCCATGGGTCCCGCTATGCCCAACAAGGCCGGCGGCAAGACCCTCATTGTGGACTGCGGCGCCAATGCCGAGTGTACCCCCGAATTTCTGCAGCAGTTTGCCATCGTGGGCTCCCTGGCCGCAAAGAAGCTTCACGGTATCGAAAATCCCAAGGTTGGCTTGCTGAATATCGGCGCAGAGGACTCCAAGGGCACCAAGCTGCAGCTGGAGACCTATCCGCTGCTCCAGAAGGCTCATGAAAAGGGTATCATCCACTTCGTGGGCAATGTGGAAGCCAGAGATGTTCCCTTGGGTGCAGTGGATGTGGTGGTCTGCGACGGTTTCAACGGCAATATTCTCATCAAGACCATCGAAGGCACCGCTATGTTCATGGGCAGCCTTATGAAGCACAAGATCTTTAAGCGGAATGTGCTTTCCATGCTGGGCTATCTGCTGTGCAAGCCCGGTGTGGAGGAAGTGACCGGCATGCTGAACTCCGATACCATCGGCGGCACGCCTTTCCTGGGCATCAAGAAGCCTGTCATCAAGGCCCACGGCTCCTCCGGTGCTGTTGCCTTCCGCAATGCCATCCGCCAGGCGGAAGTAGCTGCAGAGCGGAACTTCGCCGTGGAGCTGGAAGCTGAACTGGCGAAAATGAAGGAGAGCAGCGATGATTAAAGATCTGGAAACCGCCATCGGTTACCATTTTCAGAATATTTCTCTGCTGCAGAATGCGCTGACCCATTCCTCCTACGCCAACGAACGCTGGCACAACAGCCTGCTCAGCAACGAGCGGCTGGAGTTTTTGGGGGACAGTGTCCTGGGAATGCTGGTGGCAGAGTACTTATACAAGAATTTCCCCGACCGTCCCGAGGGTGAGCTGACTCGGATGCGGGCAGACATGGTTTGCGAAAAGACCCTTGCCGCAGCGGCAAACCGCATTGGTCTGGGCGAGCATCTGCTGCTGGGTCACGGCGAAGAGCGTTTTGGTGGCCGTAACCGGGAATCCATTCTGGCCGATGCCATGGAATCTGTCATTGCTGCCAGCTTCCTGGATGGCGGCATTGATGCGGCGCTGAAGATCGTCCAGCAGTTCATTCTGGTGGAGGTCCCGGTGACCAAGCTTCACAATGCAGACTATAAGACTGCTCTGCAGGAGTTGGTGCAGCAGAAGAAAAACCAGGTGCTGAGCTATGCCCTGGTGGGACAGAGCGGTCCTGACCATGATAAACAGTTTGATGTGGAAGTTTCCCTTAATGGAACTGTGGTCGGTAAAGGCAGCGGCCGTAGCAAAAAGCGCGCGGAACAGGATGCTGCCCGGGCTGCCATTGAAAAGCTGTTCCCGGACAACGTTTGACACAGATACGAGAGGATAGAAAAAACGTGGATTTAAATAAGAAATTGCAGGAGATCTGCAAGCTTTTCCGAATTGAGGACACCTGGGTGGGCTATGAAACCATTCAGATGGGCAACGTGAACAAGACATACAAGGTCAATTTCCTGCTGAGCGACGGCAGTCCCAAATCCTTCCTGGTGCAGAATGTTAACACTTATGCGTTCCGGGACCCTGTGGGCCTGATGGAAAACATTGACGGTGTGACCGAGCATATCCGCAGCAAGTATCCCGGCCAGATCGCACTGCATTTCCACCACACCGCGGACCGCAAAACCTACGTTGCCGACGGGGAAAACTTTTGGCGGATGACCAATTACATCCCCTCTGTTACATACAATGCGGTGCAGAATCCCGACATTCTGCGCAATGCAGGCATGGCATTCGGTGAATTCCAGAACCAGCTGGCGGATTTTGATATCTCCCGGCTCCATGAAACCATCCCCAATTTCCACAATACACGCCAGCGCTATGAAAACCTGATTGCATCTATTGATGCCAATAAGGCTGGCCGGGTAGAGGAAGTCCGGGAAGAGATCGACTGGCTGCTGTCCGTGCAGGATCTGGCCTGCAAGCTGACGGATCTGCAGCAGGCGGGCAAGCTGCCCCTGCGGGTCACCCACAACGATACCAAGATCAACAACGTCCTCTTTGACAAGGAGGACAACCGGGCATTGGTGGTCATCGACCTGGATACGGTCATGCCCGGTCTCATGGGCCATGACTTCGGTGATGCCATCCGCTTTGCCGCAAACTATGTGGAAGAGGATTGCCCCGAGTTTGACAGGGCCGGTGTAGACCTGGAAGTGTTCCGCCTGTTTGCCGAAGGCTTCCTCAGCAAGACTGCCAAGACCATGACCGAAACGGAAGTGGAAACTCTGGCCCTCAGTTGCTTTGTGCTGGCTGCGGAGCTGTCTACCCGGTTCCTGGCAGACTACATCGACGGTGACCTGTACTTCAACACCAAGTATCCCGGCCACAATCTGGTGCGTACCCGCTGCCAGATCGCCCTGGCCAAGGACATGCTGAAGAAGATGGACCAGATGAACGCCATCGTCCGCAGCTGTGTTGATGCCGCAAAATAAGCATATTAAACGCCTGCAGCTTTTGCTGCGGGCGTTTTGCTGTATTTCGGCAGAAAAATGGGAAAATGAAACTTTCCCTTGCTGTACTGTGTGAAATGTGTTATAATAAAATGAACTATGCAGAAATATCGCTAAGCAGCGACGGAATTCAATTCGGGATGTGAATGAAATGGGTTCTTCAAAACTCAGTAAACTAAATATGACTGCGTTATCCAAGATTGTGATGATCATCGTCCTGGATGTGCTGGCAACATCGGCCTCCTTTTTCTTTGGCCTCTGGTTCCGGTATGACTTTGTGTTTGCCGATATCCGCCAGGTTCACCTGGAGGGCTTCCTGTCTGCCATCGGCCCCTGGTGTGCCATTACGGTTCTTGTGTTTGCTGTTTTTCATCTGTACAACAGCATCTGGGTCTTTGTCAGCACCTCGGAGGTATTCCGGATCCTGGGCGCTTATTGCGCTTTGGCAGTAGTGGGAGTGTGCGTGTTCCACTTTGACGGATTGCTGATGCCCCGTTCCAGTATGGTGGTTGGTTTTGCCTTCAGCTTTGTATGTACTGTGGGAATCCGCTTCTCCTACCGCTTGATCCGGACAGCGCAGATGAAGCTCAACCATATGACCCACAGCGCCGGACTGAAAAACGTGATGATCATCGGTGCCGGTGACGCAGGACGGGCCCTGGCAAACGAGTTTGTGAACAGCGAGTATGTCCGGGACAATCTGGCCTGTGTGATCGATGATAACTCTGCCAAATGGGGCAAGCGGCTGTGCGGCGTTCCCATCATCGGCGGCCGGAGCGAGATTCCGGATGCGGTGAATAAATATAAGATCAGCAAAATCATCTACGCCATTCCCAGCGCCCCTGCGGCCACCCGCAAGGCGATTCTGGACATCTGCACGACCACCGGCTGCGAAGTCCAGATGCTTCCCGGCATTTACCAGATGGTCAACGGCGAAGTCAGCGTCAGCAAGCTGCGTAAGGTAGATCCCCAGGACCTGCTGGGCCGGGATCCCATCAAAGTCAATCTGGAGGAGATCACAGGCTATATTTCCGAGAAAGTGGTGCTGGTCACCGGCGGTGGCGGTAGCATCGGCAGCGAGCTGTGCCGCCAGATTGCCCGGGCGAACCCCAAACAGCTGATTATTTTGGACATTTATGAGAACAATGCTTATGATATCCAGATGGAACTGCTGCGGACCAATCCGGATCTGAATCTGCAGGTACTCATCGGTTCTGTGCGCAATACCAACCGTGTCAATTACGTTATGCAGACCTACCGGCCGGACATCGTGTTCCACGCCGCAGCCCACAAGCATGTTCCCCTTATGGAAGACAGCCCCAACGAGGCTATCAAAAACAACGTATTCGGTACCTACAAGATGGCCAAAGCCGCCGCGGCTTACGGTGTCAAGCGGTTTTTGCTGATCTCCACGGATAAGGCAGTAAATCCCACCAATATCATGGGTGCCTCCAAGCGTCTGTGCGAAATGGTGGTGCAGATGATGAACCGCAAATCCGATACGGAATTCGTGGCGGTTCGATTCGGCAATGTGCTGGGCAGCAACGGCAGCGTTATCCCTCTGTTCAAGAAGCAGATCGAAGCCGGCGGCCCGGTTACGGTGACCCATCCCGACATTATTCGCTATTTTATGACCATCCCCGAAGCTGTCAGCCTGGTGCTGCAGGCAGGCTTCTATGCTCAGGGCGGTGAGATCTTCATTCTGGACATGGGTGAGCCGGTGAAAATCGACACCATGGCCCGGAATATGATCCGCCTGTCCGGATTTGAGCCGGATGTGGACATCAAGGTGGAATACACCGGCCTGCGTCCCGGTGAAAAACTTTACGAAGAGCTGCTGATGAAGGAAGAGGGCATGCAGGATACTGCAAATAAGCTGATTCACATTGGCAAACCCATTGAGATGGACGATGAACTGTTTCTGCAGCAGTTGGATCGGCTGGAAAAGGCATGCAAGGACGAAACGGACCACATGAAGGATATCGTTGCGGAAATCGTGCCTACTTACAAGAGAAAACCTGAAGTATAAATTTAGAGAGGGATTTTATGTATCAGAAGTTTGGAAAACGTGCGCTGGATGTGATTCTGTCCGGCTGCGGTATTGTGGTTCTGGCTCCGGTGTATCTGATTCTGGCACTTGCCATTAAGATCGATGACCCCGGTCCTGTATTCTTCCGCCAGAAGCGGGTGGGTATCCACAAGACCCACTTCAATATCATGAAATTCCGCACCATGAAAATGGAAACGCCCAGAGATATGCCCACCCATCTGCTGGAGAATCCGGAGCAGTATATCACCCGTGTGGGCAAGGTGCTGCGGAAAACGTCTTTGGATGAACTGCCCCAGATTTTCCAGATTTTCACCGGAGAAATGTCCATCATCGGCCCTCGGCCTGCTTTGTGGAATCAGTTTGATTTGATCGAAGAGCGGGACAAGTACGGTGCCAACGATGTGCGCCCCGGCCTCACCGGTTGGGCCCAGATCAACGGCCGGGACGAGTTGCCCATTGATGTGAAGGCCCGGTTCGACGGCGAATATGTGGAAAACCTCAGCTTCTCTTTTGACTGTAAGTGTTTCTTCGGCACCATCGGCTCCGTGCTGAAGCACGACGGTGTGGTGGAGGGCGGTACCGGCCGGCTGGAAAAGGAGAAGACGGAGAAATGAAAAAGATCCTGATCACCGGTGCCAACAGCTATATCGGCATGTCTTTTGAACGTTATGTGAAGCAATGGCCGGACCGGTATGCAGTGGATACGGTGGATATGATCGGCGATGCCTGGCGGGACTGCTCCTTCCGGGGTTACGATGCCGTGTTCCATGTGGCTGGCCTTGTGCACATGCCCAGGACCAAAAACGATCCCCAGCAGCTGGAGCTGTACGAAAAGGTTAATACCCGGTTGGCAGTCCAGGTGGCGGAAAAAGCGAAAGCAGAGGGTGTCAGCCAGTTTCTTTTTATGAGCTCCGCCAGTGTCTACGGTATCAGCGGTTCCGTTCGGGAAACAGTCATGATCACAAAGAATACACCCCTGGCCCCTACGGACAATTACGGTATCAGCAAGCGGAATGCGGAGAAGCTGCTGCTCCCGCTTCAGGACGACACCTTTAAAATCGTGATTTTGCGTCCGCCGATGATCTACGGCAAGGGCTGCCGGGGAAACTATGTTACCCTTGCCAAGCTGGCAAAAAAACTGCCGGTGTTCCCCTGGGTGGACAACAGCCGCTCCATGCTCTATATTGATAATCTGTCGGAATTTGTCCGCCTGATGGTGGAAAATGAGGAGCAGGGCATCTTCTGCCCCCAGAATAACGAATATACCAATACCTCCGATATGGTGGCCATGATTGCCCGGGCCCATGACAGGAAAATTTTACTGGTCAAGGGCTTCCATTGGGCGCTGAAACTCATGAGCCCTATGACGGAATTGGTGAACAAGGCTTTCGGCAGCCTGTGCTATGATTTTGAACTGAGCCGGTACAAGCAGGACTACTGCATCCGGAATCTGGAAGATTCCATTCGGGAGACCGAAGAAGTATAAAATATGCAAAAGGGAAAAGAGGTGTGGATGTGAAGAAAAAGGATATTCTGTTTCTGTGCCAGTTTTTTTATCCGGAATATATCTCCTCCGCGACACTTCCCTATGACACTGCCCTGGCTTTGAAAAAGGCTGGGTATTCCGTGGATGCCCTCTGCGGCTATCCCCGGGAGTATGCAAAAAAGGCGGATATCCCCTTAAAGGAAGAGGTGGCGGGCATCCACATTCACCGGCTGAAATACATCCAGCTGGACCGGAAAGGCTTCCTCAGCCGCCTGGTGAATTACTTTTCCTTTACTTTCATGGTGTTTTTGCACCTGGCCAAGATGGCAAACTACAAGGCAGTGGTGGTTTACTCCAACCCGCCCATCCTGCCCTGGATCGCTTCCTGGGCAAAGGTTCTGTTCGGCACGAAACTGGTATTCGTGGCCTATGACCTGTATCCGGAGGTTGCCACCGTTACCGGAACCCTCCGGGATGGCAACATTATCTGCCGGCTGATGGACCATATCAATAAGTGCGTTTACCGCCGTGCAGACGCGGTGGTGGCGCTGTCCAAAGAAATGCGGCACTACATCATCGAAAACCGTCCCATTGCGGCGGAACGGGTCCACGTGATCCCCAACTGGTATGCAGACAAGGGTGCGCTGCCCCTGGACAAGGGAAATAACCGGTTTGGGGAAGTGGTCACAGGCCGCTTCGTGGTTTCTTATTTCGGCAACATGGGCATCGCCCAGGATATGGAAACCATCCGGGATGCCATTCGTATCTTGAAAGACGATCCCAATGTGTTCTTCCTTTTTGCTGGCCACGGCAGCAAGCTGGAGGAACTGAAGACCTTTGCAGAATCGGAGGGTGTGCAAAACATCCGGATCTGCGATTTTCTTCATGGCCAGGACTTCCAGGATGCCCTGCAGATCAGCGACTGCGCGTTGGTGTCCCTGGCAAAGGGCGTTACGGGCCTGTGTGTGCCCAGCAAAACCTATAGCTACATGATGCAGGGCATTCCACTTCTGGCCATTATGGACGAGGGCGACATTGTATCGGACATTGAAGCCGGTGCGGGCCGCTGGGTCCGTAACGGAGAAGGGGAACGGCTGGCGGATGTCATCCGTGCCATGTATCAAAATTCGGAACAGGTAGCCGCAATGCGGCGATCCTGCCGGGGGATTTATTTGGAAAACTATACAGAGCCGATCTGCACGGAACAGTATGCAGAACTGTTCCGACGGCTGTTTCAATAATTGAGTAAGGAGTTTGGATAATGAGTATTTTTACCGGAAAGACTTTGATGATCACCGGCGGCACCGGTTCCTTTGGCAACGCTGTGCTGAACCGGTTCCTGGATACGGATATTAAGGAGATCCGGGTTTTCTCCCGGGATGAGAAAAAGCAGGATGACATGCGCCATGAGTTCCAGGCCAAGCTGCCTGCCGTGGCCAATAAGATCAAATTCTTCATCGGCGACGTTCGGGATCTGGCTTCCGTAAAGGGCGCCATGCATGGTGTGGACTACATCTTCCACGCTGCTGCCCTGAAGCAGGTTCCTTCCTGCGAATTCTTTCCTATGGAAGCGGTGAAGACCAACGTCATCGGTACCGATAATGTGCTGACCGCTGCCATCGAAGCGGGAGTCAAGACCGTTATCTGCCTGTCCACGGACAAGGCTGCTTACCCCGTCAACGCCATGGGCACCTCCAAGGCTATGATGGAAAAGGTCATCGTGGCCAAGTCCCGTACCGTGGATCCGGAGGACACCAAGATCTGCTGCACCCGTTACGGCAACGTCATGTGCAGCCGTGGCAGTGTCATTCCTCTGTGGATCGACCAGATCAAGGCTGGCAATCCCATTACCATCACGGAGCCTTCCATGACCCGGTTTATCATGAGCCTGGAGGAGGCGGTTGACCTGGTGCTGTTTGCCTTTGAAAACGGCATCAGCGGTGATATTCTGGTACAGAAGGCACCTGCCTGCACCATCGAAACCCTGGCAAAGGCCGTCACCGGCCTCTTTGCCCCCGACCATGAAATCAAGGTCATCGGTATTCGCCACGGCGAGAAGATGTACGAAACCCTTCTGACCAACGAGGAATGCGCCAACGCCATTGACCTGGGCAATTTCTACCGGGTTCCCAGCGACAAGCGGGACCTAAACTACGACAAGTACTTCAAGGAAGGCGACAAGGAGCGAAACGTGCTGACGGAGTTCAACTCCAACAACACGGATCTGCTGAATGTGGCCCAGGTGCAGGAAAAGCTGCTGAGCCTCCAGTACATCCGGGACGAACTGGCTGCCTGGAAGAAGGAAAAGTAAGAGGTCAGCCATGAACAAAAAAGAATTGGTAGTCAAATACCGTCCTTTGGTTGCAATGGCTTGCTCGGTATATAATTGGAAAAATACTTTCCGCAAACAGGTTGCTTCGGGAACAAAATTACTTCCTCCTGTGCCATCCTCGACAAGGTGAATATTCATGTTCACGGCATGGACAATGAAATCATTATTGAAGACTTCTGCCGTTTGAAAAACTGTTCCATCATCATTACCGGCAGTCATAACCGGATCATTATCGGAAAGTGGAGTACACTTCTGAACGCGGAGCTGTGTATCGAGGACAGCGGAAACGAGATCCTGTTGGGTGAACATACCAGAATTCTGGGAAAAACCCACCTAGCTGCTATTGAAGGCACGAAGATTATTGTGGGAAAGGATAGCATGTTTTCCAGCGATGTCCATTTCCGCACCGGCGATTCCCACAGCATTGTGGATATGGAAGGAAAACGGATCAATGGGTCTGCGGATATTGTGATCGGTGAGCATGTGTGGGTGGGAACCAAGGCCACTTGCTTAAAGGGTGCCAAAGTACCGGACCACAGTATCCTTGGAGCCTGTGCATTGGTGACCGGCCAATTTGACAAGCCCCATTGTGTTCTGGCAGGCGTACCTGCCAAGGTGGTAAAAGAAAATGTGGACTGGTCCATTCACCGTGTCCCTGTGGGAGAAGTACCGCCGGACTTTTTGACAGAATAAAATCAACCAAGGAGATTCGATATGAACATTCTGATCACCGGCGCAGCCGGTTTCGTGGGTAAAAATCTGACGGCTGCCCTGGAGTGCATCCGTGACGGAAAAGACCGGACCCATCCGGGCCTTACCATCGGAGAACTGTACCTGTACGACATCGATTCTCCTGCAAGCCTTTTGGAGGAAGCCTGCCAAAAAGCGGACTTCGTCTTTAACCTTGCCGGTGTGAACCGGCCCCAGAACCAGGAGGAGTTCATGCAGGGCAATTTCGGCTTTGCATCCACCTTGCTGGATACACTGAAAAAGTACCATAATACCTGTCCTGTGATGCTGTCTTCCTCCATCCAGGCTACTCTGGTGGGCCGCTACGCCAACGGCGAGTATGGCAAGAGCAAAAAGGCAGGGGAGAAGCTGTTCTTCTCCTATGCCGCCGAAACCGGGGCAAAGGTGCTGGTGTACCGATTCCCCAACCTCTTTGGCAAGTGGTGCCGCCCCAACTATAACAGCGCTGTGGCAACCTTCTGCCACAACTATGCCCATGACCTGCCCATCACCGTCAATGATCCCAGTGTCGAACTGGAACTTCTGTACATTGACGACCTGGTGGACGAGATGATAGCCGCGTTGAAGGGCAGGGAACACCACTGCGAGTTTGAGGGTGTGAATACCGTTCTGTGTGAGAATGGCCGCTACTGTGCCTCCCCTGTGACCCATAAAATCACCCTGGGCGAAATTGTTTCCCATTTGGATAGCTTCAAGGCCCAGCCCCAGACACTGACCATGCCGGAGATTCCGCATAACAGTTTCGCCAAGAAGCTGTATTCCACGTATCTTTCCTACCTGCCCAGGGAAAAGGCTTCCTTCGAACTGAAGATGAATGTGGATGCCCGGGGCAGCTTCACGGAACTGATGCGCACGGAAAAGTGCGGCCAGTTCAGCGTGAACATCAGTAAGCCCGGCATTACCAAGGGCCAGCACTGGCACCATACCAAGTGGGAATTCTTCATTGTGGTAGCAGGCAAAGGCCTCATCCAGCAGAGGAAGATCGGCTCTGACGAGGTGCTGAACTTTGAAGTCAGCGGCGATAAAATCGAGGCAGTTCATATGCTGCCCGGCTATACCCATAACATCATCAATCTGTCCGAAACGGAAAACTTAGTGACCGTCATGTGGGCTAACGAGTGCTTTGATCCCCAAAAACCCGACACATTTTTTGAGGTGGTAGAATAATGGATATGAAATTAGACTACTCGGATATTTCTTTTCAGAACAACGGCAAGCTGAAGCTGCTGATCATTGTGGGCACCCGGCCGGAGATCATCCGTCTGGCAGCGGTGATCAACAAGTGCCGCAAATATTTTGACTGTATCCTGGCCCATACGGGACAGAACTATGACTACAACTTAAACGGGATATTCTTCCGGGATCTGGGCCTTGCGGACCCGGATGTGTATATGGACGCGGTGGGCGACGATTTGGGCGCCACCGTGGGCAACATCATCAACTGCTCCTACAAGCTGATGGCTGCCATCAAGCCCGATGCCATGCTGGTGCTGGGCGATACCAACTCCTGCCTGTCCGCCATTCCTGCCAAGCGACTGCACATTCCCATTTTCCACATGGAAGCCGGCAACCGCTGCAAGGATGAGTGCCTGCCTGAGGAAACCAACCGCCGGATTGTGGACATCATCTCCGATGTGAATCTGGCCTATTCCGAGCATGCCCGGAAGTACCTTCACGAGTGCGGCCTGCCCAAAGAGCGGGTCTATGTCACCGGTTCCCCTATGGCAGAAGTGCTGCACCAGAACCTGGATGCCATTATGGCCTCCGATGTTCATCAGCGACTGGGCCTTCAGAAGGGTAAGTATATTCTGCTGTCCGCCCACCGGGAAGAGAACATTGATACGGAAAAGAATTTCTTGTCTTTGTTCACCGCCATCAATGCCATGGCAGAAAAGTACGATATGCCCATTCTCTATTCCTGCCATCCCCGTTCCCGGAAGCGGCTGGAGCAGAGCGGCTTTGTGCTGGACAAGCGGGTCATCAAGAATGAGCCTTTGGGATTCCATGACTACAACTGCCTGCAGATGAATGCGTTCTGCTGCGTGTCCGATTCCGGCACCCTGCCGGAGGAGAGCAGCTTCTTCACCTCCGTGGGACATCCCTTCCCGGCGGTGTGCATCCGTACCTCCACCGAGCGGCCCGAGGCTTTGGACAAGGCCTGCTTTGTACTGGCGGGCATCGACGAAGGTCACCTGCTCCAGGCGGTGGATACTGCCGTGCAGATGCATCTGGACGGGGACTATGGCATTCCCGTGCCGGACTATATCGAAGAAAATGTGTCTACCAAGGTAGTCAAGATTATCCAGTCTTACACCGGTGTGGTGGATAAGATGGTTTGGCGCAAAGGCTGATTTTATTTACAAGGCACCTCTCAAAACTATCCAAAGCCCGTTTTGGAGGCTGTCCATCGCTATCTGACAGGAGCACGCTTATGAGGATTGGAATCATTGCTGCAAGCAATTTGCGATACTCCCCCTATGTCTTCTTCTATACCTCCATTCTGGACGGTATGGAGGGAGTGGAATATGAACTTATTTTTCCCAATCGCCATGGTGTTGAGGACGCCTATGCAGGCGCTGCCCATGTGCTTCCTTGGAACAGCTCTGTTCCCACCGCTATTGGGTATATGCTTTATGCCAGGCAAGTCATCGGTGTTATAAAAAAGAGGGCGTTCGACGCGGTGATCGTTTTGACAACCAACAATGCGGTCTTCCTGGGATCCTGGCTGCGCAGGCATTATGCCGGACGGTTTCTGGTGGATATCCGGGACTATACCCACGAGAATCTTCCGCCTTTTTTCTATTTGGAAAAAAAGGTGCTTTCCGCATCGCCTCTGAATGTGATTTCTTCTGATCGGTTCCGCAGATTCCTGCCGGAGGGTAAATACTGGGTCTGCCATAATCTGCCCCGGGATCTTAGTCCCCGGGCCATTGGTAAGTACAGCTTTGGCGTGCAGGACAGCATTACCATAGGCTATCTGGGCACTGGCGGCTATATGGACAATTGCCGGGCACTGGCGCAGCTGGTTGCGAAGGATTCCCGGTTCCGGCTGCACCTATATGGTCCCGAATCACTGAAAAACCAGCTGCCGGAGGAGCTGTACCAGAAGTCCGAAGGACGAATCTGCTACCTGGGCAGCTTTACCCCGGACCAGAAGGACGGGGTTCTGCAATCCATCGATGTGCTGTTCAATGTTTACGGAAACGGTATTCTGCTGGATTATGCGCTGTCCAATAAGCTGTACGATGCCCTTTGCTTCCGCAAGGTCATTCTGACCAGCCCCAATACTTACATGACGGACTTCGCCGGCCCCCTTGCTTATGCCATGGATCTGACCCAGTGTGAGGATCTTAAGGGACTGCATACCTTTATGGAGCAGCTGGATATGCAGGTGCTGGAGCGGTTTTGCGACGAAACACTCAGCCGCATTGCCCAGGAGCAGGAGGCTACCAAGGACAGAATCCGCCATCAGATCCGTATGTTCGCAGGAGAGAAGGAAAATGAGCAAAATTAACAAAGTAATGCTTGTCTTCGGCACGCGTCCCGAGGCAATCAAAATGTGCCCCTTGGTGAAGGAACTGAAGGCGCATCCCGGTATTCAAACCAAAGTATGCGTCACAGGACAGCATCGCCAGATGCTCCATCAAGTGCTGGAGGCATTTCAGGTGGTTCCGGACTATGACCTGGACATTATGAAGGAGCATCAGACCCTTTTTGATGTTACGGTGAACATTCTACAGAAGATCAAGGCGGTTCTGGAAGAGGAAAAGCCGGAGCTGGTTCTGGTTCACGGCGATACAACTACCGCCTTTGTAACAGGTTTGGCATGCTTCTATATGCAGATTCCCGTGGGTCATGTGGAGGCAGGTCTTCGCACCTACAACATCCATTCTCCCTATCCTGAGGAATTCAACCGGCAGGCAATCGGTATCCTGGCCAAGTTTAATTTTGCCCCCACTGCCATGGCGCGGGATAATCTGCTCCGGGAGGGCAAACAAGCGGATACGATCTATGTCACGGGAAACACCGCTATCGACGCGTTAAAAACCACTGTTCGGGAGGATTATACCCACGAACAGCTGACCTGGGCGGAGGGCAGTCGGCTGGTAATGCTGACGGCGCACCGCCGGGAAAACTTAGGTGAGCCCATGGAAAACATGTTCCGGGCAATCCGCCGGATCGTGGATGAAAACCCGGATGTGAAGGTGCTGTATCCCATTCATATGAACCCGGTGGTTCGCCGGACTGCCGCCAAGTATCTGGACGGCTGCGACCGAATCCGGATCATTGAGCCACTGGATGTACTGGACTTTCACAATTTCCTTGCCCGAAGCTATCTGATTTTGACCGACAGCGGCGGCATTCAGGAGGAAGCGCCCAGTCTGGGCAAGCCGGTCCTGGTTATGCGGGATACCACAGAGCGTCCTGAGGGAATTGCCGCGGGGACACTGAAGCTGGTGGGCACCTGCGAAGAAACTATTTATCAGGAATTTATGCGGCTGCTGACCGACCGGGAAGCTTATGATGCCATGGCACAGGCATCCAACCCCTACGGTGACGGTTTCGCCTGCCGCAGAATTGTGGAGATTATTACCGGCTGAGCAGGAATGGAGGGATTCTTGTGCGAATCCAATATGCGTCCTCAGCGATGCATAATGATGACTTTTTGAAGCTGTTTCCGGATCGGAGCAAAATGCCTGGCCAGCAGGCACAGAAGTTCCATCGTCTGATGATGGGTGGCCTGGCGGCAAACGGCTGCCGGGTGGATGCGGTTTCCACTGCACCGATAACACCCCAAAACTATCCCCATAAGGTGTATTCCGGCGGCAAACGCCGGGATGGCAACCTATCCTACCGCTATATCCGTACATTGAATTTGCCGGTGGTAAAGAATTTGTGTCAGCTCCTTGGCGGCTTCTTCCGGGTTCTGTTTGGAGGAAGAAAGAATACGGCTGTGGTCTGCGATGTGCTGCATATGACCGTTTCCCTGGGTGCGGCGTTGGCAGCTAAGCTGGTGGGTAAGCCCTGCGTAGGCATTGTGACGGATCTTCCTGAACTGATGGTTACCGGCTCCGGCGGCAGCAGCTACGGCAAAATGGTAGGCTGGATTCTGAAGCTGTGCACCCATTTTGTGCTGCTGACTGAGCAGATGAATGAGGTGGTGAACCCTGAGGGAAAGCCCTATGTTATCATCGAAGGCCTTTGTGACCCGGATATGGCGCACCGGGAACGGGTGAAGTCCGAGTCTCCTGTCCGTAAGTGCATTTACGCCGGGCTGCTGGATGCCCGTTATGGTGTGAAAACCATGGTGGAAGCCTTCCTGCTGGCGGAGGTTCCCAATGCCCGGCTGGAGGTTTACGGCGGTGGCCCCTATGCTGAAGAACTTGCCCAGGTGGCGGGAAAGACAACGGATGTGGTGTTCCACGGTACCGTATCCGTGGATACGGTGGTGAAGGCGGAGCTGGAAGCAGCGCTGCTTGTCAATCCCCGTCCTACCCACGAAGAATTCACCAAATACAGCTTCCCCTCCAAAAATATGGAATACATGGTGTCCGGTACTCCGGTGCTGACTACGAACCTGGCAGGAATGCCGGAGGAATATAGGCAGTATGTGTACCTGTTTGAGGGCGAAACCGTGGAGGAAATGGCGCAGCGGTTCCGGGAGGTCCTTTCCCTGACCGATAAAGAACGAAATGACAAGGGTGCGGCGGCGAAAGCTTTCGTGCTGACAAATAAAAATAACGCTGCCCAGACGAAGAAGATTCTTACCATGCTGGGTTGATGCGATTGGGTGGAAATCCGCCTTTTTTGAAGTGAGAGGAGAGAAAGGAAACCTATGAAGCTGCTGTGGCTGTGCAATATCGCACCGGGCATTGCCCGTGAGAAAAAAGATGCAGGCGGTCTGTGGATCGACCATGTGCTTTCTGATCTGCGGCAGCAGGAGGATATGACCATCCGGATTCTGTTTCCCGGAAATGACGGCAGGCAGGGCGCCCCTGATGAGCGTCTCAGCTACAGGACCTTCCCCTCCGGCGTTGCTTATGTCTATCAACCGGAGCAGGAGGATTTCTTCTCTGAGGAACTGAAGCACTTTCAGCCTGATGTTGTCCACATCTGGGGCACCGAGTATGCCCATACCCTGGCTATGGTCAATGCAGCGGAAACCCTGGGGCTTCTGGACCATTTGGTGGTGAGCATCCAGGGCCTGTGTTCGGAAATCGCATTGGCCTATGCCAACGGCGTACCTATACGTGTTCAAAAACGCTCCACTTTCCGGGACTTTCTGCGCCGGGACAACATTGTCCAACAGCAAAAGAAGTTTACCCTCCGGGGCGAACTGGAAGTTCAGGCGTTGAAAAAGGTCCGGTATGTGATTGGCAGAACCCATTGGGACCGGGCCTGCACAGAAAAAATCAACCCCGAAGCGGTGTACCATTTCTGCAATGAAACGCTGCGAGAACCTTTTTATGAAGGCAGCTGGTCATACAAAGCCTGCCAAAAGCACCGGATCTTTGTATCCAGCTGCGATTATCCTGTAAAGGGCTTTCATTTCCTGCTGGAAGCAATTCCGGAGATTCTGGAACAGTATCCCGATACCACCGTTGCAGTAACGGGAAATAGCTTTTTTGCTCGTGGAATTGAGGAAACCATACGGAAAAACGGCTACCAGAAATACCTGGCGGACACAGCGAAGAAATACGGCCTGGAAGACAGAATTGAATTCCAGGGCAGATTGAACGCGGAACAGATGAAGGAAAACTATCTGCGCGCCAACGTGTTTGTCCAGTGTTCCACCATTGAAAACTCTCCCAACTCTCTGGGAGAGGCTATGCTGCTGGGCGTGCCCTGCGTGGCGGCAGATGTGGGTGGAGTCCGGACCATGTTGGTAAGCGAACATGAAGGCTTCCTCTACTCCGCTCCGGAAGCAAAGAATCTGGCGGACAGAATCTGCCGTGTGTTTGCCCTGGAGCAGCAGGCAGAGACCATGGGTGCCGCTGCGAGGGCCCACGCCCGGGTGACCCATGACCCGGAAACCAATTTGCAAACCTTGCTTTCTGTCTACGAAAGCTTAAAATAAACCGAAAGGGGAGAGGGCTTTGGAACAGAATACGTTGATCAGTGTCATTGTGCCGGTGTATAATGCGGAAGCCTATCTTTCCCGGTGCATTGACTCCATTCTTTCTCAGACCTACAAAAATCTGGAAGTGCTGCTGGTGGACGACGGTTCCCGCGATAATTCCGGAAAAATCTGTGACGAATATGCCCAAAAGGACGCCCGGATCCGTGTGTTCCACAAGGAAAACGGCGGACAGAGCAGCGCCCGGAATCTGGCCCTGGAGGAATTTAAGGGAGAATATCTGACCTTTGTGGACAGTGATGACTGGCTGGAAGAGGATGCCTACCTGCCGATGCTGGAATTGGTACTGCGGGAAAATGTGAAGCTTGTCAGTGCAGGCCGCTACGATGTCAGCGCACAGACAGGGGAAAAGACCATCGGCCTTTGCCCCAAACGGCAGGAAGTGATCAGCGCCGAAGAAATGCTGGGAAGACTCTTTACCTGGGATGGCTGCGATTCCTCTCCCTGTGACAAGTTGTTTCACCGTTCTTTGTTTGAGGGAATCCGCTTTCCCACACGCTCCACCTGTGAGGATGTGGCCATTGTGTATCGGCTGGTGGAGGCGGCGGGCCGGGCGGCGATGCTGGATAAACCGATCTACAATTATTACCATCGGGACGGCAGCACCTCCAATGCCTCTTTGTCGGAGCGTACATTTTATTTTGAAGAGTATACGGAAGCCATTCTGCCTTATATTCAGCAGCGGTTTCCTTCTATATACGATCATGCCCGGTATTTCCGTGTTCGATCTTTGTACTATTCCGTTGCTTCCGTTGATTTGGCAGCACCGGAATTGCGCGAAACATTCCGGGACCGCGGCCGGCAAAGCCGCGCGGCTTTGCGGCAGCATATGGGCTTTTTCCTTACTTGTCCCAGATTTAGCGGGAAAGAGAAACTGATTCATGTCCTGCTGGCGATGAATCTGTATCGCCTGGTAAGAAGTCTGCGAAAAACCGTAAGATCTGCACCTTAAGGAGCAATTATGAGCGATAACAATACCCGGAACTCCGTTCTTGGCGGAATGTTCTGGAAATTTTCTGAACGCATTCTGACCCAGGGTACATCGTTTGTGGTGTCGCTGATCCTGGCGCGGCTGCTGTCGCCCAATGATCACGGCCTCATTGCCTTGGTGCAGGTGTTTTTGAGTCTGTCCTCTGTTTTCATCACCTGTGGCTTTGCCACATCTTTGATTCAGAAGAAGGATGCGGATGACACGGATTTTTCTACCATCTTTTTCTGCAGTCTGGTCTGTTCTTTTGTGATTTACGGCGTGCTGTATGCCATTGCGCCTCTGGTGGCAGCTTTTTATTCGGAACCCAGTTTAATGAAGATTCTTCGGATTTTTGCGTTGCAGGTTCCTTTGAGTGTGTTCAATTCCATCCAGATGGCCTACATTTCTCGGCATATGCTGTTCCGGAAAACCTTTGTTTCCTCAATCATTAATTCTGTGCTGTCCGGCGCGGTTGGAGTCGGTATGGCTTTGGCAGGCTGGGGCGTATGGGCGCTGGTGGGCCAGGCACTGACTGCCACTGTCATCAATACGCTGATCCTGGCTATTATGGTTCCCTGGCGGCCCAAATGGATATTCTCCTGGGAATCTGCCAAAAAGCTGATGAAATACGGCTCCGGCATTTTGGGTGCGGAACTCAGCGCCACCTTCTTCCTGGAGCTGCGGACGCTGGTGGTTGGCGGTGTCTTTTCCAGTGCTGATCTGGCTTATTATAACAAAGGCCGGCAGATCCCCACCCTGTTGACCTCCAACCTGAGCAACACAATCTTGACCGTCATGTTCCCTGCGCTGGCAAACCGCAGTGATGACCTGGAGCAGGTTAAACAGATGTCCAAGCGCAGCACAAAAGTGCTTTCCTATGTTCTGGTTCCCTGTATGTTCGGACTTTCAGCGGTAATGGAACCGATGATCCTGCTGCTTTACACAGAAAAGTGGGCTCAGATCATTCCATTCGGCCAGATTCTGGCGGTGGGACTGTGCGTGGATATTGTGGGCGTCCTTCCTTTGCAGAGTCTGAAGGCCATTGGCCGCAGCGATGTGGTGCTGAAGCTGGAGTTTTGGAAGAAGCCTGTATATGTGCTGATGCTGCTGATCGGTATTCAGTTTGATGTGTTTACGCTGGCTGTGCTGATGGTACTTTATGATTTCTACTCTGTGGCAATGAACATGATCCACCTGCGCAAATACATTCCTTACGGATTTCGGGAACAGCTTCGGGACTTGCTGCCTGCCTATGCTTTGGGCACGGTTATGATGATCGTGGTGTATATGATTCCTTCCTCTGGCAGCTTGATTCTGACCCTTTTGGTCAAGATTGCCGCCGGTGCCGCCATCTATCTGGCAGGTTCTGTTTTGTTCCGTGTGGAATCTTTCTATTATCTTGTGAATATTTTGAAAGGCTATTTGAAGAAGCAGACATAAATGCTTTTGAAATATGGCATCTCTATCAGCCGCCGGAAGGTTCTCTTCCGGCGGCTGCCGTTCTTTCCGGGGAAAACCAAAAGAAATCCTTGCATTTTATGCCATTTTGGGGTATACTAAATTGAATTATTATCTTTTATAATGAGGTTATACTGTGTATCTGAAAAGTTTGGAACTCCAGGGCTTCAAGTCTTTCCCGGATAAGACGCTGATCCGCTTTGGCGATGATATCACCGCCATCGTCGGTCCCAACGGCTCCGGCAAATCCAATATCTCCGATGCCATCCTCTGGGTCATGGGCGAGCAAAGCACCAAGACCCTCCGTGGTGCCAAGATGGAGGACGTGATTTTTGGCGGCACCCAGAAGCGCTCTTCTGTGGGCTTCGCCGAAGCGACTTTGACGCTGGATAATTCTGACCGCGCCCTGGCATACGATGCCGACGAGGTCATGATCACCCGCCGGTATTACCGCTCCGGCGATGGTGAATATTACATCAACAAGCAATCCGCCCGCCTCCGGGACATCCATGAGCTGTTCATGGACACCGGCCTTGGCCGGGAGGGCTACTCCAATATCGGCCAGGGCCGAATTGACGAGATTCTTTCCCTGAAAAGCGGCGACCGCCGGGAAATCTTCGAGGAGGCGGCAGGCATTTCCAAGTACCGTCACCGCAAGGAAGAAACCGAGCGCAAGCTCTCTCACACCGAGGATAATCTGCTCCGCATCGGCGACAAGGTATCCGAACTGGAATTGCAGCTGGAGCCTCTGAAGGTGCAGTCCGAAAAGGCCAGAAAGTATCTGGAATTGAAGGACGAACTGAAGGGCGTAGAGGTCGCGGTTTGGCTGGAAACCCTGGACAAGCTGTCTGCCGCCGCCCAGAAGGCAGAGGAGGACTATAAGTCTGCCTCTTTCGTACTGCAGCAGGCCCATGATGATCTGGACAGCCTCTACCGCCAGGCAGAGGAACTGGGCGAAGCCCTCCGTGGGAAAGACGGCGAGCTGGAAACTGTGCGGCTGAAGGTGAATATGCTTTCCGCTACTCACCAGCAGCTGGATGGCCAGATGGCCGTCCTCCGGGGTAACCAGGAGAACAACAATGCCAACATTGCCCGGATCCAGGATGAACTCCGGGGCGATGATGACCGCAGCGGCGGCATCATTGCCCAGATCCATCAGACCAAGGCACGCATTGAAGAAATCAATACCACCCTGGCAGCAAAGCGCAAGGAACTGGACGACCTGCAGCAGCAGTTGATCGCCATGACAGCCAATGCCCAGGGTATGACTAAGCAGTACCTGGAACTGCGGACCAAGGAATCCACCCTGGCTGCGGATATTGCCGGCCGCCAGGCGGATGTCCGGGGTCTGGAAGATAGTATGATTCAGACCCAGGAGCGCTTGCAGCAGCTGGACAGCGACCTGGCAGCCGGTGCCGCCCGGCATCATGAGGCCCAGACCAATCTGGACCAGTGCCGCAAGGAACTGCGCAAAGCCCAGGATGAGGTTACCGCTGCTAATAACACCATTGCCGGCTATACCCTCCGGGCCAATACCCGGTTAAAGCGTCGGGATGACCTGCAGCAGAAGCTACGGGAAATGACTGCCAAGCTGGACTCCGTTGCCGCCAAGGCACGGGTCTTCCGGGCTATGGAGCGGGACTTCGACAGCTATAACAAGGCCGTCAAAATGGTCATGCAGGAGGCCCAGCGGGGATCTCTGCGGAATGTCCACGGTCCTGTGTCCCGTCTGATCCGCACCGCCGATGACTATACCATGGCCATCGAGATCGCCCTGGGCGCTGCCATGCAGCAGATCGTGGTGAATACCGAGGCCGATGGCAAGTCTGCCATCAACTACTTAAAGCGCACCGGCGGCGGACGTGCCACCTTCCTGCCCTTGAACACCATTCAAGGCAAGAACCTCCAGGAAAGCGGCCTGGACAATTGCCGGGGCTTTGTGGGCATTGGCTCCGAACTGGTGGAGTGCGACAGCAAATACCGGGGTATTGTGGAAAATCTGCTGGGCAGAACGGTTATTGTGTCTGATATGGACGCAGCCATTTCCATGTCCCAGAAATATCGAAACCGTTTCAAAATCGTCACTCTGGACGGCCAGGTCATGAACCCCGGCGGCTCCATGACCGGCGGATCTGTGAATAAAGATGCAGGTATCCTGTCCCGGGCCAACGAGTTGAAAAAGCTGACGGAGCAGGAGAAAAGATTAGAAACCGATAAGCAGGTTTGCGAAGCAGAACTGCAGGAAGCCCAGCGGCAGTGCGACCAGGTGGAGTTCCAGATGGCCGCCGCCCGGGATCAGCTTCGCGAGGCCGAGGATCAGGTCCTGCGGCTCCAGGGCCAGGAAAAGCAGTATGAAATTCTCCGGAATGCGATTCTGGAAGCCCGGGACTCAGCCCAGCGGGAACGGGACAGCCTTAAAAACCGGGACGCTTCCGACCGGGAGCGCTATGCCGCCCAGCAGGCCAAGGTCCAGGTTTACACCCAGCAGCTGACAGAAACCCGGAATGCCCTGGAAGCCCTGGAAGGCAGCCAGACGGAAGCTGCGGAAGCCACCGCTTCCATCACCGAGCAGATGACCGCGCTGAAGACGGAAGAAGCTGCCCTGGAAGCCGAGAGCGCAACGGCGCTTGCCCATATTGATGATCTCCAGAGCCTCCGTTCCGCCATGGAAGGGGACCGGGAAAAGAAGACCGCCTTGATGGATGCCATCGCCGCGGACAATCTCCGCTTGGAAAAAGAACTGGAGCAGCTGAAACTTAAGCAGGCAGACAACGACACGGAAGCCGACAAGATGAATGCTCAGCTTCAGACCATTCTGGACAACCGTGCCCAGACGGAAGCTGCCAAGACCCGTGCCGAGCGGGATGCCCAGGAAAAGAACAAGGACATCCTCAACATGGAGCGCGCCTGCGCTCTGCTGGAGCAGAAGAAGGTCACCACCTCCATGGAGGAAAGCCAGATCATCGACAAACTCTGGGACTCCTACGGTCTGACTCCCGGTACCGCCGGGGAGCATAAGGGTGAGATCGAGAATGTCACCGCAGGCAACCGCCGGGCAAGCGAACTGAAGCGGAAAATTGCCGCTTTGGGTACTCCTAACCTGGGCGCCATCGAGGAATACGCCCGTGTGAACGAGCGTTACACCTACCTGGCGGAACAGCGGGACGATGTGCTGAACTCCAAGCGAGAGCTGGAGAGCATCATCCGGGATATCACCAAGGAAATGACCACCATTTTCGTCACTGAATTCCAGAAGATCGACCACTATTTCGGCAAGACCTTTGAGGAAATGTTCGGCGGCGGCAAGGGCCAGCTTCTGCTGGAGGATCCGGAGAATCCTCTGACCTGCGGCATTGAGATTCGTGTCCAGCCCCCCGGAAAACAGGTCAAGACCATTACGCTGCTCTCCGGCGGCGAGAAGGCCTTTGTGGCTACGGCCCTGTATTTCGCCATTTTGAAGGTGCGTCCCACGCCCTTCTGTCTGCTGGACGAGATCGATGCAGCACTGGACGACCGGAACGTGGAGCGCTTTGCCAAGTACCTGCACAATCTGGCGAAAAAGACTCAGTTCATCGTCATTACCCACCGCCGCGGCACCATGGAGGCCTCCGACGTGCTTTACGGCGTGACCATGCAGGAGCAGGGTGTTTCCAAGCTGCTGCGTCTGGATCTGAACCAGATGGAGCAGTACCTGGGAATTGTAGAATAAAGTTAGATACATGCATGTCATTGCGAACCAGTGACCGATGTCACTGGTGTGGCAATCCCCCGGACATTCCGGAAACCATGGGGGATTCCCACGCCAGTGTGAGCACTGGCTCGGAATGACAGTGTTATACGAAAGGAGTTCAAATGGGCTTTTTTGATAAAATCAAGCAGGGTCTGGCCAAGACCCGTGCGGCCTTCAGCGAAACACTGGAGGAGGTGTTCTCCAATGCCGATGCCATCGATGATGATTTCTTCGATGAATTGGAGGAAACCCTGATCCTGGCGGATCTGGGCATGGACACCGTTACCAAGCTGATCAAGGAATTGCGCTACCGTGTTGTGAACCGTGGCCTTACCACTACCGAACACGTGAAGTTCAATCTGAAGCTGATTCTGAATGATATGCTGAAGGTGGGCAGCCCCGAGCTGAACTTAAGCACTACCCCCTCCGTGATCCTGGTCATCGGTGTCAACGGTGTGGGTAAGACCACCACCATCGGTAAGATCGCCAAGCAGCTGGTTGACCAGGGCAAGAAGGTGACTCTGGTTGCCGGCGATACCTTCCGCGCCGCTGCTGCTGACCAGCTGGAAATCTGGGCAGAGCGCACCGGCTCCGCCATCGTGCGGCAGCATGAGGGTGCGGATCCCGCTTCCGTTGTCTTTGACGGTATTCAGTGGGCCAAGGCCAAGGGCAGCGATGTGATCATCATTGACACTGCCGGACGGCTCCACAACAAGACCAATCTGATGAACGAGCTGAACAAGATCAGCCGTGTGGTGAATCGGGAACTGCCCGATGCCGCCAAGGAAGTGCTGCTGGTTCTGGACGGCACCACCGGCCAGAACGGTCTGATCCAGGCCAAGACCTTCAAGGAAATCGCCGGTGTCACTGCCGTGGCCATTACCAAGCTGGACGGCACCGCCAAGGGCGGCATCGTCATTGCTGTCAGCGACGCAATGAAGGTTCCTGTGAAGTTTGTGGGCGTGGGTGAACAGGCCGAGGATCTGATGCCTTTCGTTGCCAAGGACTTCGTGGATGCACTGATCGAGGATTAAGATATGAAAGTAGTATTGGCAAGTAAAAATAAGCACAAGCTGGTGGAAATCAGCAAGATCACCGAGAAGTTCAACATGGAACTGGTGCTCCAGTCGGAACTGGGCATCGATATCGATGTGGAAGAAACCGGCACCACCTTCGAGGAAAATTCCTTTTTGAAGGCAGACGCGGTCATGAAGGCCACGGGCCTGCCTGCACTGGCGGATGATTCCGGCATTGCCGTGGATGCACTGAACGGTGAACCCGGCGTGTATTCCGCCCGGTACGGTTTTGACGATACCCTGGACGACTGGGGCCGTCTGCAGCTACTGCTGAAGAACACCGAGCATGTCCCCGACGGTCAGCGCCAGGCAAAGTTCGTGGCTGTCATCACCATGGTCACCCCCGAGGGACAGGTGATCCAGGCCCGTGGCGAGATCCACGGCGAGCTGCTCCGGGCCCCTGTGGGCGAGAACGGCTTTGGCTATGACCCCATTTTCTACTATCCGCCTCTGGGCATGTCCACGGCGGAAATGCCCTCTGAGGTCAAGAACCAGGTATCTCACCGGGCAAACGCACTGAAAGTATTCTACGAGAAGTTAAAGGAGGCAGGTTATGCTGACCAGTAAACAGCGCAGCGAACTCCGCGCCCTTGCAAATGATCTGGAAACCACCCTGATGGTGGGTAAGGAAGGCGTTACCGAAAACGTCATTGCTGAGGCAGACCGTCTGCTGACTGCCCGGGAACTGATCAAGGGCAAGGTGCTGGAAGCCGCATTGATGAGCGCAAGAGAAGTATCCGATGCCCTTTGTGAAGCCACCGGCGCCGACGGTGTCAGCTGCGTGGGCAACAAGTTCGTAATCTACCGTTACAGCGAAAAGTGCCAGGAGGAGCGCAATACCTCCGGCCGAGCCAAGAGGAAGGCCACTCCTGTGTCCAAATCCGACCCTGTCCGCAAGGGCATCCGTGCCCGTCGGGCTGCGGAAAAGAAGGTCCGGGAGCAGCGGAACGCCTATTTCCGGGAAAAGGCCATTGAGCGGGCCATTGAACGGGATCGGGAAAAGCAGCTGAAAAATAATTGACAATTGAAAATGGAAAATTGAGAATTATGGTGTCAGCTTTGCTGACGAATCAAAATCATTGCCGAAGGCAATACCGCAATTTTCAACTTTCAATTTTTAATTTTCAATTGACAAAGAGGAGCGGTGCAGCATGGAACGAATCGGTATTTACGGCGGAACCTTTAATCCCCCTCACGTCGGGCATATCCAGGCGGCGCAATCAGCGGTAACGGCCCTGGGCCTTACCAAGCTGCTGATGATCCCGGACAGGATCGCCCCCCATAAGGAGATCCCCACGGGGTCACCTACACCGGAGCAGCGGCTTCAGATGCTGCGCATTGCTGCGGCGGATATGGAATCCATGGAAGTCAGCGACATCGAACTGCGCCGGGAGGGACCCAGTTACAGCTATGTGACCGTAGAGCAATTGCGGGAGCAGTATCCCGATGCGGAGCTGGTGCTGCTGATGGGTACCGATATGTTCCTGTCTTTCCTCAGCTGGAAGAACCCGGAGCGAATTTTGCAAAATGCCTCTCTGGGGGTGTTCTACCGGGGAGAAAAAGGGGAGAAGGCGGCGATTGAAGCCAAAAAGGCCGAGATGGAAGCCATGGGCGCTAAGATTTACCTGGTGGAAAACCAGGTCGTGAATATCTCCTCCACCCAGATGCGCCGTCTGCTTGCCTTCCGCTGCGCCGGAGAATTGCTTCCCAATGGTGTACTGGACTACATCCGGGAAAACCGGCTGTACAATACCCGTGCTCCCTGGAAGAACCTGCCCATGGAGGAGCTGGAAGCGGTGGTTATCAGCCTTTTGAATCCCAACCGGGTTGCTCATGTTCTGGGCTGCCGGGATACGGCGGTGGAACTGGCCAAGCACTGGGGTGCGGATGTGACCGATGCAGCCCGGGCCGGTATTCTCCACGACATCACCAAAGCCATCGACGGCCCCCTTCAATTGACTTTGTGTGATGCCTATGGTAAAATACTCAGTGATTTTTCCAAACGGTACCCCAAAATCCTCCATGCCCTTACCGGATCTCTGGTGGCGGAGCGGATTTTTGGTGAAAATGCGGCGGTGGTTTCCGCCATCGAGCATCATACCACCGGCAAAGCCGACATGAGCCTGCTTGAAATGATCATTTATGTGGCAGATTATATGGAGCCCAACCGGGATTTCCCCGGAGTGGAAAAGCTGCGGGAACTGGCCTATTCCGATATCCAGGCAGCGCTGAAGCTGGGCCTTGAAATGACCCTGGAGCATCTGAAGCGGCAAGGAAATGAGGTCAGCCCCGAATCCCGGGAAGCCCTGGCCTGGCTGAATCCCTAAATTATTAAGTTTTCCAAGAAAGGAAAGATAGATATGTTATCTCCCAAAGAAATCGCCTACGCAGTCACCAAGGCCCTGGATGAGAAGAAGGGCATGGACATTAAGCTGCTGAAAATCGACGAAGTCAGCACCCTGGCAGACTATTTTCTGATCTGCACCGGTACCTCCAACACCCACGTCCGCACCTTGTGCGACTATGCTGAGTATACCCTGGAGCAGCTGGGTGAGCCCATGCTGGGCCGTGAGGGTCACCGCGGCAACAGCTGGGAACTGCTGGACTACGGCACCATCGTCGTCCACGTGTTTACCGAGGAAGCCCGGAAGTTCTACGATCTGGAGCGCCTGTGGGCCGATGCGGAAGCTGTAGACATCAGCGATATCGTTTTGCCCGAGTAAAAATAAAAATTGCTGTCATCGCGAACCAGTCCTCAGACTGGTGTGGCGATCCCCCGGATATTCTGGAAATCTTAGGGGATTGCCACGCCAGTGTGCGCACTGGCTCGCAATGACACCATATAATAAGAGGTGTTTATCATGCCAATTTACGATTTTTCCAACATTGAGAAAAAGTGGCACAAATACTGGGAAGAAAACGATACTTTCCACACCGATGTGTGGGATTTTTCCAAGCCCAAGTATTACGTGCTGGATATGTTCCCTTACCCTTCCGGTGTGGGTCTGCATGCAGGCCATCCCGAGGGCTATACCGCTACGGACATCATGTCCCGTATGAAGCGTATGCAGGGCTACAACGTGCTGCATCCCATGGGCTATGACTCCTTCGGTCTGCCTGCTGAGCAGTACGCTGTGGATACCGGCAACCATCCCAACGGCTTCACCCAGAAGAACATCGCCACCTTCTCCGGCCAGCTGAAGGAACTGGGCTTCGACTATGACTGGTCCAAGTGCATCGCCACTTCCGACCCCGACTTCTATAAGTGGACCCAGTGGATCTTTAAGAAGCTGTGGGAGAAGGGTTATGCCAAGCGGATCGAAATGCCCGTCAACTGGTGCGAGGCTCTGGGTACCGTTCTTGCCAATGACGAGGTCATCGACGGCAAGTCCGAGCGTGGCGGCTACCCCGTTGAGAAGCGGATGATGATGCAGTGGGTCATCGACCAGCCTGCCTTCGCGGAAAAGCTGCTGGACGGTCTGAACGAAATCGACTGGCCCGAATCCACCAAGGAGATCCAGCGCAACTGGATCGGCAAGTCCACCGGTGTGGAAGTGGACTTCAAGCTGGTGGGCGGCGGAGAGTTCTCCATCTACACCACCTGTATCGAGACCATCTACGGCATCACCTTCATGGTTCTGGCTCCTGACGGCAAGATCGTTAAGGGACTGATGGACCGGGTCCAGAACAGGGAAGAGGTAGAGGCTTACATCAAGGAAGCTGCCAGCAAGAGCGAAATCGACCGCACCGACGCCACCAAGACCAAGACCGGCTGCCGTCTTCAGGGTGTGTATGCCATCAACCCCGTTAACGGACGGGAAGTGCCTGGGTTCATCGGCGACTTCGTCCTGGGCAACTACGGCACCGGTGCTGTTATGGCTCTGTACAGCGACGACCAGCGTGACTTTGAGTACGCCGTGGCCCACAACATTTCCATGATTCAGGTCATTGAAGGCCGTGATGTTACCGAATGCGCCTTTGAAAAGCAGGATTACCTGGGCAAGGGCTGCCGTCTGTGCAACTCCGAGGAGTTCACCGGCCTGACTGTGGAAGAGGCCAAGGAAGCCATCACCTGCAAGCTGGAAAAGGCAGGGGTGGCCAGAAGAAAGAATAACTATCACTTCCGTGAGTGGATCTTTGCCCGTCAGCGCTACTGGGGCGAGCCTGTTCCCTGCGTCTATACCGAGGATGGCGAGACCGTGTTCCTGCCTGACAGCGAGCTGCCCGTGATCCTGCCTGAACTGGAGGACTACAAGGGCCGCGGCGGTAAGGCACCTCTGGAAAATGCCACCGAGTGGAAGCACTATGACAAGGACGGCA
>JAZSHO010000196.1:0-18237 GCA_045533345.1 Faecousia sp. | reverse complement strand
CATCGCGAACCATCCCGCAGGATGGTGTGGCGATCCCCTATGGTTTCCGGGAGTGTTTGGGGGATTGCCACGCCAGTGTGCGCACTGGCTCGCAATGACATACTTCTTTTTTACTACTCATATAAACTACAATTTAGCTGCGCAGTAACGAACCGGGTCGACCACCCAATGGTCCCGGTCTACTGACCAACCGAAGGCCCGAATTAGCCCCGGGGCCTTCCCCGCGCCGCAAAAATCCCGGAGTCTGTAATGACTCCGGGATTTTTCTAAGGTTTATTTCTTATAGGGAAGCGCTTCGTAGCCTGTCCAGTTGGCCAGGTAGCGGGTCAGAATGATCCGGTCCTTGGTGTTGACCGTGCCATCCTGGTTCACGTCGGCGGCCAGCAGGTTGATGTCCTCCTCGTCGTAACCTTCCCAACCCGCCAGGTAGCGGGTCAGCAGGATTCGGTCACGGGTGTTGACCGTTCCGTTGCCGTCCACGTCGCCGTAAAGTACATCCTCGGAAAGCAGCGGGAGCTTTCTGGGCAGCTGGAAAATACATCCGCACACAGAGCAATGGACACCTCCGGTGCTGCCCTGTTCATAGAAAGTGGAAGGAATTTCCTCCATAGCCACCTTATCGTGGCCCAGGGCAGGAATTTCCTCCTGCTGCACCAGGATCACCTGGCAAACGTCGCAATGGCTGCCCTCGGTGAGGCCGGACTGCTCACAGGTAGGGGCTACAGCAGCATCGGTCTTGGGGGAATGGCCCAGGGCCGGGATCTCTTCCTGGGCAGTCTGCACCAGGCCGCAGTGACCGCAATGGGAGCCGGTGGTTAAGCCGGGCTCTGTGCAGGTAGGCGCATAGCCAATATCTGTCAGATACTTGTGACCCAGGGCCGGAATCTTGGTCTTGGCGTCGGTGACCGCTCCGCAATCCACGCAGTATTGGCTGTCGCTCCAGCCGGGTTCGGTACAGGTCGGTGCCACCGCCGCAGAAGTCCGTACCGTATGCCCACTGGGGCAACTGCTGGGTCTTGCGGACTCACCGTAGCCATACCCCCAATTTGCTCTTGTAAGGGGGGTATTTCCGGAAGCGATGTATACGTAGCTGTTTTTGTTTGACTGGGTTCCGGCATAATTAACATACGATATTGCGTAGACTGAAAAGGCACCGGAGTCGATGGTGATCTGCTTGGGAAGTCTAACGGAATTCAAACTGGCACTGCTGGCAAAGGCATCTTCCCCAACATAAAACACATGGTTCAGATTAATGCTTTTCAGGCTCGACGTTCCCGTAAAAGCACACTCTTCAATGGTGGAAATTCGGTCTCCGATGCCAATCCATGTCATACGGGAACAGCCATAGAATGCATAGGGCATGACCTTTGTCAAACAGTCTCCAAGGGACACGCCCCGCAGATAGCTGCACTCATAGAAGGCATAGGATTCCAAGGCCCACACCATATCCGGAACGATCAAATCTCCGTCCAGTTTGCTGCATCCGTAAAACGCGCGACAGCCAATATAGGTCAGATTTTTCGGAAGATACAGCTGATAAATGCCATTTATTTTTGTGGACGTGCCCGCAGCCCCTTCCGTAAGGAAGGTCAACTTATCGCATTTATAGAATGCTTTCTCGCCGATGTACTCCAAGGTACTCGGCAGATAAAGCTTGGTGATCTTGCAATTGCTGAAGGCGCCTGTTCCAATAGACTCCACGCCCTCCGGAAGCTCCAGTACATCCCCCAACCTGCTGTTTGCAAAGGCATTGCTGCCGATTTCCCGTACGGTCTTCGGTATGGACACCGAGGTAGCATTGGAAGAATCGAAGGCATTGCTGCCAATGCGAGTCACGCCTTCCGAAATAACAATTTTTTTATAACTGGAATCGGTGGGGATTTCGGGGTCATCCCACATTTCGCCGGCACCCCGAATCATCAGTGTGCCACTTCGCAGACCGAACCATTGCACATTGTCGCCGCAGTCTCCGTATGCAGCCACCACGGAATCATCCACTTCTCCGCAGCGCTGGCAGAAATAATTCACGGCATCATGGCCCAGGGCAGGAATGGGGGTATAGGACACCTCCTGGCTGCATACGGTGCAGATCTTCATATCCACCTTGCCTTCTTGGGTACAGGTTGCCCCCACGCCCGGTGCATTCGCCTGGGTGTGGGACAGTTTGGGGATATCCTTCTGTGCCACTACCACAGCATCACACACAGCGCATTTTGTACCTGCGGTTTTGCCAATGCTGGTGCAGGTTGCGGGAATATAGGCCACATCCGCCTCCATATGAGGAAGCATAGGGATATCTTCCTGAGCAACAGAAACCGTGCCGCACACGGAGCATTTGGCGCCGGTGGTCTTACCCAGGGTACTGCAGGTGGGTTCTACTTTGGGAATTTCCACAGCAGTATCATGGGGCAGCTTGGGGACCGTTTCCCGGCCAGACATGGTCGTGCCGCAAACAGAGCATTTGGTGCCTGCCTCTTTACCGGTCTTGGTACAGGTAGGAGCCACAGGCTCTGCATACACTTCCGTATGAGGCAGCTTGTCCACATAGTTGTCCTTATAGTAGTCGCCGCAGGAACAGGTATGCTTGGTATAACCCCGCTCCGAGCAAGTGGGAGCTACCTTTTTGGTCGAGTAGCTGTAATCGTGGGTGTGCACTTCGTAGGTAGCTTTTATCTGGAGCCAATATGCCGTTGAATAAATCTCCTTATGAGGGTGTACGATGATAGAGTACTTGCCGGGTTCCAGGTTAAAATAGTAAGTAGAATGGAACTCGTACCCGTCGGTATTGCCGCTGCTTGTAGAAACGCCTGTCGGTTCGATAGACAGGGATTCTCCAGACTTAAACAGCAGCAGCTGGGAAAGTCCCTTTGTGTACGCAAAAGTGATGCGCACACTTGCCTTAACTCCCAGTTCAAACGTTGCCGCACTTCCGCTGGTTCCGCCATTGTAAGCAACACCGTAATATTTTTGTGATGTTTCCGTCACGGTTTCCGCGGCTGCATCCATGGGCAGCACGGCCGCCCCAAGGGAAAGCACAAGGCACAGCAGCAGGATTCCACCGAGGAGTCTTTGCATTTTACTCATAGAAGAACCTTCTTTCGAAACTTTTCCGGACAAGCCTTACAGCCTATGGTTCATCCGTATCCAAAATCGATCTGGTTATATTTTAGATAATTTCCAGTTCAAAATCAATAGCGGAGAGCAATCTTTTCTGCGATTTGCGCAAAACACCGGAGCCGATGGCTCCGGTGTTTTTTTGGTTTATTTCTTATAGGGAAGTTCTTCGTAGCCTGTCCAGTTGGCTAAGTATCGGGTCAGAATGATCCGGTCCTTGGTGTTGACCGTGCCATCCTGGTTCACGTCGGCGGCCAGCAGGTTGATGTCCTCCTCGTCGTAGCCTTCCCAACCCGCCAGGTAGCGGGTCAGCAGGATTCGGTCACGGGTGTTGACCGTTCCGTTGCCGTCCACGTCGCCCAGGAGGATTTCCAGCTTCTCCAGAACCACCGTGATGACGATGGTTCCGTAGGTGGTGTCCTTCCAGGTGTAGGTTGCCGAGCCGGTTTCCGTATAGGTCGGCTCTGCCGTCACCGCATAATCATAGGCATCTTCGCTCAGCATCGGCAGTTCCACGGTGGTTTCCCCGTCGCAGGCCTCGCAGATGCCCTTCAAGATGCCTACCTCTGTAAGGGTGGGTTCCTGTTCCACAGCATAGCCATAGCTGTGACCGGTTGCGGGAATCACTTCCTGCTTGACCAGCGTTGCGCCGCAGGTAGAGCAGTGACTGCCCTGAGTTAGACCTGAGGAAGTGCAGGTGGCGTCTACCGCAGAGTCGGTAACGGAAATCTTTTCGCAGCCCTCCATGACTTTCCAGGTGATAGTACCACCATAGTTTTGGCGAACCGCTTTCGTCCAAGAAGGAGCTGTGGAGTGGTAATATGCTGTTGCTTTAACATTGTAGAAAGCAGTCCAATCAATTACAGGTGCTGGACCTTCAAAAGTGATCCTTGACAAAACACCGCAATCGTAAAACGCATAGCTTCCTATGGAATTCAAACTGTCAGGCAGTACAATTCTCCGCAAGCTTGTGCAACTGTCGAATGTGCCGCTTCCTATGCGGGTTACCGTTTCCGGAAGGCTTACGCTGGTCAAGCTGCTAAATTTATTGAACGCATTGTTGCCAATTTCGGTGATACCCTGCTCGACAACAACAGTCTTCACCGTAGACCTGGAGGCGTACCAAGGTACACTCGTGCTGCCGTAATTTTTTATTGCACCGCTGCCAAAAATTACAAGATTAGCTCCGGTACTTAGATACCACTTGGCGTTTTCCCCACAAAAGCCGTACACATTTGCGCGCACATCACTGCAGCTAACCGGGTAGGTAGTTTGAGAGATCCCGATCCATTCCCGGATCGTACCCGGATATCTAATTAGCAAGTTGCTTCTGCAATCCTTGAACGCATTCGCACTAATGTGCTTGATTCCATAAGGGAGATACACATCGCCGACTTTTGAACAGCCGTAAAACGCATAAGCGTTAATATGGGTCAGGGTATCCGGCAGGGACAAGTCACTACCCCATACCATGTTACAACCATAGAAGGCATATTCTCCAATTTGGGTGATTCCTGAACCCACATTGATTTCCTCGATATCGGAACGATATCGGTACCATGGCGCAACGCTTTCGGTACTGTAATTCTTCATCGTTCCGATGCCGTTGATGTAAAGAATTCCATAACCAGAGGCTGAGTTGGCAGAAGGAACATATCTCCAATATGCGTTTTCGCCGCAAACACCGGCCTTCTTGCAAATGTGACAAATCTCTTCGGTTTCATGGAGTACCTTCACAGTTTCTGACTTCATTGCGCCACAAATGCAGGTATATGTGTCGGTTCCTTGCTCTGTGCAGGTAGGTTCTACCGATTCGGTCTTGCTGTATTGGTGCGTCAAACTATCCCAGGTGATGCTGCCTCCATAGTTCTGGGTAACCACGTTCTCCCATCCGCCGCTACCGCTGTTATAATGGATGGTAGCATTGACAAATTCAAACGCCGAGTATCCAATAGTAGGCGCATCTCCGGGAATGCAAAGATACGTCAGGTTGCCGCAGTTTCTAAAGGCATTTGCTCCAATAGCAGTGACATTTTCGGGAATGTTGATTTTGGTCAAGGCTTTACAGTCACTGAACGTCCAATCGCCAATTGTCGTGACTCCCTGGGGGATCGTCACGTTGGTCAATGTACTGCATCCGTCGAACAGACCGTTTGGAAGTTCCGTAAGACTCCCGGGCAGAGTAACCTCGGTTAAGGCCGAACATCCGTAGAACACAAACCCATCCAGGTGGCTTACGCTGTTCGGGAGCGTGATTTCGGTAAGGTTCTCACAGCAATAAAACGCACTGTCACCGATGGCCTGTACAGAGTCAGGAATCGTGATCTTGGATATTGCAGTTTTTTGGAAGGCGAAGGCACCAATGGAAGTCAAACCCTCAGGCAGTTTTATGGTTACTATCCGATCGCTTGCTTCACACCAGGGCGCACCGTACATCTCGCAGTCATACATATCGCCGCTGCCGGTAATGGTCAGCGTGCCGCTACTGTCCAGCATCCATTCCAGATCATCACCACAGACACCAACCATTAAACCGCAGAAAGAACAGGTATTATCCACAAAGTCATGTTCCAGTATTGGGATATCTTCCTGTGCGAGGGAAACCGTACCACAGGTCGAGCACTTAGCACCGGCGGTTTTACCCGATGTGGTGCAGGTAGGCTCTATCCCGGGAATTTCCACTAAGGTATCGTGGGGCAGCTTCGGGATTGTTGTCCGACCCGAAATCGTCGTGCCGCAGACGGAGCACTTGGTGCCCTCATCCTTGCCGGTCTTCGTGCAGGTGGGTGCCTCCCGCGGGGCATAAACCTCCGTATGGGGCAGCTTGTCCACATAATTGTCCGTGTAATAGTCACCGCAGGAGCAGGTATGCTTCATGTAGCCCCGGGCTGTGCAGGTAGGCGCGACCTTTTTGGTCGAGTAGCTGTAATCGTGGGTATGTACCTCGTAAGTGGCTCTTATCTGGAGCCAGTACACTGTTCCGCCAGTATTCTCATAAGCACCTGCAAATACATTGATGGAATACTCGCCGGGTTCCAGGTCATAATAGTACATTTTGTCGTACTTGTATGTATCGCCGTAATTGCCGCTGCCGGAGGAAACGGAAGTCGGTGTAACCGTGCCGGAGCCGATTTTTACCAGTGAGATGCTGGAAAGGCCCTCGGAATACGCAAAGGTGATGCGCACCTTTGCATCTACCTCCAGCTCAAAGGTTGCAGCTTTGGCTCCACCCCAGTCCGCATATCCGTAAATTTTCTCCGATGTTTCCGTCACGGTTTCCGCGGCTGCATCCATGGGCAGCACGGCCGCCCCCAGGGAAAGCACAAGGCACAGCAGCAGGATTCCACCGAGGAGTCTTTGCATTTTACTCATAGAAGAACCTTCTTTCGAAACTTTTCCGGACAAACCTTACATCCTACGGTTCATCCGTATCCAAAATCGATCTGGTTATATTTTAGATATTTTCCAGTTCAAAATCAATAGCGGAGAGCAATCTTTTCTGCGATTTGCGCAAAACACCGGAGCCGATGGCTCCGGTGTTTTTTGAGTTTATTTCTTATAGGGAAGTTCTTCGTAACCTGTCCAGTTGGCTAAGTATCGGCTCAGAATGATCCGGTCCTTGGTGTTGACCGTGCCATCCTGGTTCACGTCGGCGGCCAGAAGGTTGATGTCCTCCTCGTCGTAGCCTTCCCAACCCGCCAGATAGCGGGTCAGCAGGATTCGGTCACGGGTGTTGACCGTTCCGTTGCCGTCCACGTCGCCATAGAGGATCGGCACCATGTCCAGAACCACCTCAAAAGTGAAGGTTCCGTAGGTGGTATCCTTCCAGGTGTAGGTTGCCATGCCGGTTTCCGTGTAAGTAGGCTCTGCGGTTACTGCGTAATCGTAAGCCTCTTCGCTCAGAATCGGCAGTTCCACGGTGGTTTCTCCGCCGCAGATCTCGCAGGTGCCTGTCAAGATGCCTGCTTCCGTGAGGCCGGGTTCCTGCTCCACGGCATAGCCGTAGCGGTGCTCCCGGTTTAGAAGATACAGTTCATTGGTATCATCCGGGGTCCACATAGGAACGCAGACAGCGATGGCGCCCTCCGGGGCAGTCAAGAATCCCTTGGCAGCAAATTCCGTATGGACAGCATCCGCACCCACCGAGGAAACTTTTCCGTTCTCCAGGAACCAGGTCACCCGGATTCCATTGATGCTCGTTCCGTTTTCCCCGGCCTTACCGAAGGAGGTGGCGAAGATCTCATCGCCGCTGCTGACCGGGAATGTCACGGAGAACACCTTACCGGAATTGTGAACACCCCAGCCGCTGACGGTGTAGTATTCCTCGTCATGGGAAAGTGCCGTCCACAGGTTGGTTCCGGCGCAGATGGGTTCCGGCAGCTGCTGCAGGTGGCCGTCGGCAGTGAATTCGCCTCTGGCGGTGATCACCAGGTCACCGGTAACCGCGGGAATGGTGATCTTTCCGTCGGCATAGGCAGAAGCGGTAATGTCCATGCCGCCCATGGTGACGGTTACCGTCAGTCCATCTCCCCTGATGGTCTCTTCGAAGGACTCCCCGGCGGAAATGCCCTTATAGTGGCCCAGGGATGCGGTGACATCGGCCAAATCGTGTTTCACCGAGTACACCACATTTTCTCCGGCTTCCATCTCCGCATCCAGCAAGGCTCCCAACACCGCTTCCGTGATGAAGTCCATGCCCTTGGCGTCCGGGTGGATGCCGTCGGGCAGATCGGCGGTGGTGAGGCCGCAGTTGCGCAGGTCCACGTAAGGCACGCCGTAGTGATCGCAGATATCAGCAAGCACTGCATTGGCCTGGGCCAGCTTTTCGTTGGAATAGTAGCTGGTGGTAACGGTGGGCAGCATGGCCAGCACCAGGGCATCGGGATAGTAATGCCGCAGCCGCAGCAGAGTGTGGACATAGCCATCCGCCAGATTGTCCCATTTTTTGGTGGTCAGATCCACAGTAGTGGGAGCGGTGGCAGGATCAAAGGTACCCACCTTGGACACATGGGCCAGATCATTGGTGCCGCCGTAGAAGAGGATCACATCCGGCTTACCGTTAGACCCCAGATTCTGCTGCCGGGTAAGGTTTGCCATGGAGGCGTTTTCGCCGGTAGAGCCGGTGGTCACCGCATGGGCGCCGCTGACGGTGGCGCTCCGCCAGCTGTCGTTGATGCCCAGCTTGGCATCCAGCCGGTCGATGACCTGCATCCACCAGGTTTCGTTCACATCGGTCAGCAGATTGTCCTGGGGATACCGGGGCAGATGCTCCAGGTTGAAGCCGTCCGCCACGGGGATGTAGCCCGCGAAGGTGGAAATGGAGTCGCCCAGGACGGAGATGACCTTTTCCTTGTAATTTGCCAGGTTGGGATGAGCCTCCCCGCAGAGGGTGCAGCTGCCGTTTTCATAGGTATGGTCACGATTGAGGAGATACACCTCATTGCTCTCGTTGCCATTCCACATGACCACATTCACCGCAGCCGTTCCTTCGGGAGCGGTGACAAATGCATTGGCAGAAAACTCCGCATAGACATCATCCGGGGAAATGGATTCCAGAACACCGTTTTCATCAAACCAGGTTAGGCGGATGCCGTTGCGGTTGCCACCATTGGTGCCGGATTTCTGGAAAGAAGTCGCCCAAATCTGATCCCCTGCCGAAATCGGAATGGTAACAGAATATACGGAGCCGGATCCTGTATTGCCCCAGCCACTGCCGGTATAGTACAGATTGATGGGTTTCAGCGCAGTCCAGAGGTTGGTTCCGGAGCAAATTTTCTCCGGTAGTTCCTGCAGATAGTCCGCATAAACCGTTTTGGGTGTTCCCGTTGCGGTTATCACCAGATCACCGGTCACATTTCCAATGGAGATCACACCGTTTGCGTAGCAATTGGCGGTAATATCCGCACCGCCCATGGTGACGGTCACTTTGAGATTTTCGCCGGTGACTGTCGTCTTGAAAGGCTTGCCATGGGAAACACCCTTGTAGTAGCTTAAGCTGCTCTTTGCGTCGGTCAGATCGTGGGTAACAGAATGAACGATATGTTCTCCTGCTGCCACATCGCAGTCAACCAGCAACGCATTCAAAACTGCTTCGGTGATATCGTCCATACCCTTGGCATCGGGATGCGTACCGTCGGGCAGATCCGCATTGGTGATTCCGCATTCGCGCAGATCCGTATAAGGTACACCATAATGCTCACAGATGGAAATGAATAGACTGTTATATTTGTTTACCTTTGCAGTACCCTGGCTGTTTCTGTCAAAGGGTAGCATAGCAATGATCTGAGCATCCGGATAGTAATACTGCATACGCATGATCGCGTCCACATAAGCATCTGCCACAGTTTCCCATTTTACAGAGATTAAATCCACCTCCGTAGGGGCCAATGCAGGATCAAAGGTACCCAACGGGCGGCTCTGGGTAATGTCATTGGTGCCGCCAAAGAACAGGATCACATCGGGTGTTCCGTTGCTGCCCAAATTCTGAATGCGGATAGTGGAAGCCATACAGGCCTTGGTGCCATCATAGGTATCGTTGACCTCTGCATCAATATAGTTGTAGACCTCGGTGCTGCGCCAGCTGTCGTTGATGCCCAGCTTGGCATCCAGAGTATCGATGACCTGCATCCACCAGGTTTCGTTCACATCCGTCAGCAGGTTATCCTGGGGATAGCGGGCATAATGCTCCAGGTTGAACCCGTCGGCCACGGGGATATAACCTGCGAAAGTGGAAATGCTGTCGCCCAGAATGGAAATGACCTTACCCTTGTAATTTGCCAGGTTGGGATGCACCTCGCCGCAGAGGGTACAGACACCGTTTTCGTAGGTGTGCTCATGACTGTCCTCCAAAATCCTCAGATAGGACAGTTTCATGTTGTTCAGGAGGAAGTTCGTGGGTTCTCCAAGGAAGTCCAGATAAATGTCCGTTCCATTGGCCCAGTTCTTTGCGTCATCGATCAGCGAACCGTCCTTGGTGCTGTAGGGCGTATTCATATCACCGATTTCCACACCGTCTACGATCAAGTATACGGTATTCGTTCCATCCTCGGCGATACGGTTCTCGATCCGGTAAACATGTTCCTGCCGGGTATCGATGCCCAGCTGTCCCAGCTTGATGCCGTAGTTTCTGCCCTCGCTGGCTACGCCCCAGGCCAGGAAGCCGCGGGAGTCCGCAGGAAGATACAGATACCGCACACTGGATCCACTGTCTTGAGAAGCACTGAAGATTTTACCGCCACCGTAGCTGCTGCCATTTCCGGAAGCCTTCCATTCGATGGTCCAGGGACGGTCGTGGTACAGCACAACGGACTTCTCCATGCTGTACTGTGCATTCTTTAAGATGCCGTTCTCCACAGAACCCTGTAGCAAGGTCAGTTCATTTTCTTCTGCCTGTCCTTCGGTAACACTTACCAGGCCGGACTCCTGCATCTCCCAGTAGTAGGAAGCAGGCGCTTTCTTTTCTGCAACGGGAGCTTCGATCTCCTGGCAGAAGGATGCCAGCCAGTTATACAGAGGATAGGGCTGTCCAATGATGGAATTACCATTTTCGTCCAGAGCGCTGTGGCTGACCCCCTGGTTGTTTCCGGTGCCGGTGTCGGCGCTGTCATCCAGGTAGCAGTAGAAGCCTGTTTTCGTTGCGTTATCACGGATATTGCCGGTACCCTTGGCGCCCCGTCCTCCGTAATAAACAGATACGGTTCCTTCCTCCTCCAGGGTTATGGCACCGTCAAGGAACGTCAGAACAATGTCGTTTCCTTCCACATCCACCGTTTTCGGCACCACCGTTTTTCCGTTGCTTACCAGGTAGAAGCCGTATTTATTGCCGCTGTTGGTGGCGTCTTCCACCGTCCAGGTGTCAATGGTCAGTCCATTCACCGCTCCGCTGACCGTAATGCGCAGCGTCTTGGTATCCTCCCACACAAATTTCTGCGGCAGCATGGGCCAGGTCTTGGTCTGCTTCGTCAGTGCCGTATGCATGGTCTGTCCAATGTACTCACCCAGCCAGCGGTAGCCGTTGACGGTCAGATGGTGGCTGTTTGTATAATGGGGTGTGAAATAGGGAGTCTGGACCAGGATCACGTCCTCGTTTTCCTGGGCGAATTCCAGCTGCGCCATGTTGATGGCGCTGTCATTGGTCCGCACATAAGTGCCGCTGATCTGGTAGATAAGGAACAGAGGCTTTTCGGTCTGGCCGTAGGCTTCCATCACCTCACGCTGCATATCCTCCTTCAGCCGGGACATGTATTCCTTGTATTTTTCCTTGTCGCCGCCGGCTGCGTAGGCTGCCCACTGGGGATTATCGGGATAACCCAGCTGGGCATCGGTATTCTGGTCCGTTTCGCCCTGGAGGTACACAATAGCCGGGCAGCTGACGGTCTTGCCGTTTTCCCGGGCATAGTCCGCCACGGCAGCAACGGAGCTTTGGAATACGCCATATCTTCCGGAGGAAAGGATGTCATAGGTATACCCTTCCTCGGCCTTGATTTGCCCCTGGCGTTCCTGGCTCATCAGCTGGGCAATGGTCTTGCCCCCGGCTCCGTAGGAGCCGACAATGATGTCGGTATCGATTCCGTCCCCGCTCAGCAGCTTGGAAAGCGCATTCACCGCAGAAATAATGGGATGCTGGGTGCCTGTGGCAGGAATCGAGGTCAGCGTGTCACCGTTGCTGTCGGTGATGCCGCCCAGCACATAGACACCATCCACCGCAGGATCTCCATAGATGGGTGCATCTCCACCCACGGAGAAGCTCTGTCCGTAAGCCACAATGTGGGTCAAATCCGTGCAGATTCCGGTTTTCTCCTCACCGCAGAGGGTGCAGACACCGTTTTCATAGCTGTGCTCCGCATTCAGAATGTACAGTTCATAGGTGTCCTTGTCCCCATACATGGGCACATTGACCGCCACGGCGCCCTCGGGGGCGATGAGGTAACCGCCGTTGGCGGTGAATTCAGTGTAGGTTTCCGCGGGACCGGTGGTCTTGCACACACCCTCGGCATCGAAGAAGGTGCAGCGGATGCCGTTGGAAGTGTAGCCGTTGTCCCCGGCTTTGCCGAAGGCAGTGGCGAAAATTTTGTCACCGGGCTCCACGGGAATGGTCACCGCCCAGACATCCGCGCCCGTATTCGGCGCCCAGTGGGTGCCGCCATAGTAATAGGTTTGCGTGTGAGGCAGGACCGTCCACAGATTGGTTCCGGCACAGTAATCTTCGGGCAATGTCTGCAGATACTTGCTCAGCTCATGGGTCTGCCAGACGCCCTCCACCTCCCGGCTGTCTGTTTCGCCGCAAGCGCAGCTGCGCTGCTCCAGACCGGGGCCCTCGGGACCGGGGGCAGTGATCTGCTGCCAGTCGGACCAGCTGTGGAAATGGGCATTGGGGTCATAGTTGGTTTCGGCTGCCCGAATGGCGTTCAAGGTGCAGCCCCGGATGGGCCAGCCTCCCGTTCCGATATTGGACAGGTCAAAGTCCTTTCCGCTGAGCCAGTTGTTGCCCGTATCCGAAAGGGTGCTGTTGGTATAATGCTCCGTCAGCGGTCCGATTTCCCGGTCATCCACAAAGAGCCAGATCTGATTGGTGCCGTCCTCCAAAATGCGGTTCAGGAAGCGGTAGGTATGGCTTCCCTCATTGCAGGCCACATTGTGATTTTTCAGGGAAATGCCGTAGTTGTGATAGGAAGACCCGTCATAGCAGCCGAAGCCCACAAAAGAATCCGCAGGGCGGAAGTACAGGTAGGGCTGGCCCACCGCAGCATCGGGTCCGGTGCCGAAGATCATGCTGCCCTCCGTGCCGGTCCAGTTGCTCAGCTGGATCTCCAGGCCCCAGGTCTGGTCGTGGAACAGACGGATACTCTTCTTCAACCCATACCGGGCATTGTTGAAGATGCCGTTTTCCACCTTGCCGCCCAGCAGGGACAAAGGATTGTCCGTAAAGTCCTCCCCGGGACTGCTCACCAGGTTGCTTCCGTCAAAAGTCCAGTTATAGGCTGTCAGTTCCCGCATGCCGGTAACCGTAACGCCGCCCTCTGCCCCGATGGCTGTCAGCGTACCCTTGGTCTTCTGGTCCCGGGTCAGCAGATCGTAGTAGGAATAAGTCAGTCCGTCGCTGAGGTCATAGGTAACCTCCTTGGATTTCCAGACCGGGGAAACCATAGGCACCACCAGCGTATCGGCGTTTCCGGTAATGGAGGCAGTCAGCTCCGCCACCGGGGTAAAGCCGTCCCATCCGATGAATTCCACAGTGGCTTCTGCCTTGGGAGCCTGGGTTTCGCCCAGGAGGATCAAAGCGTTCCGGGCAGACTCCCGGCCAAGTTCGTTGTAGCCGATCTGGTTGTAGTGGATATTGTCATGGACTGCCGCGGGGGTGGTGGGGGTATACCAGGAAGCGGACTGGGCCACCTGGACAGGATAGTCCACCTTGCCGTTTTCATAGGCAGAGCGGAAGTAGTCCGCAACACCGTCGGTGCCGTCAGGCAGGGTCGCCCAATCCTCCTGGATGGTGCAAACATTCCAGATATCCGTCAAGGCCGGGTTGTTGCCCATCCAATACTGGGCCACCCGGGGGCCGTTGAACCGCAGGTCCTTAAAGGACTGATAGTAAGAAGCGCTGGTGGTATCCTTGTAGACACCGGCCCGGTAGGAACCAAAACCTGCATGGCCGGAGCGGATGGGGATGATGCCGCCGAATTCCATGGCCTTTTCCGGAGTCCCGGTATTGGAATCGTGGTCAAAGGTCAGACTGCTCTTGAACAGGCCGTGCATGGTCTGGTACTTATCCGCGTACCACTGGGCCGTCTGGGTCTCATCGGCGCAGCCCTGGCACCAGAAATAGCCCATGTGAGAAAGGGTGAAGTGTCCCGCGGCAATTTCCTTGCGCAGGGTCTCCTGGCAGGCGGAAAGGAGAGCAAGGGTAGCATGATAATGCTCGCCGCCTTCCAGCCAGCCGTTGATGCTGCTGCCGCCGTAGCCCAGGTTCACCACCCAGACCTTTTCTCCGGTCTGGCGCACCCACTCGTAGGCCAGGCCGCTGTCCATGCCCTCCCGACCGTTGCCGGGAGCCGTGAGCATATACACGGGATAGTTTTCCAGGCAGGCGGTATCGCCCGTTACATTGACATCGCTGTGCTCCCCGCTGAGGGCGCTGGGGGCAAACTTGGTCACATCCGCCACGGTCTTCTTGTAGCGGTCAGCATAGGTGGCATAGACCATGCCCTCGGGGCAGACCACCGACTGCTTGGGGTCGCCGTCAATGCCCTGCATATTGCTCTGGCCAGCCAGAAGCAGCAGAGAAATAGGAGCGGCTTCTACGGTGATTTCATAAACCGTACCGTCGATGCGCACCGTCGCAGTGCCGATGCCGGTGGCCACCAGGGAGTTGCCTTCGCCAGTCACAACGGCAGTATCGGGAACTTTATTTTCCTCAACACCGTAGCCAACCTGCCAGGAGGAAGGCTTGCCCGCATCCAGAATTTCCACGGTCTTTCCGGTGACATCGTAGCGGTCGTCATAGCGGAGGGTGAGGGATTCCACGCCCTTGCTGAAGACCACGCTTTCCGGCAGCAGATTTGCCCCGGCGGCATTGTTGTTCAGAATGTACAGATACTGTGCATCCTCGGGAATCGGCAGAGTCCGGCTGGTGCCCGGATCCAGGATCAGCTGCTCCGTCCAGCCATCGGCATAGGCAACGGTTCCGGCCTGGGTCATCCAGTCAGCGAAGAAAGCAATATAGGCTTTCTGCTCGCCGTTGGCAGTAATGGTCACATGGTCATAGCCAGCAAAATCCGCCAGAGGAATTTGATAATGCATATTGACCACACCGGACTGCCAGGTATTGGTTGCAGCGGTGATACAGCCGCTGGCATACATATGGTTGTAGTCATCCAGGTCCAGAACGCCGTCATTGCTGCCGCTTTCCGCTGCATACAAAGCGGGGATCTTCCGGAACGCCAGGTTGGACCGTCCCTGGGTGTAAGGGTTGATCCGCCGGGCATCGGTATGGAAGCACCAGTAGTTGGTGCCATTGCAATTCACAACGCTGTGGTAAGCAATGCCGTCGGCGCAGAATACCTGTCTTGCCAGGGAAAGGCGGCAGGTTTCCGGATCCACCCGGTAGAACAGGGCGGTGTTTCGTCTGCCCACGGTGTTGTCATCTCCGGTAGCCTTGTTGACGATCACATACAGCTTGCCATCCTGGGCAAAGGCCGTGGGCTTGGAGGTAGTCAAGCCGGGAATTTTTCTGGTTTTGACCAGCTGTTCCCCGGTGGTGAAATCATAGGAGCAATGGTACACACCGGAGGAAATATCCCGCATGCAGAAGTACACATAATTATCCAGGAACTGGAAGCCGCACTCAATGACACCGGCCATATCGGAAGCCGCTTCCGGCACCATGACCGAGGTCCAGTGGATACCGTCGGTGCTTCGGACCAAAATACCGCTGAAGCCGGCACAGATTCCGCCGCAGTAGCCGTAATAGTACCCCTCGTGCTGAATGATTTGAGAGGTAAACACCATGGAGCCCGCAGGACCGGAGGTGCTGATATCGGTTTCCGCCAGGGCATTGTAAGAGGCGGCAATATTGGCGGGAGTCCAGCTCTTCCCGTCCAGAGTCAAAGGCTGGTAAGCGGTGACCGTATTGGACGCGGTATCGAACTTGGCACTGTAATAGACATAATTGCCGGAGGTGTCCCGGATATTGAACAGCACCAGCAGTTCCCGGTCGCTGAGCTTCAGCAGATTGGGCTCGTAAGGCGCTTTACTGCCAATGGTCACACCGCCGATGGTTTGTCCCGCTGTGGCAATGTCGAAGAATGTACCGTTTTCCGGGTCATCCACATCGAACAGTCCCAGACGGCACACAATGGTGGTGCTTGATTCCGTTTCCACGGTGTTGGTTTCGTCCGCCAGGTAGGACACGGCAAATTTGCCGTCCCCATAGGTCACCAGACCCGGGGCGCAGGCCAGCTTTTCCGTTTCGTCCCCGGAAATAGTCACGTAATTCTCGGGGGTTACGGTAAATGCGAAGGAAGTATCTTCCTCCTGGATACCCCCCTCCCAGACGGACAGATATTCCAGCTTGCAGTTGTTGATGGGATGGCCGCTGGAACCCACATAGAAGAAGCACAGGTCCCGGCCGTTCAGCCAGTCCACAGTTTTCTTTTGGTCGCTGTCGCCGCCAATGAAGAAATTGTTCAGCGCTCCCTGTTCCGCACCGTCCACCCACAGGCAGGCCATGTTGGTGCCGTCGGCGGCAATGCGGTTTTCCACCCGGTAGGTATGCTCTGCGGTGGTATCGATTCCCAGAGAAACCAGCGCAATGCCGTAGTTTTCAAAGGAACTGCCGACCCGCTCACCGAAGCCCATAAAGCCGGTGGATGTGGTGGTTTTGAACAGGTAGCTGTTCCCTTCCGCAGAAGAGCTGGCATTGGCAGATAGAAGCATACCGCTCCAGTTGCCGGAGGCCTTCCATTCCACCACCCAGGGCCGGTCATGGCGCAGGACAACGGGCTTTTCCAGCTGGTAGTAGGCGTTTTTAAGCACCCCATCCGTCACAGAACCAGCCTTCTTGGTCAGCGCGTTTTCTGCTTCTCCGGTGCTGACCAGGGCATTGTCCTGCATCTGCCAGCGGTAGTTGTCGGGAATATCGTCAATTTCGGCGGTGGCTGTGATGACCACGTCGCCGGTTATCGCGGGAATGGTAACCTTACCATTGGCATAGACCCTATCCGTCACATCCACACCGCCCATGGTGACGGTCACATGCATATCCGCAAAGCCTGCCGCGGCAGTCAGCTTGGCAGCGAAGGCACCGCCGCCGAGGACAATGCTGTCCTTTGCATCGGCAGTCACATTGGCCAGATCGTATGTCACCGTAAAGGACGCATTTTCCTTGCCTACCAGGGCATCGATCAGCGCCTGGGTCATCATGTCCATACCGGCAGGACCGGGATGGACCCGCTTGTCGCCGATATATTGATCAAAATTGGAGATCTCAGGGGTAATTCCGCAGTTTTCCAGGTCCACCAGAGTGGCACCAAAATGCTCGATCACGTTTGCCAGCTCGGCATTGAAAGCCGTGGGGGCCCCAACATCCGTAACAGAGTCGCCGGTATAGTCACTTTCCCGCCGGGGCAACAGGGACATGCAATAGATTTCCGCCTCCGGGTACCTCTCCGTCATTTTGTGGAGCATAATGGCGTAAGCCTCGCAGGAGGTGGTGGGAGTTGCGTAGGTATAGGTGCCGTCGGTATTTTCCGTAATCAGCGTATCGTAGTCAATGTCTGCGGTGCCAAGGGCAGACTGGTAGTAGCTGAAATCGTTGGTGCCCAGGAACACCGCAATGATGTCCGGTTCTTCCCCGGTAATATCATTATGCAGGTTGACGCACCGATCCACATAAGCGCCTACGGTACCGGACCGGGTGTGCAGGATGCAGCTTCCGGACCAGGAATTGTTCACCAGCAGCTGCAGGTCCAGCGCATCGATGGTTTGCTGCCACCAGGTATCCGCCCGGTAGACACCCAGCGTTCCTGCCGAGTAATACACTGCATTGGAGCCGATGGTGGAATTATAGCAGGTATTGTTGGAAACATTTTGAAAGGTAGAAATGCTGTCACCCAGGATGGAAATGGTCTTCCCTGCCAGGGTTTCCGGTTCTTTCTCACTTTCCTGTGCCAATGCGCTAATCGGCACATTACTCAAAGCCATGTAAATCGCCAGCACCAAACTCAGCCAGCGCTGCCACAGTTTCGTTCTCTTACCCATAGGGCTCCCTCCGGTAAATCTCTTTCAACGGAATTTTTCCGTTTTGGTCATAATTTTCTATTTTATATTATATCGGTTTTCCAGAAAATGTCTACCAAGGAAAGGTTAAATTATTGTTTGCCGGGATGGCCCGGCGGCCAATTCGCACGTAATGCGGAGGTATTCGTTACCCGATAACCCTGCCCGGTAACGTTTTTGCAAAGCTAAATTATTGTTTGCCGGGGTGGCCCGGCGGCCAACTCGCACGGAGTCTGGTGGTAATCGTTACCCGTCCGCTCGGCCCGATTCTATGCTGCTGAGATAAATTATTGTTTAGCTTAGCAGAAAAAAGGAGTATGTCATTGCGAGGAGGGCCATTGCTATGGC
>JAZSHO010000142.1:0-3451 GCA_045533345.1 Faecousia sp. | reverse complement strand
CCGGACCGTCAAAATAGCCGTCTACCATGCCGGAAGCAAAGGCCGGCGCGGCCTGGGCGCACCACACGATGCGGTTGAATTCCTCCCAGGGATCCCCAAAGTCATCCCGGTCAAAATCAATAATGGCGAGCTTGCCGTTTTGGTCGATCATCATATTGCCGATGTGATAGTCACCGTTCTGCTAGGTCTGAGGGCGGTCAGACAGCAGATGGCGGTTATCTGCCAAAAACGCCAGAAACAGATCTCCGTTTTCGTATTTCAGCGGACATTCCTCATACTGCTTGATCTTTCGGTCGATCTTGGCATTGAAGCGCTCCGACCAGGGGGTTACCTCCGCCGGGGCGGGCAGCGTGTGAAGCTTTCTCAGGATCCTGCCTGCATCCAGGCCGTAGGCATACTGCTTTTCGAGAGGGAGGGTGGGGACATAGCCTTCCGCGTCTGCGCCCTCCACCCAGCTGTGGATGGCATAAGTGCCCTCCGGGCATTGTCCGAACTCCAGGGGCAGGCACATGGGAATGCCCAGTGCCGCCGCCTCCTGCATCCGCCGATACCCCAGGTAAAAGCGGTGTGCACGCTCGGGAGCCGTGATTCGCAGCAAATACTTGCTGCCGTCAGCGGTTACGGCGCAATATTTCCGATCCCCCGACCAGCCTTTGTCAATGAGGGTTCGGCTGATAATATTCTGATAAATGCACATATACTTACCTCTTTGCTTTTTCACAGCGGTAAATGGAAACCATAGTTACCTCCAAATAACAAAAACGGCGCAAGCGAAAAGCTTGCGCCATGCTTATGCACGGACCCCGACGGTCAGCGGGTAAACACATCAGGAGCAAACTTTACGCAACTTGCAAAACATACGGGAAACAGCATGAAATTCACTCCTTCTTTTCACAATCATAGCACTATGCTTTATGTTTGTCAAATAAAACCTTCGGGACTGCCGGAGCAGCCCCGAAGGTGGGGATATTTAGCGAAGCATCAGGTTTTCCTTGCTGCAGATGGGCTTGATGTTCAGAAGGTCCAGCTGCGGCTGGTCGGTATTTTCAATGTAGTTTGCGATATCCGCAAAGATCTGCATGAACACAGACTGATTCCGCATGGTGGCAGCCTTGCAGACCCATTCCTCCTTGGTCTGCTCGCAGTGGAGCATCAGAGCAAGACGAGCCTGCTGGCGCGCTCTTGCGATGGGAGCGATCTTCTTCTGATCGCCGCCCTGGGTCAGATCGTAGATCTCCAGGAATGCCTCCCAGTCCTCCATCAGCACGATGTAGTTGTGGCACTCGTAGACCATGCGGCGGGCCATTTCCTGGTCACAGCCGGGGGTGACGGCAGCCTTCTCGAAGATGGCCTTGGCTTCCTTTGCCATGGCGGCGACGGTGTAGATAAACCGCTCCATATCCTGACGGACGGGCAGAACGGTGAACTGCAGACCGTTGCCGGGGAACTCTCTGGGGTACTCCCGAAGATTGCTGAAGTAGCAGTACACATAGTAAGAGAGTTTACGCAGCGTGGTCAGGGGGGACAGGATGGTGGCGAGACCGTTCTCCTTATCCAGCACTTCCTTCCGCTCCTCGGAGATCCAATCCAGCAGCTTGTAGGCATGGAAAGCATCCCTTTGCATGGGACCGAAGTGTCTTGCCACATAACGCTTGGTGCAATCGTCGGTCTCGCCGGTGGCAACATAGTTCCAGCCGTAGTCAGCGAAGCAATCGTGGACACGGTCATAGCTCTTATCCCACATGGAGTAGAGGTAAATACCCTCGCCGCACTTGGCGTTGTGATTCATTTCTGCCATGATCTGGCTGTTTTTCATGGGGCTCTGCAGGATGTCCCAGATATAGTAGCCGTTCCAGGAGCAGAAGAAGCTGCGGAAGCCCAGCTCGTCGGGCTCTACCACGAAGTCCAGCTTCGCCTTCTGATCATGGTACCACCACCAGTCAAAGAACAGCACATCCTCCAGGCCCTCTTCCCGGATGCGGCCCAGGAAGGCAGCGGAGATGTCGCCCAGCTTGGAGACCTTACGGGCAACCATGTCGTTTGCCATCACGATGGACTTCATGCCCTTTTCCTTCAGGTGCTTCAGAAGCTTGATGGCATGCTCGATGAAGATCTCGCTGCGCTCCTTGTCGCGGCACTTTTCGCAGCGGCACCAGGGGGTCTTCAGGGTGTACATATCGTTGGTATCCACATACTGCTCCCAAACCTCGTCCAGCAGGATGTTGAAGGTGTAGATCTCATTGGGGAGCAGGTACTCGTCGATGATCTGGTCGTAAGCAGAGAACAGCAGCTTGTAGGTCTCCTCGGAGGAGGTGCAGAAGCCGGTGGGCTGAGGCTCGCCTGCGTCGTTGACGGGTGCCACTTCCTTGATCATCCGGGGGAACAGGGTGTTGTGACCGAAGGAGTTGATGCCGGGGATCACGTTGATGCCCCGATCCTTTGCGTACACGATCAGCTCACCCAGGAAATTGTCCCGGAAGATGGGGGGCAGCTGCTCATAGTTCAGCCACTTGCCCTCGGAGGGGGAGTAGTACTTGACGGTCTGGGGGGTCTTCAGCTGGGGATAGTCCTTCAGGGGCACGTACAGATACTCAGCCAGGCGGCCGTCGTATTGGATGGTCCAGCAGCCGTAGATCGCCAGGGACAGCTGATTCAGCTTCTTGGAAGCCAGATCGTCGATCATCTCGAACCAATCGGCCTTTTCCATCATGTTGGAGCCGTAGCGGCATTCTTCCTTGTAGGCACGGAAGGGATTATCGGGCCAGTCCAGAATTTCAACAGCCGGGAGCTCCAGACCGTCGCTGGTCCAATCGCAGATCTGCTTGAAGGAAATGACACCGTAGTAAAGGCCGTTTGCGCCGAAGCCTTCGATGGTGACACCCTCTGCATTGACGGTAAGGCGGTAGCCTTCCTGCTCGCTCTTGACCTCTTCGGGCTTCTCGCTGAGCTTCAGGGTCACGGGTGTGCCGCAGTCGCAGAAGCAGTTGTCGCCCAGCTTGGCGGTCAGGTAAGCCTTCATTTCCGCGGCAGCGGTCTTGATGGGGCCTTTTTCAGCCTCGGGAGCGGTGAAGCAGACCTTGGAAGCAGGCTGCAGCTTCAGACCGGCGCCTTCCAGGCCGGTGACCTTCTGGGGTACGGGGTGGATCTGTGTACGGATTTCTTCGATGGTGTACATAGAATTGCCTCCTATATTTTTTATGATAGATCCATTATAGCAGGTCCGGGAGAAAAAATCTTTAGAAATCTTGGAATTCCGTTTCGAAATCTTGTGATTTTTCATAATACTCCCATTTAATAAATTCTTATTTATCGTACAGTCTATCGATGGAGATCGTAGGGAACGGATTTATCCGTTCCGCCGGAAAATGATTTTATTTTCCGGATTTGCGAAGCAAATACATGGTTTTATTGCCTGCGGCAATTGTGATTTGCCATGCAAATCACCGGCACG
>JAZSHO010000057.1:0-5087 GCA_045533345.1 Faecousia sp. | reverse complement strand
GCTCCCGGTTTCCAGCAGAACAGGTACAATGACCCCATTTTTGAACTGCCTGTTTACCTCCACATCTGCAGTTTGCGTGACAGGTCTGGTTGTATATGATACGGCAACCCATTGGTCTGCCTTTGGACAGGGTGTGATCCTTCTGCTGATCCAGATCGGCGGTATGGGTGTTGTGACAGTTGCAGCTGCCATTACTATGGCTTCCGGCAAGAAGATCTCTCTCATGCAGCGAAGCACCATGCAGGATGCGGTCTCAGCCCACCATGTGGGCGGCATTGTCCGTTTTACCGGGTTTATTCTTCGAGGAATCTTCCTGTTTGAACTGCTAGGTGCCTTGGTACTAATGACCGTATTCATCCCTGAATACGGAATGAAGGGTATCTGGCTGGCGGTTTTCCATTCAGTTTCCGCTTTCTGTAACGCAGGCTTTGATCTGATGGGTACGAACAGTCCCTATTCTTCGCTGACTGCCTATGCGGCACATCCGGTGGTGAATGTGACAATCATGCTTCTGATCATCATCGGCGGCATCGGATTCCTGACCTGGCAGGATATTCGTCAGAACGGAATTCATATCAGACGTTATCGGATGCAGAGCAAGGTGATCCTGGCAGTCACAGGAAGCTTAATTCTTCTTCCGGCTTTGTATTTTTATTTCTTTGAGTTTTCTTCTTTTTCTCCTTCGCAGCGGTTCTGGGGTTCCCTGTTTCAGGCTGTGACCCCAAGAACTGCCGGATTCAACACACTGGATCTGACCAAACTGAGCGAAACCGGACAAATGATAACCTGCCTGCTGATGCTGATCGGCGGCAGCCCCGGCTCAACAGCCGGCGGTATGAAAACAACCACCTTTGCTGTTCTGGCAGCCTGTGCGGTGGCAGTATTCCGGAAACGGGAAAACGGACAGTTCTTCGGTCGCAGGATCGCAGACGATACCGTAAAGAACGCCGTGACGGTATTTCTTCTGTACATCACATTGTTCCTGGCTGGCGGCATGATTATCAGCCGGGCAGAAAATCTACCCCTGATGACCTGCCTGTTTGAAAGTGCTTCCGCCGTGGGAACGGTGGGTCTGACCCTTGGCATCACGCCCGGTTTGGGAACGGTATCCAGACTGGTTTTGATATGTCTTATGTTCTTCGGCAGAGTTGGCGGCTTGACTTTGATCTTCGCCACATTGCCTGCAACAAAAAATACTCTCTCCAGATTGCCCCTGGAGAAAATCACAGTCGGATAGGAGGGAATATTATGAAATCCATATTGCTGATTGGCCTTGGGCGCTTCGGCAAGCACATTGCCATGAAGCTCCGGGACTTAAATCACCAGGTCATGGCGGTGGACCATAAGGAAGAACTGGTGCAGGAAGTACTCCCCTATGTCACCAGCGCCCAGATCGGCGATTCCACCAGCCAGAGTTTCCTGGAATCTCTTGGCGTAGACAATTACGATGTGTGCATCGTTGCCATCGGCAATGATTTCCAGAGTTCTCTGGAAACCACGTCGCTGCTAAAAGAGCTGGGAGCCAAGCTGGTGGTATCCCGGGCAGCTACCGATGTGCAGGAAAAGTTCCTCCTGCGTAACGGTGCCGACGAGGTGGTCTACCCGGAAAAGCAGATGGCCCGGTGGACAGCGATCCGCTACAGCGCAAACCATATTCTGGATTACATCGAACTGGATGGTGACCATGCCATCTTCGAAGTGACCATTCCCAGGCCCTGGATGGGAAAGACCGTGGGCGGTCTGGACATCCGGAAAAAGTTCAATATCAACATTCTGGCAGTGAAGTGCGGAAGCAGACTGGATTCCTTTATCACCCCCGATACCCTGCTGTGTGAGGGCAAGTCCCTGATGGTCATGGGTAAGTATAAGGACATTCAGAAGTGCTTCCGGATTTGATGATCAACAACGATATCTGGCTGGTGATAACCATCATCAGCTTTATCGGTGGGCAAGTCTATCTGTTTAGCAAACTTCTGGGTTGGGGTGACCTGCTGGATTATTTTTACCGCAGATAGAAATTCCGAAAAATCTATGTTATAATGCAGAAAAACAAAAGGAGGGGAGCATATGGAGGAACATATTCTGGTGGGCCTGTCCTCTGCGCCCTCCAATGCCCGTATTATCCGAACCGCTGCCACCATGGCGGCGGCTTTCGGCTGTAAATTTACCGCCTTGTTTGTCCGGACTCCCAATTATGAAGCCTTAAGTGAGGAAAACAAAGAACGGCTCCGGGCTAACACGGAACTGGCGCAAACCCTGGGAGCCACCGTAGAAACGGTATTCGGTGACGATGTTTCCTATCAGATCGCAGAGTATGCACGGCTCTCCGGTGTCACAAAAATCGTGGTAGGCCGAAGTGCAGCCACCCGGAAGCATCCCTGGAGCAAGCCTACCCTGACGGAAAAGCTCACTGCCATTGCCCCGAATCTGGATATCCATATCATCCCCGATGCCAGTGTGGACGGCAGTTACCGTCCCAAAACAGCAAAGCCAAAATTCGATTTCAAAACCACCATCCGGGACTGGCTGCTGACTATCGTTATATTGATTCTGGCAACGATTTTGAGCTACGGCTTTTCCAAGGTCGGCTTTACGGAAGCCAATATTATTGCGGTTTACCTTCTGGCAGCGCTGCTGACCTCCATGGCGACCTCTACCCGGTCAAGTTATGTGCTTTCCGCAATCGGCGGTGTGCTGGTATTCAATTTCTTTTTCACCACACCTAGGTTCTCTCTCCGGGTCCATGAGCATGGCGCACCCCTGACTTTCCTGATTATGGTGGTGGCAGCCTTGATCGTTGGTACATTGACAGACCGGTTGAAAAGCCAGGTCAAGCAGTCAACCCAGGCGGCCTACCGCACCAATCTTCTCTTTGAAACCAGTCAGATGCTGCAGAAGGCGCCTAACGATGATAAGATCTTCCAAACAGCCAGAACCCAGGTGACAAAGCTTTTGGGAAGAACCGTTTCTGTCCTTCCGGGAGTCACTGCCAGCAGCCGGAAAAACGCCCTGCGCTATCCCATCAAAAGCCAGGAGAAAATCTACGGCACTGTGATCGTGGAAGGAAACGAACCCCTGGAAGCCTTTGAAAACAGCGTCCTGCTGTCCATTCTGGGCGATTGCGCCCTGGCACTGGAGAACAGCCGCAATGCCCGGGAAAAAGAGGAAGCTACTCTCCGGGCGGAAAACGAAAAGCTCCGGGCAACCCTGCTGCGTTCCATTTCCCACGACCTGCGGACCCCCCTGACCGCCATCTCCGGCAATGCCAGCATCCTTCTGTCTGACGGAGAGGAGCTGGATGCCGGGACAAAACGCCAGATGTATGAGGATATTTACGACGATTCCGCATGGCTGCAAAATCTGGTAGAGAACCTTCTGGCGGTTACAAAAATCGAAGAGGGCAGGATGGAGCTGAAACTGCAGCCCCATTTGGCGGAGGAGATCGTTTCCGAAGCGATGCAGCATATCAGCCGAAAAGCATCCCAGCACCACATCACTGTGGAACATCAGGACGAGCTGCTTCTGGCCCAGTGTGATGCCCGTCTGATGGTGCAGGTCATCATCAATCTGGTGGACAATGCCGTCAAGTATACACCTGCGGGATCCCACATCCACATTTTCACCAGGCAGGAAGATACGGAGGCTGTTTTCGGCGTTTCTGATAACGGCCCCGGCATCCCGGACGGGGAAAAGCAGCAGATATTTCAGATGTTTTATACCGGAAGCACAGCCGTTGCCGACAGCCGCCGCAGTTTGGGATTGGGACTGAGCCTGTGCAAGTCCATCGTCGCTGCCCACGGCGGCGAGATCACCGTTTCTGATAATCAGCCCGCCGGTGCGGTCTTTACGGTTTCCATTCCTGCCGGGGAGGTAGAAGTCCATGAATAAGCCTTTGATTTTGGTGGTGGAAGATGACCCTACCGTCCGCAATTTAATCACCACCACCCTGAGATCCAACGACTATCGATACATCACAGCGTCCAATGGAGAAGCAGCCATCATGGCGGCCACCACCCAGCAGCCGGACATTGTCTTTCTGGATCTGGGACTGCCGGATCTGGACGGTGTGGAGATCATCAGGCGGATTCGTTCCTGGTCTCAGATGCCCATTATTGTCATCTCTGCACGGAGTGAGGATGCTGACAAGGTATCCGCTCTGGATGCCGGTGCTGACGATTATTTGACCAAGCCTTTCTCTGTAACAGAACTGCTGGCACGGCTTCGGGTGGCCCAGCGCAGAATATCCTCCGCCTCAGCCAGGACCGGAGAATCTGTATTCCGCAATGGAAGTCTGACCATTGATTACGGTGCAGGCTGTGCCTTCCTGAAGGGTGAGATGCTGAAGCTGACACCCACGGAATATAAGCTGCTGTGCCTACTTGCCAAGGATGTGGGCAAAGTGCTGACCCATACCTATCTGACAGATAAGATATGGGGCAGCTCCTGGGACAGTGATATGGCATCCCTGCGGGTACATATGGCGACACTCAGAAAGAAACTCGAAAAGAATCGGGACACCCAGTATATTCAGACCCATATTGGTATCGGCTATCGGATGCTAAAGACAGAATAGTGTTTCTGTAACGGTGCAAGCAATGCATTTGTATATACGAATGCGAAAAACCACTCATTTCCGCTGAGGCGGAAATGAGTGGTTTCGTGCTTGTTGAGGCTCCCGCACCAAGCCCTGGCGAACATGAATGTTCTGGGTAACGCAGCCCCTTGGACTGCGGCGACACGATTTTTTCAAAATCCCTAACGATGGGTTTTTAACTTCGCCGAAAATTTCGGCGAAGTTCTGTAACTGTCATGATAAGTCGACTCTTTCGCCCGGGGCCTTGACAGATGGTGTGCTTTTCTATAAAATAATATTCGAACATACTTTCTGATATAAAAGTTTTCTAAAAAATCCCTCATCCTTATGGAAATGTTTTGCAGCTGATATTATGACAATGCACCTGCTGTGAGGCATTCATACGGAACACCAAAATAAATGCAATTTTGCATTTATTTTGCCCGTAGGGCAAGGAGTTCCTATGAGACGGGCTTTTGTGATTTCTTTCCCTATAAATCACAAAAGCAACAGC
>JAZSHO010000031.1:0-2202 GCA_045533345.1 Faecousia sp. | reverse complement strand
CTTCTTTTTCGTTCGATGTCTTTTTGAGGAGACGGGTAGGCGCACTTTCCCCCTCCCCGTCGCTGTTCCTCCCTAACTTACTCCGCCCTAACTTACTTCGCCCTAAATACGGGTTCAGTTTATCAAAATTACGCAGGTTTGTATAGTTGCACATTTTGCATAGTGCGTGCGTTGGATTTTGAACCACTGCCCGAAATACAATATCAGCTTAGCAAAATAAGGCTTGGCTGTATAGTTGGAGTTTTTCCATAGTGGCACAAGATACTGTCTTGCAGCAGCTCACATCTTAATAAGCTCCCAATGGGGAGAATAAATCTAATAAAGCACAGCATCAGAATACACCGATTCAGGCATATCGAAAACAATACCTGAATCTGCTTTCCTGACGAAAAATACACACGATTCCTGCGGGAACCGTAACTGCCGCTGCTATTCGCGTTGGCTCACTGCTTAACAAGGCCCGTTCCGGGGAAGTTGATCTAATAAGTACGGTGTCAGTTTACCACGACGGATGAAAGGTGTAAATGATACCTAAATCCACTCCAGTTGCTGCAAATTGCTTTCCGGTACGAACGACGGTTACGTTATGCGACGACTTAGGTGAACCCTTGTCGGAGCCGGATTACATTACAGATGCGTTGTGCGTAATATATAATGCTGCCAGTAGAAATTGTTTTATAAACGAAAAGATAGTCCCTGCGCCATTGACGCAGGGACTTGATTTTTTTCCAGACTCTTCGCCTGTTGTTCCAGCATCAGCGTTTTTGTTTAGCGCCAATGGGGGACGTCGGGCCGCAGAGCAGGATACTGCTCCATCACCCAGCGAAGAAGCTGAAGCTCACTCTGAAACTGATAGGTTGTTCCGTTTGCCTCTACCACTCCCTGCCAGGTGGCATCATGGACAGAGGTGATATGGACATGGAAGGAAGCGATCTCTTCCACCGGAGGCATATTGCATCCCTGTTCCATTTTCACCGCATGTACCTCCTTAATTGAAATAACTTGCCAGATCGGGCAGTTCCTTGGTATGGTCTACGATGACCGTACCCTCGGAGAAGGAAACACTCAAATAGGTGTTTCCGTCATAGGCCCACCAGCCGTTCATATCCAGCATATCCTGTTCGCTCATACCGAAGTCGTAGAAGTCCTGATATTCAAAGCCATCGCCTTTTAGATCCTCGATCCAGCCCAGCATCTCATCCAGCGTAGTGCCGGAGATTTCAGTGCGGTAGGATGCGGTGGCGGTGGCCGTTCCACCGGGGTATTCCCGCAGGGTCTTGGGCCAGCCGTCGTTGGCCGCCTCGGCATCCTTGTTGGCCTCGATGGCCCCATCGATCAGCCCTTCAAAACCGTTTTCCTCGCCGGTCACGCCGCCCAGACCCTCCAGCATCTTGTTGAGCTCCTCCAGCTCCTCGATGTTCTGGTTGGTGGGGCCGTCATCGCCGGACAGGCCATTCACGATGCCCAGCAGACCGTTCAAACCGCCGTTCTCACCGTTCTTGCCCTTTTCACCACCGGTGATCTCGCTGATGCTAACTCCAGTCTCTGCCTCAATCTGTTCCACCACCTTGCCGAACACGGACTTGAGGATCAGACCGAGAATGAAACTGATGACCAATGCCACCACCATCATAATGAGGGACGCCCGGGCCAGATTGCGCTTGTTGATCTTACGACAGCCACCCAGCGCCCAGACGATCATAAGGATCTGACCCACGATGGGGATGCACATGAGCAGCATGATGCCGATGAAGCCCTTCGTGGTAATAGGCTCGTATTTACTGCCCTTAGCCGGGGCCATATCTCCGCCGTAGGCCGCTGCCGGCTGATAGGCGCTCTGAGGAGGCGGCATGGTGGCAGTTGCGGCCTGTGCGTAGACCGGGGCCGTCTGGGACTGGGGCGCTGCCTGCGGGGGCGGAGCCGCCGCCCCTGCGGGAGACTCGTTCACGGAAGCACCGCATTCGGTGCAGAATTTCTTGTCGTCATCCAGGGTCGCGCCGCAGTTGGTACAGAATTTCGCCATAGGCTCACCTCTCTATTACAATAAATTTGGACAGGAAGTTTTTCCGTTACAGTTCCATCATGGTATAGTCGGTGGGGATCTCAAAGAGGCTGTCATCCACCTTGTCGGTGGCTTCCACGATCTTCATGACCGCGTCCTGTCCCTCAAAGGAACTGATGATATAGGCAAGGTCGTCGCCG
>JAZSHO010000124.1:0-24169 GCA_045533345.1 Faecousia sp. | reverse complement strand
AACAACTTGCTTGTCTTCCTAAGACCGCTTGGCCTCCGACTTCATCATTACAACTTCCCCTCCTTCTCCACCGGCGAAGCCCGTGCCGCCCGTTCCACCTCCCGTCGTGAGATCGGCCATGGCGCTCTGGCTGAAAAGGCCCTGCTGCCTAAGTCGGATCGTAGCCATGTCGTTCTGTGAGCCAAGGAGTTGAACAACTTGCTTGTCTTCCTAAGACCGCTTGGCCTCCGACTTCGTTCACGGCTCCGGTCTGTTCGCCCGTGGTCAGACACAGGTTCTGTCCATCTGCACTCTGAACACCCTGTCTGCTGCTCAGAAGCTGGACACCATCTACCCCGAGGAGACCAAGCGTTATATCCATCACTACAACTTCCCGTCCTTCTCCACCGGCGAAGCCCGTCCCGCCCGTTCCACCTCCCGTCGTGAGATCGGCCACGGCTCCCTGGCTGAGAAGGCCCTTGTCCCCGTGATCCCCTCTGTAGAGGAGTTCCCCTATGCCATCCGTGTGGTCTCTGAGGTTCTGTCCTCCAACGGCTCTACCTCCCAGGGTTCCATCTGCGGTTCTACTCTGGCTCTGATGGACGCCGGTGTTCCCATCAAGCGCCCCGTTGCAGGCATCTCCTGCGGTCTGATCTCCGACCAGGAGACCGGCGAGTGGAGAACCTTCACCGACATCCAGGGTGTTGAGGACTTCCACGGCGAAATGGACTTCAAGGTTGCCGGTACCACCGAGGGTATCACCGCCATCCAGATGGACCTGAAGAACAAGGGCCTGACCATGGAGATCATTGCCGACGCTCTGGAGCGCTGCCGCGTTGCCCGTCTGGAGATCCTGAACGAGGTCATGCTGAAGTGCATCGCTGAGCCCCGTGCAGAAGTGAGCGAGTACGCTCCCAAGATGATCAGCCTGAAGATCCCCGTGGACAAGATCCGCGAGGTCATCGGCTCCGGCGGCAAGACCATCCAGAAGATCTGCGCCGACACCGGCGCCAAGGTGGACATCGAGGACGATGGCTCCGTCTTCATCTCCGCTGTGGACTCCGCTGCTGCTTACGCTGCCAAGAAGATGGTGGACGACATCTGCTTCGTTCCCGAGGTTGGCAAGCTGTACTACGGCAAGGTCGTCCGCATCCTGCCCATCGGCGCATTCGTTGAGATCGCTCCCGGCCACGACGGCATGGTCCACATCTCCAAGCTGGAGAACCGCCGTGTGGAAAAGGTCGAGGACGTTCTGAACCTGGGCGACATGACCTGGGTCAAGTTCATGGGCTTCGACGAGAAGGGCCGCGCAAACTTCAGCCGCAAGGATGCACTGAAGGAAATGGCTAATGCGTGATCGGTGCTAAGCGTGTCTTCACCCGTCCGCTCGGCTCGGTAACGTTACTGCTGAATAAATCTTAAAAGAGCGCTGCGAAAGCAGCGCTCTTTTTTCATGTATTGGAATGGTAAATTATTGTGTAGCTTAGCAGAAAAAAGGAGTATGTCATTGCGAGGAGGGCCATTGCTATGGCCCGACGTGGCAATCCCCTATGGTTTCCGGGAGTGTCTGGGGGATCGCCACGCCAGTGTGCGCACTGGCTCGCAATGACATACTTCTTTTTTACTACTCATATAAACTACAATTTATCTTCGCAGGAACGAACCGGGCTGACCACCCAGCGGCCCCGGTCAACAGACCAACCAAAGGCTCGAATTGTCAGCGGCCACTGGCCGCCCGGCAAACTACAATTTACTTTACCAGCTACATCAAAAAGGAAGTGATTTTATGCGGCGGATTTGGCTTTTTCTGCTGTGCCTCAGCCTGTTTGTCGTCCCCGGGCGGGCGGCGGAAACCAAATATGTGGCGCTGACCTTTGACGACGGTCCTTCGGGCCGTCATACAGAGCGGCTGTTGGACGGTCTTCAGGAACGGAATGTGAAGGCCACCTTCCTGCTCTGCGGCTACCGGATGAAGGAATTCCCGGAGCTGACCCAGCGAATCTTCAGCGAAGGCCATGAGATCGGCTACCACGGCTACTCCCACGACAACATGAAAGAAATGAGCCGCCGGATGATCGCCGCGGAGCTGGTGGACTGCGCCCACTTGCTGCCGGAGGACTGCGACCCGGTGTTCCTGCGGCCTCCCGGAGGCTGCTGCGGCGATGGGGTCCGGCAGGTGGCCCAGGTACGGCAGCTTGCGATTCTGGGCTGGTCGGTAGACCCCCGGGACTGGGCCACCACCGACACCATCTCCATCGAGCGGACGGTGATGCGCAGCATCCGGGACGGGGACATCATCCTGCTCCACGATATGTCTGCCAGCTCCGTCCAGGCGGCTCTGGATATCATCGACAGTCTGCAAAAAGAAGGATTCCGGTTCGTTACCGCCTCGGAGCTGGCCAAAATCCGGGGCGTGCGGCTCCAACCGGGGGTAACCTACAACAAATTCCCCCCGGAGGAACAGGTGAAGTAGACAGACAAATTATTGTTTGTGGGGCCACCCCGGCAAATAATAATTTACCATTCCAACGAAAATCCCCCGGACTTGCGTCCGGGGGAGCGTATTCCATTAACCGACTCGGTTTTCGTAGATAAAGACTTCGCTGGTGCCTTCCTGCTCGAAGTAAGCGGACAGAATGTCTTCCGCAACGGGAGCCAGGGTAGCGCCGTGGGCCACCTTTTCGCCGTAAATGGCGATGGAGATCTCGGGTTTGCCGCCGGCCTTGGCAGCAAAACAGACGAATGCACCGTGGTCGGAACCGCCGGAGGAGTGCTCCGCAGTACCGGTTTTGGCCCAGACAGTGACCTTGCCCTTCAGGGGCCAGACACCGTCGCCCACACCGTACAGGTCGCCGGGGCCGCCGAAGTACTTTTGGGCAGTACCGGCATAGTAGGGCAGGGCGGGGTCGTTCTGGATAACCTTGCGCATGCCTTCCATGTACATCTCGATGGTCTGGTAGGACATGTTCAGGGTGTTGACGATTTCCGGCTGCACTTCCAGAACCAGAGTCCGGTAGTCAGAGGAAACCACCCGGTTCAGGAAAGTGGCCCGCATCCGCTTGCCTTCGTTGGCCAGGGTGTTGACGTAAACGCACAGTTGGAGGGGAGTGAAACGGTTCTCGGACTGGCCGATGGCCATCAGAACACGGTCACCTGCGTTCCAGACGGCGTCAACGCCTTCGTAGGAAGCGGCCTTGGAATCGGGGTTGGCGCGCCAGCCGATCTTTTCTGTCAGTTCAATGCCGGTGGGTTCGCCCAGACCCAGGGCCTTGGCGGTATCGTCCATCATCTGCCAGGTCATGCGGTAACCCAGGATATAGTAGAAGTAGTTACAGGAAACCATCAGCGCCTGGGAGGCGTCCACGTCCTGGTGGGTGGCGTAAGCGGAGCTATACAGCAAGCACATGGGGTTAAAGCCTTCACCCAGCTCTTTGAAGATGCCCTTATCGGTGATCTTCTCGCCGTATTTCAGAATGGCGCCGGAACCGCTGGTACTGGCGGCGGAGTATTCATGCTCCATGGCGGCGATGGTGGTACACATCTTGTAGGTGGAACCGGGGGCGTAGGTGGCGCCGAAGGCCCGGTTGAACAGGGGCTTCAAGGGGTCGGAATTGATTTCCGCCCAGTTGTCGTTCATGGTGGACAGGTCGTAGGTGGGATAGCTGGCACAGGCCAGAATCTCGCCGGTGTCCACCTTCATGACGATGACCGCGGCACCTTCCGCGTCCTGGCCGTCGCCGGGGAGGCCCTTTTCCGTGACGTTCTGCTCCGGGTCCGTCAGATACTGCATGATCTCTGCCAGAGCGTCCTCAGCGGCCACCTGCAATTCCAGATCGATGGTGGTTTCCACGTTGTGGCCGGCAATGGGGGTCATAGGCTCGCCGGTTTCCGGATTGATCCGGTAATAAGATGCCATGATGGTGCCGTCCTTGGACACTTCGTCGACACGCTGGCCGTCGATGCCGTGGAGGTACTGCTCAAAGGCTTCCTCGAAGCCGGACTGGCCGATGTCTGCGTCCATGGAGTAGCCTTCACTCTTATACTTGGCCCAGTCGTCGGCATCCATACTGCCCACGTAGCCTAAGATGTGGGCGGCGTAGGGGGTGTGGTATTCCCGGACGGTGGAGGATTCGACGTCCAGACCGGGGATGTTCAACTCCAGAATGGCGCTGAGGTTTTCGTCGGAAACGTCCTCGATGAAGGTGTAGTTGGGCAGGTTGGTAACGCCCCGAAGGTCAAATTCGTAACGCATGCCCACCACTGCACGGGCCTCTTCATCGGTCCAGTTGTCGGGGATCTCGTACCGGTCCCGAAGCTTTTCCAGCAGCAAAGGGGCGGAAATGTCCGAGTCCAGTTCCCGGTCCAGCATGTAGTTCTGGAAGTAGTTCCGCCAGGAGGTGTTGTAGGTGTCCAGGGTGTATTCAAAGGGGCGGGTCTTGGTGACAGGGAAATGGTCGTTGTAGGTAACGCCCAGCTCCAGACACTTCTTGTACAGGGTCAGCAGATAATCGTTACGGTTATCTGCGGATTTGATAACGTAGTGGTTGAAAACCAGGTCATAGGAGGCGCGGTTGCCAACCAGAACCTTGCCGTTCCGGTCCAGGATATCGCCCCGGGCGGCACGGACGGTGGTGATGGTGGTGTAGACGGTGGTGTTGTCGGTTTTACCGTCGGTCTCGATGATCTGCAGGTCAAAAAGCTTGAACGCATACAGAAGCAGGACCAGGCTGAACAGACCCAACAGCCACAGCGCCCGGATTCGGCTTACTCTTTCCATGTGTTACCTCCGATTTGGCCGATTGCGTGGATAAGGGGATACAGGGGAAGCATCACAACCCAGCTGATAAGGCCGGTGTTCAAAAACACGTAGAAGCGGCCCCAATAGGTAAGCTCTGTGAACAGCCCTAAGCCAAACACAGCCAGCTCATAGGCCATCAGAGCCACGCCTGCGCACAGGACGATGGAGCTTAGGTTCCGGCGCCAGTAGCGCTGGCGGAACATGCAGGTGCCGATGCCCAGAATGGGCAGAAGGGCAACGGTGTAGGGTCCCGGAGCGGAACCGGAAAAATAGTACAGCGTGGATGCGATGAAGGAGAACATACTGCCGGTTTCCACACCCTCAATGACGGTGATCAGCAGAATGGTGCAGGCCAGCAGGTCGGTGGTGGCACCGAAAATGCGCACCTTGCTCATGATAACGTCCTGCACAACCAGCAGGAGGATCAGAAGGACGGTATAGGCACCCCATTTCAGCACTCTGTCCCGCTGAACCTTGGTAATATGGAGTTTTCCCGCCCAGTCGGTCCGCTGTTTATCCGGCCGGAAGTCCGGCTGTTTCCGCTGAAACAGGCTGGTCTTCGTGATGGGCATGGGATTTTTTGCCGGTCTGGGGCGGCGTCTTTGATTACGATTTGCCATGGTGACCTCACTCGTTGGTGTATTCGGTGATGATGAAGATCTGTTCCAGAGAGTCGATGTCCGCGGCGGTCTGAAGCAGGGCGTACTTGGCCACGCCAGTGTCCTCAAAGCCTGCGTCCACCACGTTGCCGATGATCAGACCCCGGGGATACACGGTGGAACCGGAGGTAACCACCTGGTCCTGGTTCCGGATGATGGAGTCGGAGGGCAGGTAGTTCATTTTCAGCAGCGTTTCGTTGCCGTCGATGTAGCCGCCGGAAACCATGCCGTTGTAGCCGGAGGTGGAGATGGTGCCGGAGATTTCCAGAGTGGAGTCCAGAACGGTCTTGACCACCGCGTAGTTCAGGCCTACCTCGGTGACCAGACCCACCACTTCGCCGTTGGCGGTGATGGCACACATATTGATCTCAATACCGGAGTTACTGCCCCGGTTGATGGTGTAGGTGTTGTTCCAGTCGGTGGAGTGCCAGCCGATGATGTACGCGTCCACCATATTGTAGCTTTCGTGGGTCTCCTTGAATTTCAGCAAGGCACGAAGGCGCTGATTTTCACGGGTAACGGAGTCCGCCTGTCGGGCCACGTCCTCCATCTCGGCGATGTCGGACTTCAGAGCCTGGTTTTCTGCTTCCAGAGCCTCGTAGCGGAACATGTAGCTGTAATATTTTTCTGCCGTGTCCGTCAGACTGGTGCCTGCGGCTTTGAAGGGGGCCATGATGCCCTGGACGATAACTTCCGGCAGACTCTGGTCGCTGACGCCTGCCACCACCGCCAGACCTGCGGCCAGCAGAACAGCCAGAACCATAATAACACGCACCTTGGTGCTGAATAAATGTCGCATAAATGAAAAACCTCCGTTTATTCTGTCATTGCGAACCAGTCCGCTTAACTGGTGTGGCAATCTCCCGGACATACCGGAAACTTTGGGGGATTCCCACGCCAGTGTGCGCACTGGCTCGGAATGACACAAAGATTATAGTTTTGTTCAGTCAAAAAACTCCGGTGCAATCTTGCGCAGAACCTGCCCCAAACGGCATACCGGCAGGCCCATCACATTATAATAGTCGCCCACCATTCTCTCGCAGAACAATGCCGCGCCCCCCTGAATGCCGTAAGCGCCAGCCTTGTCCATAGGCTCGCCGGATGCTACGTACCGGTCAATTTCTTTTTCGCTCAAGGGTCGGAAGTGGATGTCGGTGACCTCCGTAAAGGTTTCGCTTCTTTCTCCCCGGAGGACGGTACAGCCGGTCATCACCTGGTGGTCCCGGCCGGACAGGAGCCGGAGCATGGCCTTGGCTTCTTCCTTATCGTGGGGCTTGCCCAGGACCTTCCCTTCGCAGACTACGATGGTATCTGCGGCAATGAGGGTGTCCCCTTCTTCTCTGGGGGTGGCCAAAGCCTTACATTTGCTGACCCGGCCCACCTCGTCATAGGGGGCTTTGTTGGGGTCCATGGTTTCGTCAATATCCGCCGCCCGGATGAGGAAAGGAACGCCGAATTTCTCCAGCAGTTCCTTCCGCCTAGGGGACGCGGATGCTAAAATCAAATTCATGTGTTTTCTCCGATGTGTTGTGTAAAAATCGACGCTATGTCTAAGATAAAGTGTCATTGCGAACCAGTGCGCACACTGGTGTGGCAATCCGTTCTCCTAACGGACGAGCTTCAGTAACGGACAGGGTAGGGGGATGCGGATTGCCACGTCGGGCCGCAAATGCGTCCCTCCTCGCAATGACAAGGTAGCCATCAGACGAAGCGGCGAGTTCGCATTTCCTTATTCCACGCCCCGCAGGTACAACCCTCTGGTGCAGGCGCCGGGGTCGAAGGGTTCGGGGTTCAGATAGTCCTCCAGGACCCGGTCCACTTCCCGGACGTTTTCCGTAGTGAAGTACAGGCGGATGGCCCAGATTCCCAGCTTTGCCAGGTCATCCTGCCGGTCCAGCCAGCTGAGCTTCTTGCCGTTAAGGAGTACACTGCGGCAGTTGTTGCCGTCTTTGATAATGGGGAATTCCGCGCCGGTCTTGTCGGTGAGCTTGGTGGAGGCGTTCTTGCAGCTGCATTCGCCGGTGCGGTTCTTGATGAGGCAATGCTCCGTGATCATCAGCGGCAGACGGCCGTAGGCGATGAGTTCGGCGTTGACGGCCTTGCTCACGTCCCGAATCTGGGGCAGCGTCATTTCAAAGCTCAAGGTGGCGGAGGCCAGCTCCAGGTCCCGCAGTACGTTCATGGAAGCGGAATTGTACACATTCAGACCAAAGTCGCCGTGGATCCGCATACCCGCTTCCCGGGCGGGGATCAGCAGGCCCAGATTGCCCACCAGCACATCCCGAATGCCCATATCCCGCAGATCGGCCATCTGGTGCTGGAGCTTGGGCAGCTCCCCGTCATGAACGATCCGGGGCAGCACCGCGCCTACACGGCCGCGACGCAGCAGCTTCTGCAGCAGGCTCATGTCCTCCAGCAGAATATGGATGGGTACGTAGAGCATCATGGCTTCCGTATTCAGCAGTCGGGGAGTCAGCTGTTCTTTGGTGGTGACCTGGATGGTCAGACCGGGCATACCCTTGGCACCGGGATACTTGTGGATGGGGGTGGGCCGGCGCAGGGAGAAGTCTTCCCGTCTTGCCCGGAGAGCAGTCAGCTGATTCAATACATCCCGGCGCATGGCGTTGATGGAAGCGGCGGAGATAATGAGGCCGGGATCGATATGGGTCCGGACCTCTACGCAGCGGTAGGGAGTGCCGCCGGTCTTGGCCACACGCTGGGCCAGGGCCGCACCGCTAAGAGGCACGTTTCGAGCCAGCTCCGGCCGGGGACCCGGCACGGTGCAGCTGCGTCCGTCGGGGTCATAGACCGTCAGAGAACTGCCGTCCACGGTGACTGCTGCGTGGAAGGATACGTCCACCAGTTGGGTCTCTCCGTTTTCGTAGGAATTCCGGGCGGCCTGGATCCATTCGGGATCGTCCTTGATATCCTCCCGGATGCCGAACATCTTCCGGTCCACACGACCGGTATAGTAACCGTCGGTAAAGCCCTGGCGGTTGAAAGCGGTGTAGAGGGCTTCCTTCATACCCTGGGTCACCACACCCTCGTCCAATGCCTTGCGGTAGACGGCGGTGACGGTGGCTACATATTCGGGCTTCTTCATCCGGCCCTCCAGCTTGATGGAAGCCACGCCCATTTCCTCCAGCTCCTGCAGGTAGGTAACCAGGCAGTTGTCCTTCAGACTCAAGGGGTACTTGCTTTCCCAGTGGTGGTAGCCGTAGCTCTGGCGGCAGGGCTGGGCGCAGCGGCCCCGGTTGCCGGAGCGGCCGCCGATCATGGCAGACATATAGCACTGGCCGGAGTAGCACATGCACAGAGCGCCGTGGGCGAATACTTCAATTTCAATGGGGGAATTGGCGCAGATATAGCGGATCTCCTCCCGGCTCAGTTCCCGGCTGAGGACCACCCGCTTGCAGCCCATGGCAGCGCACAGCTGGACCCCGGGCAGGGAGTGGACGGTCATCTGGGTGGAGCCGTGGACGGGGATATGGGGTGCGATCTGACGGCACAGCTGCACCACGCCCAGATCCTGGACGATGAATGCATCCACGCAGCAAAGGGCTGCGTGGCGGATCAGCTCCGTCAGTTCGTTGATTTCCTTGTCGGAAACCAGGGTGTTCAGGGTCAGATGGACCTGTACGCCCCGGATATGGCAGTATTTCACCGCGTCCTTCAGAGTCTGGGGGGTGAAATTTTTGGCGCTCTGCCGCGCGTTAAAGGTGCCGCAGCCCAGGTAGACGGCATTTGCGCCGTTCTGTACCGCTGCGCGCAGGGCCTCCATGGACCCAGCCGGTGCCAGCAATTCGATCATAAGCTCTCTCTCCGTGTTATGGGAACCGGGTTTCGATAATTTCCCATGATATACTTACGCACAGTATAACATAAATAAATGAAAAGTTCCACCCCTTCGGGCGGAATTCAAGAAAAATTAAAGAGGAATTCACATATAGAATAAAGAATGCAAAATGCTGAGTGAAGCGTAGGGATAACCGTGTCATTGCGAGCCGGTGCTCCACAGCGACGCGCTAAGAGCCGCCTGCGGCGGTTGCGCTCTGCACGCGGCCTGCGGGCCGTGTGGCGTGGCAATCTCCTAAGGACTCCGGAATGTCAGGGGGTTGCCACGTCGCTGCCTTGCGGGGGACGGCGGCTCCTCGCAATGACACCGTTTTTATTTGCGCAAAAAATTTTAAAAATAAATGCAAATAATTTGCATTTACATCTTGACAAACAGCGATCCCCATGATATACTCAATTCGTAAATAAGAATCAATCGCAAATAATAACGAAAGAGAGGTGCCCATGGAAGCAACCACAAAGCAATTCCGAAAACGCAATGCCATCCTGGAATGTCTGCGCAGTACGCATACGCACCCATCCGCAGAGATGGTGCATGAAATGCTTCGCGAGGCGCATCCGGACATCTCCCTGGCTACGGTCTACCGGAACCTGAACTACTTCAAGCAGCAGGGGCTGGCGACCAGCGTGGCCACAGTACGAGGCGTGGAACGCTTCGACGCGAATACCGAACCCCATGTGCATTTTATCTGCAACGGCTGTGACGCAGTCATAGACCTGGAGCAGATCCAAGTCCCCCAAACCCTGGACGCCCAGGTGGAAAAAACCTCCGGCTGCCGGGTAAACAGCTGCCAGCTGACCTTCAACGGTCTGTGCGGCAACTGTCAGTAAGAGCATCCCAAAAACAACGCTGTCATTGCGAGGAGGGGCAAAGCCCCGACGTGGCAATCTCCTAAGGTTTCCGGATCATCCGGGGGATCGCCACACCACACGGCCCGCAGGCCGCGTGCAGAGCGCAACCGCCGCAGGCGGCTCTTAGCGCGTCGCTGTGGAGCACTGGTTCGCGATGACAGGAAATCCTTTCGAACCCCTATATTCTTATATTTAAAATTAAATTTTTGGAGGAAATTATTATGAAGAAGTTTGTTTGCAGTGTTTGTGGTTACGTTCATACCGCCGAAGAGCTGGCCGCCGATTTCCGTTGCCCCGTTTGCCGCGTCCCCGCTTCCAAGTTCGTGGAGCAGAAGGGCGAGATGAAGCTGGCTGCTGAGCACGAGTACGGTGTCTACGCCAAGACCGTCAAGAACAACCCCGACATCTCCGAGGAAGACAAGAAGTACATCTTCGAGCAGCTGATGGCTAACTTCCAGGGCGAGTGCTCCGAGGTCGGCATGTACCTGTGCATGGCCCGCATCGCTCACCGTGAAGGCTATCCCGAAATCGGCCTGTACTGGGAGAAGGCAGCATGGGAAGAGGCTGAGCACGCAGCAAAGTTTGCTGAGCTGCTGGGCGAGGACCTGGAGCCCAACATGAAGGCTACCACCAAGGACAACCTGGCATGGCGTGTTGACTGCGAGTACGGCGCAACCCAGGGCAAGTTCGATCTGGCCGCCTGCGCCAAGAAGAACGGCCTGGATGCCATCCACGACACCGTCCATGAGATGGCCCGGGACGAAGCCCGCCACGGCCGCGGTCTGGAAGGTCTGCTCAAGAGATATTTTAAGTAAGACGCAACCGACGATACATTTACCGCCGGTCCCTTACCGGGGACCGGCGGTTTCTACCCCTACTGAAAGGAGAAACCCTATGAATGAAAAAATTGCAGCACTGCTGAATGACCAGATTAACAAGGAATTCTATTCCGCCTATCTGTATCTGGATATGGCAAATTACTATGACGAGCTGGACCTGGATGGCTATGCCAACTATTACATGGTCCAGGCCCAGGAGGAGCGGGATCATGCCTTGCTCTTCATGAAGTATATGCAGAACAACGGCTTGAAGGTGACTCTGGAAGCCATTGGCAAGCCCGACAAGGTGTATGCTTCCGTTATGGAGCCCCTGGTGGCCGCCGCGGAGCATGAGCGCTATGTCACCGCCCTCATTAACAACATCTACCACGAGGCCCACCAGAACAAGGACTACCGTACCATGAAGTTCCTGGATTGGTTCGTGGATGAGCAGATGGAGGAAGAGGACAACGCCGATACCATGGTCAGCCGTTACAAGCTCTTCGGCCAGGACCCCAAGGGCCTGTACCTGCTGGACCAGGAGTACGCCGCCCGGGTCTACACAGCACCCTCTTTGGTGCTTTAACGGGAAAACCGATACAATGCAAAACTCCCACCCCGGCTGGGGTGGGAGTTAATTCTTTTCCAATTCCTTTTCAATTTCTGCCAGAAGCTGGCTGGGTTTCTTGTTCAGTGCGTAGGCGATTTTACAGAAGGTCTCCAGTGTGGGCTTTCGTTCGCCCCGCTCGATGGCGCTCAAGTGGGTTCTGCCGATGCCTGCCAGGCCACTGACAACCTCCTGGGATTTGCGTTTTTCTTCCCGGATGCGCTGAATGACACCTCCGACAACAATAGAGTCAAGCATAAACGGACCTCCTTTGCTATTAGTGTAAAGGAGATTGTTTTGAATTATGAATACATATGTTGTCAATTGAACACAAATGTGTTATATTTAGCTTCAGAGGTGAGGCGTTATGAAATTACAGCGCATACCGGTCATTGTAACAACAAAAGCGGCATTGGAGCTTTCGGTAGCAGAAAAAGCATCCATGAAATCTATGACCCGTTTAAGATTCTGTAACGGAAGGCGTAACACCGCCCCTACAGCAAAAATCGAACCCGGGCGGGCCTTGTCCCCGTCCGGGTTTTGTGCTATAATATTTTATATCAGAATCATCCTGTTGGGGAGGACTTTTTATGATCAAAAACAGAAAAATGGGCCACATTGGTCTGGCGGTCAATGACCTGGAGGCAGCGGTGCAGTGGTACTGCGATGTTTTGGGCTTTGAGGTCATCGGTGCGTTTCAGACTCCCGATGGGGTCAACGCCCGGTTCTTAAAAAGCGGTGACATTGTTTATGAAATCTACCAGCCTCTGGAGGCTGTGGCGGCTCCCGGAAAAATCGACCATTTCTGCCTGGAATCCACGGACATCGAGGCGGATTATGCCTACTGCAAGGCCCGGGGCTACAGCTTCGAGGCCGAGGGCATCCAGAGCATCCCCACCTTCTGGGAAAAGGGCATCAAGTACTTCAAGATCATGAGTCCCACCGGCGAAGCGGTGGAATTCTGCCAGATCCTGTAAAATATTCCGAATTCTTGCGCCGGGCGGCATTTGCTGCCGCGGCCATTGGCATTCTGGTCCTTCTGAAGAAGCGGAAGGGATAAAAGGACATACTAACAACCGGCGGTGGAGCATCCACCGCCGGTTTTCTTCTTTCCGGGGGTTGGGGCCATTGTCCGGATTGACAACCGTTCCTCCCCGTGCTAAACTGAAAACAGCTGAAAAAAGAAATAACAGGAGGAATCTTCATGAGCAAATTTGTAATCCGCAAGGTAGAGTCCGGCGTCAAGTTCGATCTGAAGGCCGCCAACGGCCAGGTCATTCTGACTTCCGAGGTCTACGAATCTGCAGCCGCCTGCAACCAGGGTGTTGCCAGCGTCCGGAAAAACGCACCTATTGCCAAGGTGGAAGACCAGACCCTGGAGGGCTGGGAAGTTCTGACGAACCCCAAGTTCGAAGTTTATGAAGACAAGGCCGGCGAGTACCGCTTCCGCCTGAAGGCCCGCAATGGCCGGATCATCGGCGTGTCCGAGGGCTACAAGAGCAAGGCCAGCTGTATGAACGGCGTGGAAAGCGTCAAGGAAAACGCCGCGGAGGAATAAAGAGAAAAAGCTATGACCATCGATATCAAGAAAATGGCAGAAGACCTGGTGAACAAGATCCAGGAAAATCCCCAGCTGATGTCCCGGTTCCGCACCGAACCCATCAAGGTGGTTGAGGAGCTGACCGGTCTGGACCTGCCCGATGCAGAGATCCAGAAGCTGGCAGAGCTGATCAAGGCCAAGATCGACCTGGACAAGGCAGGAGAACTGCTGAAAGGTCTGGGCGGCCTGTTCAAGAAATAATAAGGAAGGGACTGTTGCCAATGCAACAGTCCCTTTGTTTTACTGTTTCCAGTTTCGGAAGTTATAAGATTTTGCGATCATGGACAGGGTAGCGGCATCCTCATAAACCGTTTCGTTGGTCCGGTACTGGATCAGGGTGCCATCTTCATCGGAAATGCACTCCATTTCCGTGGTGTCGCTCTTTTCGTACAGATACAGGCAGTAGCCCTCCGGGTCATTTTCTTGCTTGATTTCCAGCGTCGGATCATAGTGATAGTGGGATTTGTGAACGCCGGTATCGTAATATTCGTTCCAGATGACGTAATTCTCAGCGGGTCTCTCATGCTTGTCATAAATGAGAACATCCTCCGCGTTTCTGCGCTCCTCGTAGGCGGTGCCGTCTTCATAGACGATGCGGTTCCACTTGACACCGCCCTCTTCCAGGACAAATTCCGTGCCGGAGCCGTCGGCGGCGTACTGGACCAGGGAAACGGTCTTGCCGTCAGCGTCCAGCATTTCTTTCCGGTAGGAGCCGTCCCCGTATTCTTCCAGGGTGCCCATCAGCTTGCCTTTTTTGCCCCCTTCCCGGTAGTAGGTGGTCTTGGTGTCGCCCCGCTTCACCACCTGCATATAGTAGCCTTCGGGGGACAGCTGGTCTGCCGGAATGGTTTCCGTGGGGGCCTCGGTGGCTTCGGTGGGAGCCTGGGTGGGGGCCTCGGTGAGGGGTTGAGTTTCCGGTGCCCCGGAGCTGCCGCAGCCGCAAAGAAGTGCCAGCAGAGAAAGGACCAGAGCCAGAGAGAAAAGACGTTTCATAGAAGAGTTCCTCCTGTTTATTTCTTTCCATTATAGCGGGGTTTCCAATTTCTGTCAATGAAAAGCAAAGATCCCCGGCTTTACAGCCGGGGATGTGGACTTACGTCTTCTTCACGAATTTTTCTTTGCACCGGGGACAGGTAATGGCGATCTTGCCTTTACCCCGGGGGACCCGGACCATCTGGCGGCACTTGGGGCAGTCGAAATACCGGTGCTGCCGATCCTTCAGCCGGTCAAAAATCTGCAGGAATTTCCGGTTCTCCTGGTAGCGCTTGTAGGTGTTCCGGGAGAGGATGCGGAAAATGGACAGGATCATCAGCACATAGCTTAAGACCCAGAAGATCAGATTCACCGGCTGTACCCGGATCATCGCGGAAAGCAGGCTGGCAATGACACCGGCCCAGAGAATCGCCATATTCAGCTTGTCCATACCGTAGCGCCCGGCCATGAAATGCCGCATACCGGCAAGAAACCGTGCGCCGAATTGCTGAAGCTTCAGGCGGAAATTGTTCATAGAATCAGTCACCTTTTATGCGTATTGCTTTTTATTATTATAGTGCAATTCCGGGATAATGCAACAGCCAAATGGCAAATTTAACGGATTGTTTAAGATTTCCTTAACTTTTGAGCACCTCCGAAAAATCCCCTTTTGGGTTTTGACCGGATCTTTGCCCCCAACTTTTCGCTGTGAAAAGCCCCCAATACACAAAGCATTCCGGAATTTCCACAGCTTAATTTGGATGCAAATCTCTCGCCCAAATCTCCAAAAAAGATTTTTCGGAGGGGTGCCATTTGATTTCCGAAGCTTCCCTCTTGGCGAATGGGAAGAAATGTGTTATACTGGGTCGAAAGTACTGCCGTAAAGGAGATGAGGCTATGGAACTTCTGGAAGAAATGGAAGAACAGGTGGAGGAAACCGCCGAAATCAAAAAAAGAAAACCCATCCGTCCGGAAGTAGTTCTGGGCCTCATTGCGGCTTTGGAAGTGGTGCTGATCCTTGTGATGCTGGTGGTGGGCCTGCCCCATTACCTCTTTGGGGAGGACCCGGAGTTTTACATCCACAGCACCAACCAGAATGAAGCCTTTTCCCCGGAGGAAACGGAAGCCCCCTCCGAGGAGACGGAAGCCGCAGAAACCACCGAACCTACCATCCCCCCGGAGGAAAACCCCTACGGGCGGCTGGACTTCCAGTACAACCGGAACAATTACCTCCTCTGCCAGCGGCAGGACAGCTACCCCGGCATCGATGTTTCCGCCTTCCAGGGGGAAATCGACTGGCAGAAGGTGGCTGATTCCGGTATCGAATTTGCCATCGTCCGCTTAGGCTACCGGGGCTACGGCAAAGCCGGTAAGATGGTGGAGGATGAATACGCCAAGAAAAACCTGGAGGGTGCGAGAGAAGCGGGTCTGGCGGTAGGCGCTTACTTCTTCTCCCAGGCCCTGTCCATTGAAGAGGTGGACCAGGAGATCGAATTCATGCTGAACATTCTGGGGGACTTCCCCCTGGATATGCCCCTGATCCTGGACTGGGAGCAGGTGGGAGTGGATGGGGCCCGAAGCGCCAACATGGATGCCCGGACCTTGACGGACATGCAATTGTATTTCTGCTCCCTTATGACGGAAAAGGGCTACCAGCCCATGATCTATTTCAACTGGTACCAGTCCTCCCGGCTCATGTACCTCAGCGAATTAGAGGACTATCCCTTCTGGCTGGCCCTTTACCAGGACCGGATGACCTACCCCTACAAGGTGGAAATGTGGCAGTATACCGACCAGGGCCGGGTCCCCGGCATCGAGGGCAATGTGGATATCAATGTTTATATGCCGTAACAAATAAAATTACCTGTCATCGCGAACCAGCGCGCACGCTGGTGTGGCGATCCCCCGGACATTCCGGAAACCTTAGGGGATTGCCACGTCGCCGCCGTTTGGGGCGGCTCCTCGCAATGACAGGTTTTCTTTTTTTATTTTACCGGAGTTGCTTCCTTTGCCTGCCAGGTAAGGCCCTTGGGGTAGAAGAACCGGACCTTTTCCTTGGCGATCTTCATTTCCACCTCTGTGGCTGTGCGCAGCTCGCCGTCTACGTTGATGGCGGTAGGCTTGTCGCAGGTGACTTTGATGGAATCAGCCTGTATGTATCTGGCAATGTGGGACAGCTCCTTGTAGCGGCCGTCCTTGTATTTGCCGATGATGAGGGGCACCTGGGCCCGGCTGACCTTCTTAACCAGCAGGATGTCCAGTTTGCCGTCAGTGGGGTCTGCTTCGGGGATGGGATTGAAGCCTCCGCCGTAATAGCGGCCGTTGCAGACGCAGACGAAGGTAAATTCGTCGTCATAGGTTTCCCCGTTCACCTCTACCACATAATGCTCCGCGATGCCCTTGACCACATTCACCACCGTGGAAGCGGCGTAGGCACGGAAACCGTGGAGCAGGGGCAGCCGCTTGTAGTTGCTCACATCGGTTCCGATCCGGGCATCCAGGCCCACGGAACAGATATTCAGGGAAATGTCATCATTGCAGCGGATCAGATCGAAGGTCACTTCCTCCGCGTCCATCAGCCGGTGCAGGTCGAAGAAAGCCTTGGGGTCGTCAAAAAGCTTGGCAAAGTCGTTGCCGCTTCCGCCGGAATAGACGGTGATGGCCACATTGTCGAAGCCTGCCACGCCTCCAACCACTTCGTTGAGGGTGCCGTCGCCGCCGCAGGCATAGATGCGGTATTCCTCCCCGGTTTTGGCGGCCTCCCGGGCGATCCGGGTGCATTCTCCGGGGGCGGTGGAAACCCGGATCTCGTAGTCAAGGCCCCGGGAGCGGCAGACTTTATGTATGATCTGGCTGGATTCCCGGGTCCGGTTGCGGCTTCCCGCCGCGGGATTGATGATGAATAGGTGCTTCATGTGAACCTCCGGTCAGTGTGAAGAGTGGAGTGTGAAGTGTGAAGTTAAGCAAAACTCCACTCTCCACTCTCAACACTCCACACTTATTTCTTCCTCTTATTTTCCGTATACATATAGTAATCGCACTTGATCATGCCGTTGTAGAGCTTGCGCTTCTTGTCGGCACGGCGGCCGAAGTAATGCTCGAATTCCGGCTCGGAGGTGATGATGTACTTTTTCCAGTCGTTGGCGAACCGCCAGTGCTTGCCCATGAGGGCGTACAGCCGCTGGGCATCCTTCTGCTCGCCCATTCGCTGGCCGTAGGGAGGATTGCAGATGATAGTGCCTGCCTGGGCAGGCAGGTCCATCTTGGTGGCATCGCCGTCCTTGAAGGTGATGATGTCGCCTACTCCGGCCTTCCGGGCATTGGCGATGGAAAGGCTGATGCACTTGGGGTCATTGTCGGAGCCCAGAATCTGGTACTTACCGTTGAACTCCTTGTCCTTGGCCTCGGCTCTTACGTCGCCCCAGATGGAAGGCTCCACCCAGGCGAAAGCCTCGCCTGTGAAGCGGCGGTACATGCCGGGGGCCTTGTTCTTGGCGATGAGGGCGGCCTCAATGGGAATGGTGCCGGAGCCGCAGAAGGGGTCCCAGATGAAATCCCGGCCACGGTAGCGGGTCAGCTGGACCATGGCGGCAGCCAGAGTTTCCCGCAAGGGGGCATCGTTGCCCACGGCCCGGTAGCCCCGCTTGTGCAGGCCGGGGCCGGAGGTGTCCAGGTACAGCTGTACCCGGTCATTCATAATGGAAAACTGAAGCTGGTACTTGGCGCCGGTTTCGGGAAGCCAGCAAACGCCGTATTTTTCGCCCAGCCGCTTACTTGCGGCCTTTTTGATGATGGCCTGGCAGTCCGGCACGCTCATCAGCTGGCTGTTTAAGCAGTGGCCCTTCACCGGGAACTGGCCGTCCTTGGGGATAAAAGCCTCCAGATTGGCCTTGTAGACACCCTGGAACAGCTCTTCAAAGGTGGTGGCCTTGAAATCGGCTAGGGTAAGCAGGACCCGCTCGCCGGTGCGCAGGCAGATATTGGCCTTGGCCATGGCCCGCTCGTCGCCGGAAAACAGCACCCGACCGTTTTCTACCCGGACGTTTTCGATGTCCAGGCGGCGCAGTTCGTCACCTGCCAGTCCTTCCAGCCCGAATAAGCAGGGTACGGAAAATTCAAAATTAGACATAGTTCCTCCTTAATTATCGGCCTTTGGCCAATGTGGCTGACGCCACGGGGAAACGGATTGCCACGTCGCTTTGCTCCTCGCAATGACATAGTGGTCGTTACAGTTCGCACAAAACTCGGTGCGGAAAGTAAGTTTACACTGTCATTGCGAACCAGTGCGCACACTGGTGTGGCAATCCGTTCTCCATGATGCGTAGCATCAAAACGCCCGCAGGGCGTTCTTTAGGGTATAATCTTCTTCGCTTTCATGTAGCGTTCTTCTTCGGAAAAGATACAGCCGCAGTATTTTTGCATATAGAACCCATGCTCCCGGGCGAAATTCTGGCCGTCCTTGAAATAAGGCCGGAAATCCCGGTAGAGAAACTGCACGCCGTACTCAAAAGCGGCCCGCTCGGCTACATCGCGCATCAGCTCATGGTTTTGGTAGGGGCTGATGAAAAGGCTGGATGTAAAGCTGTCGAAGCCCCCCTCCGCCGCCTGCTTGGCGGTTTCGAAGAGGCGCATTTCGTAGCACTTGCCGCAGCGGTGACTGATATCGTCGGCGACCATGCGAACGAAGGGCCGCAGGGCGTAGTCGTTCTTCATGAGAATGGGCAGTTCGATGGTTTTTGCATATTCTTCCAGACAGTTCCGTCTGGCCCGGTATTCCGTTACCGGGTGGATGTTGGGATTGTACCAAAAGCCCGTGACCTCGATGCCATCGGTGCGCAGCACCTCAATGGGCTGGTTGGCACAGGGGGCGCAGCAAATGTGGAGTAAGGTTTTCATAGATTCTCCTAATTATAACATGATAAAATTTCCATTGCAAGGAAGAGAAAATGCGTCGTATATCAGATATAGATGTCATTGCGAGCCAGTGCGCACACTGGCGTGGCAATCCCCTAAGGTTTTCGGAACATCCGGGGGATCGCCACACCAGTCTGAGGACTGGTTCGCGATGACATGCCTCTATTTTACTACTCTGAAATCTCCCCCATCACGCCGTCTTTATATAGGCCGGTGATGGTGACGTTTTTCACTTCATTGTGCAGATTTTCGCCCCGGGCGTAGACCTTCACATAGTTGGGCGCGTGGCCGGTGTAGAATTCCCCATCCCTTTCCTCGAAGAGGACGGCCTGCACGGTGCCGATGAGGGCTTCGTTGTATGCCCGGCTCATTTCAGAAGCTACCGCAATGGCGGCACGGCTCCGGGCCTCCTTGGTGGCGTTGTTATGCTGGCCGGGCATCTTGTCCGCGGGGGTGCCGGGGCGGCGGGAGTAGGGGAAAATGTGCATATCCGCGAAGCCGCACTTCCGGATGAACGCCAGACTCTGGGCGAATTCCTCCTCAGTTTCCCCGGGGAAGGCCACGATCATGTCCGTGGTGACGGCACAGCCGGGGAAATATTCTTTCAGCAGACGGACACTTTCAAAATACCGGGCGGTGTCATATTTCCGCTTCATGCGAGCCAGCACCGTGTCACAGCCGGACTGCATGGAAAGGTGGAACTGAGGGCAGAGGTTGGGAAGTGCCTGCATCCGACGGCAGAAGTCTTCCGTGACGATTCTTGGCTCCAGGCTGCCCAGCCGCACCCGCAAGTCGGGAACGGCGCTGCAGACGGCTTCAATCATAATGGCAGGCTCGGGCTTTCCCGGCAGGTCTGCGCCCCAGGAGGCGATCTCGATGCCCGTCACCACGATTTCCCGGTAGCCCCGGGCGGCCAGCTCTTTGGCCTGCTCCACGGCGGTTTCCAGGGGAGCGGAGCGGATGGGGCCGCGGGTGTAGGGGATGATGCAGTAGGAGCAGAAGTTGACGCAGCCGTCCTGGACTTTCAGCATGGCTCGCGTCCGTTCCTCCAGACCGCCTGCGGGGAGGATTTCAAAGTCCCGGCGGCGCAGGGCGGCGTCCAGGTCCTCCCGGTGGCCGCGGCTGGCCAGGGCATCCAGGAGCATCTCCACGAATTCCTGCCGCTTGGCGCTGCCGCCGATAACATCTACCCCCAAAGCCCGGACCGCCTCCGCGTCATGCTGGGAGTAGCAGCCGCAGACGCCGATGATCGCTTCCGGATTATCCCGGCGGCAACGGCGGATGATGGCCCGGTTTTTCTTGTCCGCCACGGCGGTGACGGAGCAGGTATTGACGACATAGGCATCGCAAGCTTCGTCAAAATGGCCGATTTCATGGCCCTTTTCCACCAGCAGACGCTCCATGGCCTGGGTTTCGTATTGGTTTGTCTTACAGCCGAGGGTATAAAATGCAAATTTCATTGTGAATTCCACCAAATTGTAGGGCAAAAATATAGTTAAATCGTCCGAACCGTCAATTGCAATTCCCCGAAAAAATGCTATAATGTAGCACATCCATCAAAAAAGCGGATGGGGACATTCGGTCCATTTTATCCAATTATACACGAAAGATGACCGTTTGTACAGTCCGGGAGGTTCGTTTATGAGGGAATTTGAGATTCGCATCCGGTCCGTTCAGGACGTCCTTTCCTTTGTGGACATTGCCACTTCCCGTCCCTTTCCTGTTTTGGTGGGCAATGAGTTCCATCAGGTCAACGGCAAAAGCTTCATGGAGATGTTCTGTCTGAACTTCAGCCGTCCGCTGAAGGCGACCATGGACTGCTCCCAGGAAGAATACGAGCAGTTCCGTGCCGATGCCCAGGCCTTGTTGGCCAAATAACCTCGGCTCTTTGAGCACCACCCTGGGAATACTCGGGGCGGTTTATAAAACGCACCTGCTACGGCAGGTGCTTTTTTTGGCCGGTGTGGACCGGCGGCCAATTCGCATGACCTGCGGCGGTAATCGTAACCCGTCCGCTCGGCCCGGTAACGTTATTGCTGAGATAAATTGTAGTTTGCCGGGATGGACCGGCGGCCAATGCGCACGCAGTGCGTAGGTAATCGTTACCCGTCCGCTCGGCCCGATTCGCTGTTGCTGAGGAAAATTGTAGTTTGCCGGGCGGCGAGTCGCCGCTGACAATTTATGACGAAGCTGGTCGGTTATCGCTACTCCTTCTGGGTACCGCTCGATTCTATTTTGCGGTGAATGAAGAAATAACTGTCAATTGTCAACTGTCAACTGCAATCCCCCATCCCCACATTTGACTTTCCCCATTCCCCATGGTATCATAAACGGTAACAAACAGGAGGAAACTGCCATGCAATTTCTGTATTATGCCATTTTTTCCGCAGTCATCATCGTCGCGGATCAGATAACCAAATACCTCACGGTGGCCAATATCGAGCTTTACGCCGATGTCCCTTTCATCCCCGGTCTGCTTCAGCTGACCTATGTCCGCAACACCGGCGCGGCCTTCTCCTCTTTTGAGGGCCAGCAGTGGCTGTTCGCCCTGGTGTTTCTGGTCTTTACCACCGCGATTTTGTATGAGTATTTCAAAAAGCCTATGCCTTTCACGAAGCTGGAGCGCTGGTGCATTGCCGCCATCTATGCCGGCGGCCTTGGCAACATGATCGACCGGGTACGGCTGGGCTATGTGGTGGACATGATCGAAACCACCTTCGTGGAATTCCCTGTGTTCAACGTGGCCGACTGCTTCATCACCTGCGGCTGTATTTTGCTGATGGTCCATCTGATTCTTTTCAATAAGGAATTCTGGAAAGAAGAGAAAAAATGAAAATCATCTGTCATCGCGAACCAGCGCGCACGCTGGTGTGGCGATCCCCCGGACACGCCTGGAAACCATAGGGGATTGCCACGTCGCCGCCTTTCGGACGGCTCCTCGCAATGACATTCGTTTTTGAGGAGTTACTATGATTCTGTATGCCGACATTCCCGGGGAGCGATTGGATGCCTTCCTGGCCCGGTGCGCCGAGAATTTAAGCCGTAGTGCCGCCCAGAAGCTCATTGAAGAGGGCCAGGTGAAGCGCAACGGCAAGCCCGGTAAGAAAAACGACAAACTGAATATCGGCGATGCCATCGACTACACCATCCCCGAGGCAAAGCCTGTGGACATCCAGCCCACCGAAATGCACCTGGACATCGTCTACGAGGATGACGACGTTTTGGTCATCAACAAGCCAAAGGGACTGGTGGTCCATCCCGCCGCCGGACACCAGGACGATACCCTGGTCAACGGATTGCTCTACGCTATGGGCGATGACTTAAGCGGCATCAACGGGGAACTGCGCCCCGGCATCGTCCACCGCATTGACAAGGATACCTCCGGCCTGCTGGCGGTGGCAAAAAATGACTTCGCCCACAATATGCTGGCCAGCCAGCTGAAGGACCACACCATGGCCCGGACCTACGAGGCCATCGTCTGCGGCTCTTTCCGGGGGGACAGCGGCACTGTGGATGCCCCCATCGGGCGGCACCCCTCGGACCGTAAGAAAATGTGCGTCATTGAGCGCAATTCCAAGCCCGCCGTCACCCACTGGGAAGTGGTGAAGCGGTACCGGGGTTATACCCATGTCCGGTGTAAGCTGGAAACGGGCCGCACCCACCAGATTCGCGTCCATATGGCCCACATTGGTCACCCCATTCTGGGGGACATCGTCTACGGACGGAAGAAACCGGAGCTGGGCCAGGACAGCCAGTGCCTCCATGCGGGGGCCCTCTGCTTCCAGCATCCCCGTGACGGCCACCCGGTACTGGTTTTCGCGGATCTGCCGGAATACTTCAAGGAAGTCATCGCCAAATTGGAGAAGATGGGTTGAAATTAGAGTGGAGTGAGAAACGGCTTTGCTTCGCGAAACGAAATAAAAGCAGTTGTCATCCTGAGCGAGCGAAGCGAGTCGAAGGATCTTGGCACCAAGGTGACTGCAAACATAAACTTAGTGCGAAGATCCCTCGACTTCATTTCATTCCGCTCGGGATGACAACGTTTTTGGAGAATAGAGAGGAAATCACCATGCCGGATTTTTCTGATATTTTACTGACGGTGGACTATGACCGGACCTTGACGGCACCGGATTCCACCATCCCGGAGCGGAATCTGGAAGCCATCCGTTACTTTACGGAAAACGGCGGCGCCTTTACCGTCAATACGGGCCGCTCCGTGCCCATGGCCCGGGCCTTCCTTGACCGGGTGCCGGTGAATGTTCCGGTGCTTCTGTACAACGGCTCCGGCGCGTTCGACCCCAATACCAAAGAGCTGAGCCTGCTGTATGAAATCCCCCTGGACCAGGGGAAGACCCTCCGGGAGTGCATGGCGCTGTTCCCGGATTTGACGGTGGAACTGCAGGGCGTGGATGCCCACTACCGCTTCACAGAAAATCCCGCCTGGGACGCTTACAGCGTCCACAATAACTGCACCCACGCCGCCGCTCAGCCGGAGGACGATTTGGGTCCGTTTTTGAAATTCTCTATTTACGGAGCCTTTCACGATGTGACCGTGGCCAGCATGTTCGACTCCACAGCGGAGGAAACCGCCCGGATGGATGCGGCGGAGGCTATGCTGAAGGAGCGCTTCGGAGAATCTGTGGAGGTATTTCGGGCGGCTACCCGCATCATTGATGTCCACGCCAAGGGCGTTTCCAAAATCCGGGCCGCCAGGGACCTGCAGAAACAGCTGGACCGGAAAATCCTGGTCTGCGTGGGCGACGCGGAAAATGACCGGCTGATGCTGGAGGGGGCGGACTATGCCTTCTGTCCTGCCGACGGCATCCTGGCGGACAGCTTCCCCAACGTCTGCGTCTGTGCCGATGGAGCCGTGGCAGACGTGATTTACAAAAAAATCCCGGAGATTCTGGAAAGAAACCCTTGACATTTGGTTAGAATCATGGTAATATTCTATGGCTGAATCAATGCATAGGGTCTGCGGGTGTAGTTCAATGGTAGAACACCAGCCTTCCAAGCTGGATACGCGGGTCCGATTCCCGTCACCCGCTCCATAGAAATGCGCCAGTAGCTCAGCTGGATAGAGCAACTGCCTTCTAAGCAGTAGGTCGGGGGTTC